>CAYRXO010000007.1:0-38355 GCA_964428215.1 uncultured Candidatus Accumulibacter sp. | reverse complement strand
CGAAGAACTACGGGGCGGATATTTCAACACTCATCCGCATGATCGAGTCGGGTGAACTTTGATCCCGCTCCAACACACTTTTACGAATAGCCGAATTGTTCAAGTGATTTTTGCTTGGCTCCTAAGTAGGTCGCAGACCTGGCGGAGCAGGAGTGTTGCCGACAGGTATGCTCCATGCGCAGGGAACAAGTCCGTCAGCCTCTATTCCACCCCGCGGTGCTCGAAACGGCCGCTGGCGAGGAAAAACGCGATTTGTTCGGCACACTGCGGCGAGAAAAGCATTTCCGAGTGTGCGACAGGCAGGGTGATGAAATCGGTGGCGCCAACCAGTCGCGTTTCATCAACGACGACCAGTCCGTCGTTGGGCAGCGGCAAATCCGGAACCACGCGCCCCAGTCCGACGCTGCGCGTTCCGGCCAGGACACCGACTTCGACTTCCGCGTGGCGCAAGGCGGTGGAGTCCGGGCCGCGCGACAGCCATTCCATGGTCGACTTGCCGAGCAGCGAGGGCAGAAGCGGCAGATCGATCAGCTGCCGCCCGCAGTAGCTGTCGTGGCAAGGTGTGCCAAGCAGCACTGCCCGCCGCAGCCGTGGATCGGCCGTGTTGAACAGCATTTCGAGGATGAGCAGACCGCCCAGGCTGTGACCGACCAAGTGGATGATTTCGGCATCGGTTTGCGCGACGAAGCTTTGCAATTGCGCGGCATTTTCCGACAGGCTGGCGCGAACACTGTGATAACCGAAACGCCGCGTCCGGTAGCCGCGCTTTTTCAACCAGTGACTGTGCGGCGCACAGACCAGCGCCGGGGTCCATAATCCGTGAATCAGAATGACAGTTTCATTGCAGCGACCTGCCGGAATGTCTTCCGCAGGGAAGAAAGCGGACGGTGAGGGGTCGTTCATTCCCGGCTGGAAACGGTCATTCTCGCTTGATCGGAGAGAGAAATGTCGTTGCGCCGAGCGCTTACTGCGGGTTGCCTTCGAATTTTCCGCGAGCCACCGGGTTCGATTCGGGGTGCCGATCCTCGGCGGCCAGACCGGTGATCACTTCGCCGGTGATGCGGTAAGACTTGCCGCGGAAGAGCGCGATCACCTGCCCGTTACGGTTGCGGATCGTCGTGTCGTAAACACCGGTGCGACCGGAGAGCGAACGTTCGACGCATTCTGCCTCGAGTTCCTCGCCTTCGCGTGCCGGGGTCAGAAAATCGATGTGACACGCCGAGGCAACCGTATTGCGGTTGTAACTGTTACAGGCGTAGGCAAAGGCCGAGTCGGCGAGAGTGAATAAATAACCGCCGTGACAGATGTGATGACCATTGGTCATGTCCGGTCGAACAGTCATGGCCATCCGCGAATAACCTGGACGGATGCTTTGCAAGCGGATGCCGATCAGGCGCAAGGCGGCATCGCGACGATACATCGCTTCGCCGGTTTGTTCGGCAAGCAGGAGGGCTTCGGGGTTATCGCGGTCGATGAGCGGCGATTTGGACATGCGGACTCCTTGTGAAAACGAGCGACGGGTATCGTAGGCAACGCCAACGCGCCGGGACTGTTGAAAAAGGGAAACGAACAGCGACGGAAAGCTGCAAAACAACCGAAAAATCGGCTTCCGGCCGGAGAAATGAAGCTCTGTCCAACCTTGCTTTGCCAAGAAACGATCACTTGCAAATGGTACAAAGGAAGCGTTGCAACGTCGATAGGCGTATCATAACGCGATTTTTTTCAACCCGTCGGCAGCCGACAGAGCTTTTGCGAGATGAAATTTTGATGGCGGCAAGCATTCGCAGGCATATCGCTGATTTCAGTCATCAGAAGCGGGTGCATGCGGGTTCCTTGCTGATCTCGCTGTTCGGCGATGCCGTGCTGCCACGTGGCGGTTGTGCCTGGGTAGGCAGTCTGATCCGCCTGCTCGAACCGCTGGGGGTCAATGAACGTTCGGTACGTACCGCCGTTTTCCGCCTCAGCCGGGACGAGTGGTTGACCAGCGAATCATCTGGCCGGCGCAGCGAGTATCGCCTGACCAGTTCGGGAGAACGCCGGTGCAGCGATGCCGCGCGGCAAATTTATGCGGCGCGTGCGCCCGGCTGGGACCACCGCTGGCGGCAAATTCTCGTCCTCGGCGTTTTTGCCCAGAAAGACCGCGACGCGCTGCGGCGTGCGCTGTTCTGGCAAGGATTCGGTGCTTTGGGCGCCGAATGTTTCGTCCATCCGAGCGCCGACCTGGCGAGCGTCTTCGATGCGCTGATCGTCGAAGGGCTGGGTGATTCGCTGGCCAGTCTGTTGCCGCTGATCGCTGCCGACGCCAGCCTGGTCGGCACGGCCGGCAATGCCGATCTGGTCGCGCGTGCCTGGGATTTGCGCGAAATGGCGCAGGATTACGCTGAATTCGTCAACATTTACACGCCGCTGCTGACCGGGGTGCGCGGCGACCCGCTCGCTGCCGCAGACGACGAGGAAGCTTTTCTGCTGCGTTTGTTGCTGATTCACGATTATCGACGCTTGCTGCTGCGTGACCCGGAATTGCCAGAGCAACTGTTGCCAGGCGACTGGCCGGGCGAATCGGCGCGCCTGTTATGCAAGGATCTGTACCGGCGGCTGCTGCCTCCAGCCGAACGGCATCTCGACCGGGTTCTGCGTACGGCCGACGGTGCTTTCTGTCCACCGTCGCCGGATGCGTTCAGCGCGCGCTTTGCCGAAAACGACCTATTGTCGACCGTCTAACCCCGGCTTACCGACCACCAGAAAAGTCACCTCAATATCAACCCGTTGCGATGAGAATTTTTCCCGCTGGCACGACACGCGCGCCGAGCGTGGTGATTTGACGAATCGCGGCGACGGCGCTGCTCTGTGAGAAAACGCCGGGCAAAGTCACAGTGTGCACCGATCCGGAGTGTATTCTTTGCGCCGCAACGAACTGAACTGGGATGCGGAGCGCTGGTGGCAAACGATTATGACTGACCCTGGCCGCTCTCGACTGCCTGCACGCAGCCCCCGGCCTCGACCATCTGCCAGGAGATGTCCGGAAACTCATCGCCTGAATCATCGGCATCAAGGCGCGCGTCGTCTCACGCGGGGAATATTCACCTGGCAACCTGTTGATAGAGAAATGATTTTTTCGCAGCCGGCAAACCAGGGTTGGGATAATTGAGGCGGCGTTACAACAAAATCATGCAGCAGCCATGACATTCAGGTGGGTATTGCCGAAACGACCTTGCTGGCTTCTGGCAGCATCCCTTCTCAAAGGATGTTACTGACTGTTTTGTCGGTGGCAAACAGCTCAAATGCCGGCTTGAGTTTTGCCATTTCCTGATTCAGCAGTTCGGCAAGCTGGTGACATTTGAGCCAATCGACGTTGTCCGCTCCGGCTTTGGTGAGCAGTTCGAGTTCCGCCGCCAGACGGCGTGCTTTTTCGGCGTGAAACATCGCCAGCAGGCTTTTGACGGTATGCGCAGACATGCTCAACCGATCACGATCACGATCGTCGATCGTCGTGGCAATCTCGCGCAGATAGCGATCCCATTCGCCGAGAAACATGTTGACCATGGTCAACATCAGTTGTTGATCGCCTACGTCACGCACTGCGGCCGGCAAATTAAGCGAAGAGGATTCGACATTGATATCCAGCGAAGGCAAAAGGTTGGTGACGCTGTTGCGCACGTCGAGGCAGCGGTCGATTGCCGCGTATAAATCTTGTGCTTTCAGCGGCTTGGCAACATAGTCGTTCATTCCAGCTTGCAAGCAACGCTCCCGGTCACCTTCCATGGCATTGGCGGTCATGGCGATGATGCTGACTGACTGCACCTGGTGCGACATGACCCAGCTACGGCGCATTTCCCGGGCGCGTATCGTTTCGGTAGCCTCGATGCCACCCATCACCGGCATTTGCATGTCCATCAGGATCAGGTCGAATTCCTGTTGTTCGAAGCACTCGATGGCTTCGGCGCCATTGTTGGCCAGCGTGATGTGATAACCGCATTTGGTCAGCAATCGGGTGGCCAGTTCCTGATTCACCGGATTGTCTTCGACCAGCAGCACCTGGGTCGGCCGGCTGGGCGAACGCTGGTCAGTGGAAAATGACAGCGGTTCCAGCAAAGCGTGGTTTTCAGGCGGCGAGGCGAGCAGCGTCAGTGCCGCCAGCAGGTCGTCGGGAGCCACCGGTTTCACCAGATGTGTCCCACCTTCGATGCCACGCAATCGCGAGAGATCTTCGCGTTGTTGTTTGGTATTCAGCAGGACGATCAGTTTTTCCGGATACGATCCTTCGCGCCACGATTCGGCCAGTGCCAAACCGCCGCTTTCCGGCAGCGAGGCATCGATCAGCAAGAAATTGAAGGGAAAACCGACCGCGCGCGACTTTTCGAGGGTGCGCGATGTGCTGGCCGCATCCTTGAGCACGGAAGGCTCGATCCCCAGGTGGCCGAGCATCTCGGCAAGTTGTGCGGCAACCGCCGGATGGTGGGAAAAGATCAGGGCGCGCTGTTTGCCGAACGTTACCGTCTCCGCTTCGACAGACGCGCCGGGGTCAATGGCAAAACGTCCGTTGAAGGAAAAACGCGAGCCCTTGCCGACGGTGCTTTCCAGCCACAAGCGGCCATTCATCAGCTGCACCAGATGCGTGCAGATCGCCAATCCCAGGCCGGTGCCGCCAAAACGCCGGGTCGTCGAATCGTCTGCCTGCGAGAACGACTCGAAAATGATCGCTTGCCGTTCGGGTGGAATGCCGATGCCGGTATCACGGACTGAGAAACGGAGAACGGCCAGGCTGGCATTGCGTTCTTCCACCGAAACCGTCAGGGAAATTTCCCCCTGTTCGGTAAACTTGATCGCATTACCAAGCAGATTGATCAATACCTGCCGTAAGCGGGTTGGATCGCCAAGTACCCGGCCGGGCACATCCGGCGCGACCGTCACCAGCACTTCCAGGCCCTTGCTGTGCGCCGTGACCGCTTGCGCACGCGTGGCATCAAAAATCAGAGTCGGCAAAGAGAAAGGCACTTCCTCGAAGCGCATCTTGCCGGCCTCGATCTTGGAAAAATCGAGGATGTCATTGACGATGGACAGCAAGGATTCCGCCGACGATTTCACCGTCTTCAGATAGTGCCTCTGTTCGGCATCAAGCTGGGTATCCAGGGCCAGATCGGTCATGCCGATGATCCCGTTCATCGGCGTCCGGATCTCGTGACTCATGTTGGCCAAAAAATTGCCGCGTGCCCGATTCGCCGCCTCGGCCGAATCCTTGGCCACCCAGGCGGCTTCTTCCGCCTGTTTGAAATCGCTGATGTCGCGTTGCAGCAACATGACATGCGAGGGGACATCGTGTTCATCGAACGCCGAAATCCGCCCTTTCAACAACAACCAGCGCCATTCGCCCGATTTGTTGCGCAAACGACAGGCGCTCTGAAAGAAATGCGATTTGTTCTGCAGATGATCGGCAACTGTGGCATCGAAGGCTTTCAGATCGCTTGGTTCGGCCAAACTGCGCCAGACGACCAGACTGTCGGCAAGTTCGTTCTGCTGGTAGCCGAGCAATGCTTTCCAGCCACGCCCCGATTCAATACGCCCGTTGCGCAGATTCCAGTTGGAAAAGGTGTCACCGGACAATTCGGCCTGCACGGTCTGCAGACGACCGAAGCTGGCCAGCAACTGCTCAACGGTTTCGAAAATCCGGGTCGTCTTTCTGGCCAGATGCGGATTCTGCGCGCCGATCTCCGCCAACATGCGATCGACTTCCTGTTCGGCATTCTTTCCCAGCGCGCCGGCCAATTGCAGCGCCAGGATCGGGATTCTCAGTGCCAAAATCGATTTGCCTGCAGGGGGAACGCCGAGCCGACGCTTCAGCGCAAACCGAGTACGTCCTGCATGTCGAACAGCCCACAGCGCTGATGACGCAAAAATTGCGCTGCGCGCAGACTGCCCAACGCATAAGGCATCCGGCTGCTGGCCTTGTGGCCGATTTCAACACGCTCGCCGGTGCCGCAATACATGGCGGTATGGTCGCCGACGATGTCGCCGCCGCGAATGGTGGCAAAGCCGATGGTCGAGGCGGGTCTTTCGCCGGTGACGCCTTCCCGGCCAAAAATCGAACAGGTTTTGAGGTCGCGGCCCTGCGCCCGGGCGACGACTTCGCCCATCCGCAAAGCGGTACCGGACGGCGCATCGATTTTGTGTCGGTGGTGGGCCTCGACGATTTCGACATCGTAGCCCGTGTGCATGATTTTCGTCGCCAGGTCGAGCAATTTGAAAATGACATTGACCCCGACGCTCATATTCGGCGCAAAGACGATCGGAATATCCTGCGCGGCCGCATCGATGGCGGCTTTGCCGGCGTCATCGAAGCCGGTAGTGCCGATGACCATGTGCGTGCCGTGTCGACGGCAAACGGCCAGATGCTGCAAGGTGCCAGCCGGTCGAGTGAAATCGATCAGACACTGCGCGCGGGCAATGGCGGCGGCGAAATCGTCCGTGATCGGAATACCGCACGGGTGGCCGATCGCCTCGCCGGCATCTTTGCCGATGGCCGGGGTGCCGATCTGATCGAAAGCGGCGACGAGTTGGCTGTCGGCATCCTTGAGCACCGCCTCGACCAGCATCTGGCCCATTCTCCCGCTTGCGCCAGCGATGGCGATCGTCAATGCACTCATCTTAAAACCCCATGCTTTCCAGCAGCCAGCCAAAGAAACCGCGTCCCGGAGCAGGTGGTGGCGAAGCGGCCGCGTCCGCGGAAAGTTCGCTCAACTCCATTTCACGGTTACGCGTCTCCGAAATGACAATCGGGTCCTTGCTGGTTGCCGGAGCGACATCGCCGGCAACCCGGCTCAATTTGCCATCGGAATCGAAAAATAGCGAAAACCGACGCGACTCGGCTTGTCCGCCATTGCCCTTCTTGAACCAATAGGCATAATCCCAGCGGTCCGCATGAAACATGTCGGCAAGCATCGGCGATCCGAGGATGAAGCGCACCTGATCGCGGGACATTCCCGGCCGCAACTGGGAAACCATCTCCTGTGTCAGTACGTTACCTTGTTGAATATCAATGCGGTACTCGTTGACGATGCGCGGCACCGACGAGCAACCGACAAGGGCTGTCAGCGCCAGGGAAACAGCCAGGAATCGAGAATCGATCATCATTTGGTCGGCCAGGGAAGAAGACACGAAGCAGGAAAATCGACGGCGGCGGATTACGCGCAGACTTGCCGGTAGCCGGTTTGCTACGCAGTCTTGTCTCTAGGTATATCATAACCGAAAAACTTTGCTACTCCCGCCGTAGCTGCCGAGGATGCCTGATGAGTAACGCCAATGATCTGAAGAGTACCGGACTGAAAGCCACTCTGCCGCGCCTCAAAATTCTATCCCTGTTCGAAAATACAACGGTTCGTCACCTCTCCGCCGAGAATGTGTATCGCTTATTGTTGGCCGAAAACGTTGACATTGGCCTGGCAACGGTTTATCGCGTCCTGACCCAGTTCGAACAGGCCGGCCTGCTCGAAAGGCATTTTTTCGAGTCGGGCAAGGCCGTTTTCGAGCTCAAAGCCAGCGATCATCATGATCATATGGTCTGCCTCGACTGTGGTCGTGTCGAAGAGTTTTTCGACGCTGAAATCGAACAACGACAAGCCTCCGTCGCTGCCGAACGAGGCTTCATCATTCGCGAGCATGCCTTGTATCTCTACGTCGAGTGCAGCAGAAAAGAATGTTGCCATCGTCCGGGAATACCAGTAGACCAGGCGCACGACAGCCGACTGGAAGGCTGAGGAAACACGGCATTCCCCATCCCTCGCAGCCTATTCGCCGTACGTCCAGCGCTGCCAGCTCGCGCAACCTGAAAATCAAGCCCTGAAATGCGATCAGCCGCGCGAATGCGCCGCTCTGCCGCCAGCGTCTGCGTCGGGTCAGGGCTTTTCGTTCTGAGCGCCGGCATTTCGCGTTTCAGCCGCCGGGCTGGCCATATGCAACAGCGGCGCAGCCAGCGTCCCGCCGATGGCGATCGGCAGCGGGGCCTGATTGCGGCCGATCGCCACCGTAATCAGTCCGTTGACTTGTTGGCTGCGATTGACGTTCAGATAACCATTGCCCTGCAGCAGGCCGGCGGTCAATGACAGCTGCGCGAAACGATAAGCCATTGGCGCCAGATGGAAAGTACCGGACAGTCGGTCGAAACGGGTCATGCCGCCAAGTGGTATCGGTTTGCTCGAATTTCGCCGAACCGCCTCGCCCAGGTCGATGTTCAGCAGATTGCCGCGGGTGATGGTGAAACTGCCGTCGGAGTTCAACGACGAGGCCAGACTCGTCGCCTCCTGCACCGTTGCCGAAAAGCGCATTTTGCCGCTGGCATTACCCTGGAACTGGCTGCCGATTCCCAGCGCTTCGCCAAATTTGCCCAGATTGATGCGCTCGAAAGACAATTCGCCCGTGAGGCCGGCTCGTTGCTGATCGGTGAGCGACGCCGAGCCGCTGGCCGTGCCGTCGAAAATGCGACAGTCGACATTGTCCAGCGACAGACGTCTGCCCCTCAGGTGACCCTGGAGGTTCAAGGCACTGAAGAGGAATGGCGAATCCTGAGCCGGCTTCCAGTCGAGCGCCTGCATTTTTACTGCCAGTCCGTTGGCTTCGGGGGAGACATCGATCTGCAGACGGCGATCGGCCGATGACAAGGACAGCGACTGCAGCGTCCCGGAAGCGGTCAGTCTAGCCTGTCCGTGCAGGTCGGTGATCCCCAGGCCGGCGAAGACAATCCCGGTTTTCTCGAAAAGTATCTGTTCGATCAGCGGTTTTTCAATCTTGTCCGCCGTTGCGGCCAGTGTCGCCGTCAGTTGTTCGACCGATTGCACCGAGAAGGTCCACGCGCGCAATTCGAGGCTGCTGAGCACCAGTTGCGGTTGCCAGAGGCTGCTCAAGGCCGGTTGCATTCGCAACTCGCCGACTACCAGTCCGGGCTCGCTCGGTGTGCCGAACTGGACGTCGTTCAACAACAGGCCGGGGCGGGGATAAAACGTCAGGTGCATGCCCCCGATCTTGACCGCCTGCCCGGTCGTGCGGGCGATCGCCGCTTCCATCGCCGGAAGGTAATGCGCATAAGGAAAGAACAGGGCAACGAGAGCGAGCAACAGCAGCAGGAAAAGCGCGCCGAACGGCAGCACCGCCGGCCAGCTCAGATACCAGCGGGGTGGCTGCCGTTTGATCGGCTTGAGATCCGGCCCTTTCTTTTCCAGCCCGCGTTTGGAGAAAAAGCTGAAATTCTCCAGCATCGATGACTCGCTCGCTGCCGGCGGCAGGTCGTTGATCGAAGTCGCCTCCGCCTTGGAGAGAAAGACGGTCCCCGAATCGAACGCCGACAAGGGCGCGGAGCGGTCGGAAAAGGATGGCGGCGAGTTTGACAACACGCCCAGGCTGGCACCCGAGAGAATGCCGGTGCTTGCCCCTTGTGCGTCACCAACCGGCGGCATGAGGCGCTGGGCAGGTGGAGAAGTTGAAATTGGGCTGTTATTGCCGCCAAAAGACGAGAATTCCGAAAAATCGGCCAGGGCCAGCCCTTCCTCACGTGCGCGCTGCCGCTCGGGTGACCAGACTGATTCCTTTTCGACCCGCGCTTCGATGAAACCATCGTTCTCGAGTTCACAAAGCGCGCTGCAGGTCAATTCGGGCTGGTTGGTCTTGTTGCACAACTCGGCAACCGTGGCGTTGCCATCGACCAGAATGAGCACCATGCGCAGATTTCTCTGGACGACCAGCGTCCGCTGCTGCATGGCTTCTTCACCCGCGACGGTTTTGGCGTAAATCCGATTGTGGTCAAGTTCTTCTGGTGTCATTCTCTCTTCGGGTTCAGTGCTGGGCGACGGGAAATCAACGCACGAACGAGCTTGTCGTCGCAAAGGAATTGTGCGCTTTGTTCAACGGCAGGAAAAGTCTGAATTTCACGGTCAAGCACTGAAAAGGTGCAAGATTGTCTGCGAACGCCCTGCAGGCCGCCGCATTTCCGGCGACCGCTTCCTGACGCGAGTCGCCGAAGGTGCCATGGCGCAGCGGTGCGCCTGTCAGTTCTTGTGCCGCTCCGCGCCTCCCGCCATCCGGCCGGGAGCGCGCGGCAGGAACCGCCGTTGTGCAATTCTTCACACCCAATCAATGCATTTAGTCACGTCGCAGGTGATTGACACGCCCGACGTTCGCGAGGATTATTGAGACTCGTTTTCATTTGGCGTCCGATCTCTCCGCAGGGCCCAAATCGAAACCGGAGAGCATCCGGCCGGAAATCAGTACCCACATCCACCGGATGAGCGTCACTCTGCCGTAGCGCGCCGCAAGTAGCGGCGTCTGTTGAGCTGTTTGTCTTTTGCGGTCGTTGGTCGTATCCCTGCACGGCGTGACGGAAATCCGTCCCCGCTGCAGGACAGTCCGGAACGAAGCCGTGGCAAAGGTTTGCGGGTCGTTCGTTCCGCCGTACAACTGCAACGAAGATCAGATGGAGGTGTCGACGTGCCTTCCGCCCTCACTATTCCCGGCGTACAGGTCCGCACGGATTTCGAGCCGGCTCCCGTGTTGCCCGGTGCGACCGGAATTCTCGGCGTGGTCGGCGTGGTCGACCGCGGTCCGCTGCTGCCGACGCCGATCGGCAATTTCGCCGAATTCATCGACCAGTTCGGCCCGGCCAGTCGTTATTCGCTGCCGGAAGTGCGCACGGCGTTCGCCAACGGCGTGCAGCAGATGGTCGTCGCGCGCATCGAGCCTGGCCGCGGTCAGAAAGCGCGCCTCGATCTGTTCGACGACGAAGGCGAACGTGTCGCCCGGCTCGAAGCACGCGCCGAAGGCGCCTGGGCCAACCGGCTGGCGGTACGTGCAACGCAAACGCACACCCTCAGCGAGACGACGCCGGGAATCAAGTACGTCACGCTGGAAGTGTCGCTCGACGGGCAGAGCATCGAGACACACGCCAATCTCAACCTCGACGCCGCCAGTCCGGATTATTTCTTCGAGCGCATCAACACGCAGTCGCGCGTGCTGGTGGCGGTCGACCCGCTGTTCGAGAAAGCCTTGCCGGCTTCGTTGGCGCGGACGCCGCTGGCCGCTGCCGAACCGCGTGCCGCCTTCGCCGTGTTGCGCGCCGGCGCCGACGACGTCCTGCGCGCCACTGCCCGGCAGAACGGTGCCGACGGCAATCGGCTGGCGCTGCGCGTCGACGATGGTCAGGCCGGCCTGGCGCTGAGCGGCGCGGCAAACGCTGCCAGCGTCGATGTGCGTGCCCGCCGGCGCGGGCTGGCCGGGACGACGATCCGCATCAGCGTGCAGGCGGCCGCCGACGGCGCGGTCAACCTGATCGTCCTGGTGCCGCCGGCGGCCGCGCGCAGCTACGGCCCCTTCGCGTCACCGGCCGAGATCGTCGCCGGGCTGGCCGCCGACCCCGATGTCGAAGCCGAAGTGCGCGGCGCGGCACAGCCGTCGATATTGCCGTCGACCGCGCTTGCGCGGCGCATCGATCTCGAAGTGCTCGCCGAAGGACAGGACAGCGCACGCTACGCCGGTCTGGCGACGCTGGAGGCCATCGCCGCGCTCAACGATCCGCTGGTGCGCTTCGAAACCGTCGCGGCGGCGACCGCGCTGCCGGCCGTGCAGGGCGTGCCGCTCGACGGCGGCCGCGGCCGCGCGCCGGTACTGGCCCTGCCGGGCGACAACCCGGCACAACCGGCGTTGCTCGAACTGGTGCTCGCTCCCGGCGCGGCCGGCGAGGTCGCCGTGGCGCTGACCCGCGGCGTATCGACGATCGACAACGCGACGGGAGTGATCAGCGTCGAAATTTTCCAGGACGACGCGTTGAACGAGACGCTGAGCAATCTGACGATGGACCCCGACGACGTCAATTACCTGCCGGCGGTACTGCGCAGTTCGGCGCTGCTGCGCGCGCACGATCTCTTCGTCCGTTCGCGCGCCACCTCGTTTCCGCGTCACATGCTGCGCGCCGAGAAACTCGCGGGCGGCGCCTCGCCGAGCGTCGACGATTACCAGGATGCGCTCGACCGGCTCGAACAGGCCGAGGAAGTCGATCTGGTCATCGCCTCGGCGGCGCAGCAACTGAGCGAAGCCGACATCATCCGCGTCCATCAGCGCGTCGCCGCGCATTGCGCCAAGATGGCCGACGTGGCGCGCAACCGCATCGGTCTCGGATCGGTCGCCGCGGTGGCCAACGCCGTGCCGGCGCGCATCATCGACCACGCCAACGCCGTACGCAGCGACCACTTCGCGCTCACCGCTCCGGCGGGCAGCGAGGCGGCTTTTGCCGGCGTGCTCGGCCTGCAGGATTATTTCCAGTCGCCGACTTTCAAGAATGTGCTGGCGCTCGACGTCGCGCCCGGCCGTTACAGCGATGCGCAACTGACGCAACTGGTGCGCGAAAACGTGCTGGTGATCAACGAGCGGCGACGGATCGGCATCGTCGTCGTCAAAGGGATACTGACCAGCGGCCGCCAGGTCAATGTGCAGCGCACGGTCAACAAGAGCGTCCGCGACGTCAAGGCCATTGCCGACAAGTACGTCGGCCTGCTGAACAACGAAGGCGTGCGTAACGCCCTGAAGCAGCAGATTTTCGCTTTGCTGCTGCAGATGGAGCGCGACGGCGCGCTGGTGCCGAGCACCGACGGCAAAGATCCGGCTTTCGGCGTCGACGTCTATTCGACGCAGGCCGATTTCGCCAACGGCATCGTGCGCATCGATATCAAGCTGCGCCCGGTGCGCGCCATCGATTACATCTACGCCACGATCTTCGTCAAGAACTAGGTGAATTAGGAGGCCCGCACCATGCCGCAAATATTCAATGCCTTCGCTTCGCAGGTGAAGGTCAACGACGAGACAATCGAAGGCTTGCAGTCGATCGAGTTCGCGCAAGCAAAAAACCGCCAGGACATCGGTGCGATCGGCAGCGACGAACGGATCGCCGTCTATTTCGGGCTGAAACGGGTCAGCGGGCGGCTGCGCGTCGCTTCGGCCAACGCCACGCTCGACAAACTGCTGCAGGACAATAGCCGCTTCTCGATCACCGCCGCGCTCAAGCACGCCGATCAGGCGCGCAATCTGAGCTTCGACGATTGCTACCTCGACGACAAGAGCTTCGCCATGTCCGCGCAAGGGCATGGCGAAACGGTGTACGCCTTCACCGCCACCCGTCTGCGCGAGGAGTGATCGGCGGTGCGCGTCGCGCTCAATCCGTCGACCGGCGCGCTCGAACTGCGCGATGCGTCTGCCACGGTCTGGCCGGTCGACTTCGACGCCGGCAGCGGCCGTTTGCAAGTCCGTCTCGACGGGCTGACGATCAGCGCTCGGCCCTTGCTCTGGCGCGAAAAGCGCGTCCTGGCGCGCTACGCGGCGTATGGCGAAAAATTTCTGCAACGACAATTGCTCGCCGCCTGCTGTGGCCCCGTCGCTGCGGCAGCCGCACCAGAAACCTGCCAGGCGCTGGCCGAATGGGTCAATTTCCCAACGACCGATTCCTCCTCCTACTTGCCGTTCACCCCTGAAGCGCTGACGCGGGCGACGGCCGTCCTCTGCCGAACGACCGGCTGGCGTCCCGCCGAACTCGACGCGCTCGACGCACTGGAAGTCGAATCGTTGTGGCGGGCGACGGCTGCGGAACAGCCAGTAACGCCGTCCGTTGCCGAAACGAACAGCGAACGAGCCGTCGATGCGGCAAATGTCGCCAACCCGCATGTCCCGAGTTTCGCCGCCAGCAGCGAGATGAACACGATCCGCATCGTCGCCGATCCGCCACCCGCGGCCGCGGCTGATCCTGACGCACTGATCTCCATACCACCGGCCGTCATGGCGCCCACTGCCGCTGCATCAGCGGAGGCGCCATCGATGCCGACTGTGGCACCCGCGTCGCCAATTTTTTCGGCAAGCAACGCCGCACAGCCGCCCGACATGACAGGCCACCAAGCGATCCGCCGGCGCGCAACGCGCCGGTCGCTGGCCGCACATCTGCGCGCCGTCGAACCGGGAACGACAACGCTGTCCGCCGCCACTCCGTCAACAGCGCCACAAAGCGACGCGCTGGCCGACAGTCCGGCAACAGCGCCAATGACCTTTGCCGCCGGGCCGGAATGGAACGTCGTTCCTGCAGCGGGCGCCGCACGCCGGAGCGCGGCCGAAGCGCCTGCAATCGCCGAGACCGCGGTCAGCCGCCGCATCGCTCCGTTGGCCGCCGTCGCCCTGGCGCCAGTCGATGCTTTCGTCACGCCGACCGCGACAATCGTTGACTTCGCGCCAGGATCGTCAGCGCCCGTCACTTTGCCCGACGATCTTGCGGCACCGGCCGCGCCGTCACCGTTGCCGGCCGCCGCGGACGACCTGCGACCCGCCGTCACGGCGTTCGACGTCGACGAACTGATCGACACTTTCAGCGAGCGGCTGCAGCAGGCGGCGTTCGAGTCGGGCGTCGACGTGGAGGCGTACTGACATGCCGACGCCGATGATCGACGACATCGAACTGCGTGCCGTGCAATGGATACGCCAGGAAAGCGACAACGATTTCGCCGCGCAACGCATCGTCGGGCTTGACGGCACGCATCACCAGCGGCTCGGGCGCCGCTCGCACCGGGTGCATATCGCCGGCCGGCTGCTGCCCGACAGCGCCGCCGACGATCTGCAGGCGTTACAGGAAAAAGTCGCCGCCGGCGCCGAAGTCGGCTTCACCGCCGACATCAGCAGCGCGCTGGAAATCCAGAAAATGCTCATCGAAAGCTGGGCCGTCGAACAGACCGTCGGTCCGTCCGGGCAGTACGCCTACCGTCTGACGCTCAGCGAAAGCCCGCCGCTGCCGCCGCCGGCCGAAGTGTCGGCCTTCGGCGGTCTCGACGGCTTCGGCGACGACCTCGGTTTCGACCTCGACGCGCTCGCCGACGTCGCCGCCGGCATCGCTGCGCAGGCCGACGCGGTGATGGCCGCCGTCGACGCGGCGGTCGACGCCGTGCAGCAGGTCGCCGCGCTGGCCAGTCTCGCCGACCTCGGCAGTCTCGGCAACCCGGTCAAGCCGGTGGTCGAAAAACTCGCTGCGCTCGATGCCGTCGCCGAACGACTCGGCGGGCTGGCCGACGCCATTGCCGGAGTCCTGCCGTGAGCGGCCCGCTCGCTCCCGCACTGACCTTGCGTGTCGGCGACCAGGAATGGACGACGCAGGTGCTCGCGCTCGATCTGCAACTGGCCGCCGCGCCCTTGCTCAACGTGCTCTCGGCACGCCTGCCGGCCGCCGCGCCGTTCGCCGGCGCACCCGGCGACGCCGTGCGCCTGACGCTCGACAACGGCGAACAGTCGGCGACGGTGTTCACCGGGGAACTGGCAACGATCTGCCGCAGCTATCGCGACATCGAACTGCGCGCGCTCGACGGTAGCGGCGCGCTCGCCCGCCTGCGGCCAGCGGTGACTTACGAGAAGATCGGCGCCGCCAACCTGGCGCGCCATCTGTGCGCCGCGGCCGGAGTGACGGTCGGCGACGTCGAGGACAGCGACCCGCTGGTCAGCTACGCCGCCGATCCCGGCCGCAACGCCTGGCAGCATCTGGCGCGCGTCTGTGCCTGGAACGGCACGCTGGCCGGCATCGACAGCGCAAACCGCTTCACCGCCCGGCAGATCAACGCTGCCGTTGCCGACAGCGCCCTGCGGCATGGTCGCGAAACGCTGGCCGTCCGTCAGTGCCGTGGCGCCGAGAATATCGAAGCCATCGTCGTCGCCGGCGAAAGCGCCGCCGCGTCGGCGTCGGCCGCGAGCGCACTGCGCCCGGTCAGCGATTTTTTCGCCGGACAGCGGCCGGACGGTCCGGATCTGCGCCATCGCTGGCAATTCGCGCCGGCGCTGCGCACCGCCGCCGCGGCGGCCAAAGCCGGCGCAGCCGCCCTGCGTCAGCAGCGCGCGCTGCTCCGCCGCGGCACGCTGGACGTCTTTCTGCAGCCGGCGCTGCGTCCGGGTGCGGTTTTCGAAGTGCAGGATCTGCCGGACGGACTCGAACGCGGTCCGTTCTGGATCACCGGCGTCAACCATCGCCTGTCGCCGGCCGGCGCCCGCAGCCGGCTGCATTACGCCGGCGGCGGCGCCGCCTTCGACCCCGCGGCGCTGCTCGGCGCCTTGCTCGGCAGCGTTTTCTGACCATGCAGCGCGTCGTGCACACCATCCGCCAAATCGCCCGCCAGGAGGTGCAACAGCAGTGGGCGCCGGCGCTCGGCATCGTCGGCGCTCTGTTCGCCGACGACGACTACGCCTGCACGGTCACCTTGCGCGAGAGCGGGCTGGTCCTGCCGCGCGTGCCGATCGCCAGCGGGCTGATCGGCTGGGTGGCGCCGCCGCAGGAAGGCGATCTGGTAGTGATCGTCTTTCTCGGCGGCGACGCCAACGCGCCGGTGATCGTCGGCCGGCTGTACGACGAGCAGGTCGCGCCGCCGTCGTCGAGCGCCGGCCAGGCGATCGCGCAACTGCCGCACGCCGTCAGCGACGCGCAGCAGGCGCTGCGACTGCACATCGAGACGCCGGACGACGGCTCGCGCCGACTGACGCTGAGCCTCGCCGGGTCGGTGCAGGTCGAGCTGCAGGTCGACGACGAGGGACTCTTCCTGCGCGCGCAGGACGCCAGCCTGCGGCTCAGCCAGAGCGGTGCCAGCGACGGCAAGGCCGAACTGATCGTCGGCGGATCGCAGGTGACGATCGAACAAGGCGGCGACGTCAGCGTCGTCGCCGAAGGCACGCTGAAACTGAAAGCCCGGCAGATCGAGCTCGCCGCCGACGCGCAGATCAAAATCACCGGCCAGATGGTCAACGTCAACTGAAAGGGCTTCGCCATGGGACAAGCCGCCGCCCGCCAGAACGACCTGGTGACCGCCACCGACCTGCATCAGGTGCTGGTGCCGGTCGGTCCGTCGCTGGTGCCGATGCCTTTGCCGCATCCCTACAGCGGCAAGCTGCTCGGCGGCGTCCTGCCGACGCTCTTGATCGGCGGACAGCCGGCGGCGGTTGCCGGTTCGCTGGCGGTCAATCAGCCGCCGCATTTGCCGACGGCGCCGGGAATCAGCTTCGTCGTCCCGCCGAGCAACCAGTCACAAGTGTTGATGGGCAGCGCCAGCGTGCTGTTCGGCGGCCGGCCGGCGGCGCGACACGGCGACGTCGCACTGACCTGCAACGACCCGGGCGACCTGCCGGTCGGTCAAGTGGTCGCGGCCGGCACACTGTTTCTCGGTGGCTGAGATGGCCGGCAATCATTCATTCGGCAGCGACCTGCGTCTGACCCGCTACGTCGGCACGCCCGCTTCGCTGCCGCTCGACAGCGCCGACTCCTGGGGAACGCTCGATCTGGCGCTCGCTGTCGGCGGTCAGGGCGGCCTGCCGCTGGCGGCACCGCACGACCTGCAAAGCGTCAGCGGCCGCGAAAACCTGGCGCAAGCGCTGATCCTGCGTCTGCTGACGCCGCTCGGCGACCTGGCGCCGCTCGGCCACCCGGAGTACGGTAGCCGTCTGACCCGGCTGATCGGCCAAAACAACGACAGCCGCAGCCGGCATCTGGCGCGGCTCTATGTGCTCGAGGCGCTGGCGCAGGAGAAGCGCGTCGCCAAGGTGCTGGCGATCCACGTCGACAGCGTCGTCGGCGAACCGGCGACGCTGCGCATCGCGCTGAGCGTGCTGCCGCGCGGTGATGAAGAGGCGCTGGCGCTGGCTTTGGAGGTGACGCTGTGAGCTTCGTCGACCGCGATTTCCCGGCCATCGTCCGCGACGTGCTGACCAACCTGACGCAGGGTGTCAGTCAGGAAACGCATCGCGTGGTTTACGACCCGCTCGCTTCACCCGTGGTGGTGCCGGACATCGTTCTCCAGCGACGGCCGGTGGCGCGCGTCTCGCGGGTCGAAGGCTATATCGCCGGTGCCAGCGCCGACGACGAACCGCTGCCGTGGACCTTCTCGCTCAACGATTACACGCTGGTCGCCAACCCGGCCGATCCGGCCGACCGGTCGACCTTGCGCTTCCTGCCCGGCGGCCGGCGGCCGGCGCCGAACAGCGAACTGCGCATCAACTATTACCCGCGCACGACCGATCCGACGCCGCTGACCGACCTCAACGTCGGCAGCGTCGTGCGTACCCTGAGCGAGGCGATCAGCCGCGAAATGGCCCTGCTTTACGCGCAGCTCAACCGTGCCTACGACTCAGGCTTCGTCGACAGCGCCGCAGGGCCGTCACTCGAGCGCGTCACCGCCTTGCTCGGTCTGCGCCGCTACCGTGCCGGCCGGCCGGTGGGCAGCGTGCGCTTCTCTCGCCGCGCCGGCGCGATCGGCGCGATCACCCTTCCCGCCGGCACGCCGATCACCGACGCCGCCGACAAACTGCGCTACGAAACGGTCGAAACACGCGAGATGCTGCCGGCCGAATCGACCGCCGAAGTGCGCGTGCGCGGCGCCAGCGACGGAACGCCGGCCGTCGACGCCGGCGTGCTGGTCGTCGTCCAGCGCGCCATCGCCGGCATCGAAAAAGTGGTCAACGAGCGGCCGACGACGCAGGCTTCGGCCGACGAGAGCGACGTCGAACTGCGCGCCCGCGCCAAAAGCGCACTCGCCGCGGCCAACAAAGGCACCCTCGACGCCATCCGCAACGGCCTGCTGCTGCTGCCGGAAGTGCGCGACGTGAAAATCGTCGATATGCCGAACGGCGTTCCCGGCGAAATCCAGCTGTCGGTCAGCCTGGCGGCCGGCGGCGACGGGCCGCTGCCGCCGGCGGTGCGCCGACGCATCGAAGAACTGCGTCCGGCTGGCATTCGCGTCGTCGCCTCTCCGGCAAGCCGGCTGGCGCTGCAGGTGCGCGTCGGGCTGATCCTCGCCGGCAGTTTCCAGCCGGCAGCGGAAATCGACGCCATCCGCGCCGCCGTGCGTCGCGAACTGATCGACGCCGTGCAGCGCAACGGTGTCGGCCGGCCGCTGCGCGCGCGGCCGCTCGCTGCCGCGCTGCTCGCCGATCCGCGGCTGGTCGACGTGACGCTGACCCTCGGCGCACAAGGACAAACGGCGGGACAAGCGTCGCCGGCCGCCGGCAGCGATTTCACGCCACCGGAGGCGGCGATCGTCGATCTTGCCGAACAGGACATCGTTTTCGACACCGAGACCTACGACCAGCCGACGGCGGACGGCGCGCCGACGGTCGATGTCGAGGTGCGCGCCGTGCTGACCTTGACGCTGGTCGCCGGTTTCGCGCTCGCCGCGGCCAAGACGCAGCTCGGCAACCGCCTGCAAGCCTTTTTCGGCACGCAGACCGCCGGCAGCGAAATCACCTTCGACCAACTGCTCGCCGCACTGCGCGACGACGGCCATTACGCCATCGATCCCTTGCGCCTGCGCGTCACGCTGGCCGCCGACGATCAGTTCGCACAACTGGCGCAAGGCGGGCCGCGCTACCCGGTGCAGGCCGGGCAGACCTTCACCATCGCCGCCGTCGAGGCCACGACATGAACTTCCGCGACGCGATCCTCGACAGTCTGCCGGCGCCGTGGGCGATCGCCGCCGATTCCCTGAGCGGACAACTGGTCAACAGCCTGGCGCTCGAACTCGACGCGGCGCAGGAAGACATCGAACGCCTGCGCCGCACGCACTGGGTCGAACACGCCTACCAGCTGGTCGATCTCGAAGCGCTGGCGGCGCTGGTCGGCGTCGAACGGCTGCCCTGGGAAGCGCAGGAACTGTTCCGTGCCCGTCTGCTGCCGACGGTGCGCGCGCGGCTGGCCGGCGCGCTCGGCCCGCTCGACATGCAGCGTTTCGTCGCCGATTACCTGCACCGCGCCGAGGAAGCGCTCGACCGCGGCGAACGGCGCGCGCTGCTCGTCCCCGGCCTGCGCGGCCGCCGCGACGAGAGCGCTTTTGCCGTCGACCCGCAGCGCCCCTTGCGTCAGCCGCTCGTCTTCTGCGAAAACCCGCCGCGGCAGCGCGTCAGCCAGACGCTCGCCGCGCGCGGCGGCCGCATCCCGTACCTGTTCCGCTGGCAGGAAAACAACGGCGGGCTCGACCTCGCCTGGCCGCAGTTCACCCTCGACGGTTTTCCCGAACGGCGGACGACGGTACCGATGCTGGCCAATCTCAGCGTCGGAGCCTTCATCGGCTACCGCGGCAGCGTGCCGCTCGGCCGGCGGCTGACCATCGGCCTGGCGCCGGGCGACAGTGATGGCCGGGCGGTCGCCGATCTCGACGGCGAGGACGTCAGCGAACGCCTGTTCAGCGGCCGCCGCTTCGTCGCCGGACGGCCGTTCACCGACGACGATCTCGAGCAGCCGCCGCGGCTGCCACCGATGGCGCGCGGCGACAACCGCTGGCTGTATCTGTCGGTCGGTTTTTACGACCTGCGCGGCCTCGACCGCTATTTCTTCGCCCTGGCCGACGAAGCGCTGCGTGAAGGCGCTTTCGACGACAGCACGTTCGATAACGCGCTGTTTCCGTCTGGCGAAGTGGCGCGGCTGGCGATGCGCTGGATCGAGAGCGAGCCGGCGTCGTTCGAAGTGCGCGTGCCGCGCGGGCTGGTGATCGAGCCGGGCGAAGAGGTCGCGGCATCGGTCGACCCACCGCACCGGCACGTTGCCCAGGCCTGTGCGCTGGCCATCGACGGCCTGCGCGCCGCTGGCGTGCGCGCGCGGCTGCACTGCGTGCCTTTTGTCGAACGGCAGCGGCAGACGGTGCGCGCGCGGCTGCCCTGGCAACGGCTCGACGCGGAAACCGCTTCCGCCGGGCGCGCCGACCGGCTGAGTCTCGGCGCGCGTTACGGCGATTCGCCGCTCGGCGAAACACGCTTCGAATGAATGGCTTGCCAGTGTTTATGAGTGGAGAGGAACGATGCGCATAACTGGCCGGATGGAAATGACCGTACGCGACGCCGACGGCGCGCTGCTTGCCCGCCGGCAGGTCGGCAATCAGGTGCTGCGCGACGGCGCGCTGCTCGTCGCGCAACTGTTCGCCGGTACCGCCGGCGTCGGACCAATCGATTTCGTGCAGGTCGGCTGGAACCGCGAAGCGGCCGACGTCGAAAGCACCGCCCTCGGCGCACCGCCGCCGCCGGTGCCGCCGGCGGAAGCGATCGCCGCCGCAGCGCTGCGCAGTCCGGTGCGCAGCGAGGATTTCCGCCTCGACGCCACGCGCCGCGACGTGGTGCAGGTCAGCGTCAGCACGCTGTTCCGGCCGACCGTCGATCTGCCCGAGGTCAGCGAAGCCGGGCTGATGGCCGGCAACCGGCTCTACAACCAGGTGGTCTTCGAACCGGTGACGCTGCGCGTCGGGCAAGACGTCACTTTCTTCTGGGAAATCGATTTCCCTTTTGGCAATTGAGCGCTCTGAACAGACGAGGTAGGCAAGATGAGCGAACTGTCGATCAACATTCTCGGTTTTCCAGCGGTCAATCGCGACTTGCAGGTCGAGTTGCGCGACCCGACGACCAACGCCCTGGTGCGCGAAGTCAAACCGTTCGCCGACGGCACGCTGCAGGTGTCGAAGCTGGCGGCCGGCGCGTACGAAATGGTCGTCAAACATCCGAATCTGGTCCTGCCGGTGATCCGGCGGCCGCTACGCGTGCTACCCGACGGACCGACGCGCGTCTCGGTGTTGATCGACCCGTCGGTGTTCCGCAACACCGCCATCGAAGACATCCCCGACGCCGACCTGACGCCGGTGCGCCAGGCCGCCGACTCGATCGCCGAAACGCTGCTGCCGCTGGCCAGCAAACGCCCCGGTGAAGCGATCCGCGCCGAAGACTGGAACCAGATGGCGGCGAGCATCCGTCAGCTCGCCGAAACGGTGTCGCAGCTGTGCGGCCTAGTGGCGCCGAACGGCCACAACCATCGCGAACTCGAGCGCAAATTCGACGAGGTAACCGGCAATTTCGACGCGTTGACCAACACCCTCAGCGCGGCGCTGGCCGAATTGCAGCGGCAGATTCAATCGCTGCAGTTCCGCCGGCAGATCGAAGACGTCTTCGACGCCGCCACCGGCAACACGCCGGCCGACCGCCTGCCCTTGCTCAACGCGGCGCGTGCCAAGGCGCTGGCGGTGGCCAGCGACCTCGAAAGCTCGGTGACCGACACGCCGGTCACTTTCGGGCGCAAGGCGCGCAACGCCGGCGTCGAACTCGACGCGGTGGTCAACCAGGTGCTCGACGCGGCGCCGGAAGTGGCCGCCGTGCAGCAGGCGGCGAACAAGCTCAGCGAATCGGCCGACACGCTGAAGAGCCATCGCGCCGACAACTACAGCGACGAAGTGGTGCTCAACCGCAAAAAAGACCGTCTCAATGGCGGCGGCGGTCTGATTTCCCTGCTCAAGCCGAGGTAAACGATGGCCGACCTGTTCGCACGTATCGACAGTCTCAACGACCGGCTGATGCCGCTGGCCGGCAAACAGCGCGGCATGCGCATCGAAGCCGAAGAATGGAATACGCTGATCGACGTGCTGCGCGGCCTGCTCGACATCGACCGGGCGCAGGAGCAAATCGTCGGCGCCGAATTGGGAGAAAACTTCGCACCGCGCGAGCACCAGCATCTGCAGCAGGTGGCCGCCGACTGGCTGGCCGCCGATCTGCGCGCCAACATGGTCAGCGGCGGCGGCGACATTCCCAGCCGGGTGGCCGTCGCCGACCTGCGCAAGTACGTCGACACGTTCAAGACACAGCTCGGCGAATTGAGCGGCCAACTGGCCGATCAGGGCCGGCGCGTCGACCAGTCGGCGACCAGCGAACTCGACCGGCAGCGCCAACTGCGCAGTTTCGAAAACCGTTTCGCTGGCGTCGAAGATCTGCGCGGCAGCGTCAGCGCGGTCAATGGCCGCCTGGACGGCCTGAGCGACAACCTGGAAACGGTGCTCTCGCTGCGCGAGCGGCTGACCGACGAAAGCGGCGCGCCGATCGATCTCTCCGCCTTGCGCCAATCGGTCGGCAGCCTGCAGCAGTTGCGCGACAACCTGAGCGGCGCCGACGGCCGCCTGCTGCGACTGCGCGATGTCGTCCTGCAACTCGACGAAGTGCGCGACGCGCTCGATCTGGCTGGCGAAGGCGGCGGTCTCGACAGCCGCATCGCGCTGGCCGTCGCTGAATCCGAACAGCGTCTGCAAACCGGCCTGCAACAGCGTCTCGATCAGCAGGGCGCGCAACTGCGGGCCGAAAACGCCGCCAACGCGCTCGGCCTGCGAAACGACGTCGACGCCGGTCTCGGTGAACGTTTCGCCGCACAGCAGCAATCGAGCGAGCAATTCACCGCCAGCTGCGTCGGCGAACTCGGCGACCGCCTGGCGGCGCGCAACGACGAACGGCTGGACGCCGCACGGTCGGCGCTGCTCGCCGAAACCTTGCGCGCCGCCGAACAGTTTGCTGCCGCCAACGCCGCCAGCCTGCCGGAACGCATCGACGCCGCACTCGCCGGCGAACGCGAAGCGCTGGCGGCACGTCTCAACGAGGAACTCGCCGCCCGGCTCGGCGCAGGGCTGCGCGCGGAGATGACGGCGGCCGTCGGCGGCTTTGGCGAGCGCGTGGACGCCGTCGAACAAAATGTCGCCGCCTTGCCCGACGTGCTGAGCACGCGTCTGGCCGGGGAAATCACCGGCGTACGTGCTGCGCTGAGCGACGAACTGAGCGCCAGCCTGACGGCGACGTTGAACAGCCGCATTGCGGCGCTCGGCGACGGCCTGCAGTCCGCGCTGGCGCAGCAACTGCGCGCCGACGTCGGTCAGGCGCTCGGCGATCTCGACGGCCGCATCGCCGAAACCGTCGCCGGCCGTCTCGGCGACCTCGACGCGCGCCTCGCCGCCTCGGTCGACCGGCTGGCGGCCGAGCTGTCGGCGCAGGTCAATGAATCGCTGCGCCGCGAAATCGCCGCGCTCGATCTCGACACCCGCTTCAACAGTCTGGAAACGCGCCTCAATAACCAGTTCCGCGCCGAAATGCGCGACGCTTTGGCCAGCGAACGGCAGCGTAACAGCAGCGAACTGGGCAACACGGTGAGCGCCCTGCGGCAGGAAATCGACGCCGCGCGCGTCTCGGCGACCAACGACGCCGTCCGCCTGTCGCAGACGCAGAGCGTGCGCACCAATACGCAATTCAACAACGTCGTCACGCCGGGCGGCGGCGTGGCAATCATTCGCTGAGGAAAACGATGTCAGCCGCCGCGACCTTCCTGCCACGCAATCTGGTGCTCTGTTGCGACGGCACCGGCAACATCTGGAAGCCGGGACCGGCGAAGACCAACGTCGCCAAGCTGTTTGCGGTTCTCGAAAAAAGTCCGCTGCAGCGCGCCTTCTACGACCCCGGTGTCGGCACGCCGGACGGCACGATCGCCGACGGCGGCGGCATTTTCAGCCTCGACACCTGGCGGCGCGTCGGCGGCCTGGCCTGGGGACACGGTGTCTGGCAAAACGTCGCCGAAGGCTATGACTTCCTCCGTCACAATTACCGCCCCGGTGACCGCATCTTCCTGTTCGGTTTTTCGCGTGGCGCTTTCACCGCGCGCGCCATCTCGGGTCTGCTGCATATGTTCGGACTGTTGCGCAGCGAACACGACAATCTGCTGCCGGCCGTGCTGCGCGTCTATCGCAGCCCCAGTTCGCGGGAGCGCAACACCGCCGCGGCCGAATACCGTCGACAGTTCGCCGAGAATTTTCCGGGCAACGGCAGCGAGGTGCCGATCCACTTCATCGGCTGCTGGGATACCGTCGAATCGGTCGGCATGGGGCAATTTCTCGGGGCAAAGATCACCAGCGACGCCGAGGTCAAGCCGACATTCCGGCACGTCCGGCATGCGCTGGCGCTCGACGAACTGCGCTGGCCGTTCATACCGCGTCTATACCAGCCGCCGCGAGAACTGCCGGCGGACGGATCGCGCAGCTACCGGCAGGTCTGGTTCCGCGGCGCGCATTCCGACGTCGGCGGCGGCTACCGCGACGCCGCCGGTTTGTCGAACACCGCCTGGCACTGGCTGGTGCGCGAGGCTTACGCGCTCGGACTGCGTCTGGAAGACGATGCTTTGCAACAACACCCCGTGCAGCCGACGGCCTTGCTGCACAGCCAGATCACCAAGACCCCCTTCTGGCTGCTGACCGGCGTTTTCGCGCGCAAGATTCCCGCCGACGCCGTGCTGCACGATTCGGTCACCGCGCGCGACGCGGCCGGCGACAGCCGGCCGTTCGCCTGGCCGGAGCAGGCGACGTTCTGTGCGACACGCAGCGAGTTTCCGGGCGCCAGCGGCCCGCAGCACGTACCGCTACCGGCAGAGCCAGCCGCTGTCCCGTGCCGTCAAAAACCGGCGGTGTGGCTGTCGCTGTTGCTGCTGTTCAGCGGCCTACTCGCCGCGCTGCTCTGGCGGCCGCTCAACGACGCCAATGGTCAGGCGCTGTGGCAGCTGCAGCTGGGAGCGGGCCGGGTGGATTTCTGGCAACTGGGTCAGTCGCTGGCGACGAGCGCCGCCGAAGTGACCCGGCTGCTGCGCCTGGATTTCCTGTTCATCGTCAGCTACAGCGTCTTCTGCGTTTTGTTGTTCTTTCATCTTTTCCATGCGATGAGCTGGCGGCGCTACCCGGCCGCCTGGCTCGGCAAAACGGCGTGCTATGCGCTGCTCGCGTTGCCGCTCGCCGACCTGGCCGAGAATCTGTTCACCCTCGGCGCGCTCGACAGCCGGCTGACAGCCTCTCCGGCCTGGCTGTTCCCGCCGCAGTGGTGGGAAGGCGTCTGTTCGCTGCTGACGACGCTGGCGGCGACAGCCAAATTTGCCGCTTTGCTGGCGCTGCTGCTGCTCGTCGGCGTCAGCGCGCTGGCCTCTCTGCGCCGTCCGCGCCACTGAAACGATGCTCGACGCTCTCGAACGCAAACTGACCACCGTCGTCGCCGACGGTCTGGCGACGCGCCCGGATCTGGCGGTGCATCAGACACTCGGCGAGGGCGATCTGCCGGCGGCCGGCGCCGGCGTCGTCCGCGTCGGGCTGCTCGACTGGCAGCCGCTGGCCGGTTTCGACCGCGAGCAGTTTTCGCTCGACCGGGCGACTCGCCGCCGCGTATTGCCGTTGACCTTCAGCGCACGCCTCGCTTTCGTCCGCCGGCCGCTCGGTAACGCCGCCGAACAACTGCGTGCTGCGCGGGCGCTGCTTTTCGACGATCTGGCGCTGGCCAGTCACTGGCTGGCGGCGCCGACGCTACGCGACGGCAGCGACCTGCGCTCGGCGGTAGCCGATCCGGGGTACGCGGTGCACGCCTTCGAATTGACCGGCGGCAGCGCGAACAACGAGTTAAACGGCGGACTGCTCTCTGGCCAGTTAACTTGCGCCGGCCAGGCGACGATCTGGCCGCCCGGACCGCCGCAGACGGAAGGCGTCATCGACCAGTTGGCGGTGCACAGCAGCGCACTGCCGCTCACTTTCGGACTACAGCCGCCGCAGGTGCCGGCCGGCGGCAACGCCCGCCTGCTGATCCACGGTGCCCACGCCGGCCGCCCGCTGACGCTGTCGGTGGCCAGCGATCTGCCGCCGGCGCAGCGCGGCGTGATCGTTTCCGGGCAGCCGGGGGTCGAGAGCGCTGCGCGGCTGCACACCGTCACCGCGGCCGAAACGGTCGCCGACTACCGCGCCCCGCTAGCCGCCGACCTCGGCGCGCTGCGGCAGGAAGTGATCAATGTGCATCTGGCGACGCCGGACGGTCGGCGCGGCCTCTTCCTCGGCGCCGTCGTCGTGCGCCTGCAGCCATGAGCGCCGCACCACGCGCCGAGCGTCAGGCGCTGTTCTATTCGCCGGAGGTCAAGCGGGTCGAGAAACTGTTTCTCGCCGATCCGCCGCCGGTCGACCGCATCGAATTCAGCGATGAACATGGCGGCAGCGTGACGCGCGAACTGGCGATTCCTTATCTCGCCGGCATGGACGAGGTGCACGTCGATGAGGCGGCGCTGGCCTTTCGCGCCGAGGGCCGGCCGCTCGACATCGCCGATTTCACCGTCACCGCCGGCACGGGCGCCGAGCAGGGCTTGAAACTGCAGTTCGCCGTGCCGGCGCGCCTGCGGGAGGTCGAATTCTCCGCCGCGCCGCTGGCAGACGCCGTGGCGCCGAACACCCGTCTCGTCGTGCGGCCGCTGAACGCCGGGCGGGCCGGCCCGCCGGCGTATGCCTTGCCGCCGTTTTCGCTCGCCAGCCCGCTGTTCGCGCCGTTGCTCGGCGGCTTGAGCAACCCGGTCGGCGGCGTCGTGCGCCTGCCACGCATCGCCGGCAGCGGCTGGCTGTTCCAGTTGGCGACCGGCGACGCGCTCGACAAACTGCAGCCGATCCCCTTCCCGCTGAGTATCAAGCGCGTGCGTATCGACGCGCTGCCGCGCAACGTGCGCATCGAACTGCTCGGTCCGCCGCAGAGCGCCTTGTGGGGCCAGCCGGAGGTGCTGCTGCCAGAGAGCGGCGAGCAGCCGGTCAGCTTCACACCGGCAGCGCAGAACGTCCTCGCCGCGGCGCTGCCGGCGGCGCAGGGCACGCTGCCCGTGCGTCTGGCTTTCCACTCCGACGCCGGCGGGGCGCTGGCCGTCACCCGCCGTCGCCTGCAAGCCAGTTATCTGGCGCGGCCGCTCGCCGCGCAGACGACGCAACGGCTGGCCGGCGCCTGGACGCCGCTGACCCTCAACGCTCCGGCCGCCCGCCAAGCCAGCGGCAGCCGCGCGCGCCTACTGGCGCGCCTGCTCGACCGTGAACTGAACGACGCCTCGCCGCTGGCCGAAGCGCAGCCGCCCGGCGGCGGTCTGCGTCTGCGCGGCGAACGGCGCCTGGCGTGCGCCGTCGCCGTCGCACCGCGGCCGGGCGAAGCCGCCGGCGCACCGGTGCCGCTGGTCGCCCTGCGCCTGTTCCTCGCCACGCGCGACGCCGCCGAAGCGGTGCTGCAACTGCACCCCGACGTCGCCGGTCTGCCCGGGCCGCCGGCCGGCGATCCGGTCGTCGTGCAATGCGCCGCCGGCAGCGCCGGCTGGGTCGATTTCGTCCTGCGCCAGGATCTGCCGGTGATTTCCGCCGGCGCGCCGCTGTGGGTCAGCCTGCGCAGCAATCGCGGCGAAGTGCTCTGGCACGGTTGTGCCGACGGCAAGGTCTGGCTCGACGCCGGGCGTGGCGCGGCGTGGCAGTCGCCCGGACTGCCTTTGGCCGCCGGACAGGCGCCGCTGGTGCAGTTGTTCCATCGTCCGTCGCCAGCACAAGCGGCGAGCGCTCCGCGCGTCGCGCTGCGCTGCGGCGCGCGCGAATTGAGCAGCGACCTGCTCGCCGGCGCGACGCCGCGCAGCGAGAATGAATGGCACTGCGCGGACTTCAGCCTGCCGCCGGCATTGCTTGCCGAACTGGCGCTGGCCAAAGGCGCGCCGCGCGCCACGACGACGATCCATCTGGCGACGCGCCGCCTGCTTGACCTGATCTTCGACGATCTGGTCCTCATTTACGATCCTTTCGGCTGAGGCGGCGATGGCTGGCGCACTCTCTGCTCTGTTCTCGCTCGACACCGCCGCGCTCGACGGCAAACTGTCGCTGGCCAACGGTTCGGTACACGCCGAAGCGACGCTCTCCCTGCGCGATTTCGACGCCAGCCGCTTGCTCGGCGATCTGGCGCCGCTGCTCGCCCAATGGCGCGACCTGCCGAGCGACCCGTCTGCGCTCGCCGAGGTGTTGCGCCAGGCGCTCAAACAGCTCGACGGACTGGTCGATCTGTCGCAACTGTCGGCGATCGAGGAAGCGGCGCGTGTCCTGCGCGAACTGGTGCAGCGGCTGAGCCGGGTCGTCGACCAACTGGGCCTCGAACCGCAACGACTGGCCGACCGGCTGCTCGGCGATTTCGGCGGCGTTGCCGGGCTGCTCGGCGAGATCGCCGCCCGCTTCGCCGAAGCGGTGCCGAGCGAACTGCCGGAAGCGCTGCGCGAACCGGTCGCCGCCTTGCACGACCTGGCCGGCGGCGAACTCGACGCGCGGCGCATCGCCCGCTTTCTGGCGCGTTTCCTGGCCGGCATCGACCTCGACGCGCTGAGCGCGCCGGCGGCGGTGCTTGCCCAACTGCAGCAGCGCATCGAGGGCGCCGGCGGCGATCTCGAACCGCTGCGCCGGCACACGCTGGCGCTCACCACGCGCATCGACGCGGCTTGCGATCAATTGAGCAGCGGGACGCCCGACCTGGCGGCACTGGCCGCCGAGCTGCGTCAGGCGCGGCTGACCTTCGACCAGTTGTTCGACGAACTGCTGCCCGGCGCGGTGAATGCGTTCGCCGCCGACCTCGAAGCGATCCAGCCGACGGCGTTGCTCGCCGACCTCGACCACGCCTTGCAGCCTTTCCTGGCGCGCATGCCGGCGCCGCCGACGACACTCGAAGAAACGTTTCTCGAACCCTTGCAATTGCTGGCGCAGGCGGCCGACGGCCTGACCTGGCCGCAGCTCGAGGAACGCCTGCAGGAAATCGAAGCCGAAATCGACGACGTTTTCGCGCGCAGCGAAGTCGGCGTGCTCGGCGAAGCGGCCAGCCGGCTGCTCGACGGGCTGCGCGAACAACTGCGCCGGCTGCCGCTTCCCGAAGTGCGCGCGCAGATCAGCCGCCGGCTGCACGACGCCGAAGCACGTCTGCGCGGTCTCGAACTCTACTCGCCGGTCTACGATCTGGCGCAACGGCTCGACGGGCTGAGCGCGGCGCTCGACGCTTTCGACGTCTCCTCGGTGCAGCCGCAGGTCGCCGCGCTGGCTGACCAGATGCGCGCGGTGAGCGATGCATTCCCGATTGCCGATCTGGCCGCCGAACTGACGGCGCTGCTCGACGCAGCGGCGCAGGCAGTCGCCGGCGTCGCGCCGGCGCTCGACCAGGTGGCGGCACAAGTCGACGCCCTGGCTGGCCAAGTGAGCCAGATCGAACTCGATGCCGCCGGTGCAGCGTCGGTGAAACTGGTCGCCGATCTGCGCGGCAAGGTGAAAGAAGCGCTGGCCGCGGCCGATCTGCCCGACGCCTTGCGCGGTGCGCTCGGCACGCTGGCCGGCGAGATCCGCAAGATCGACCTGAGCGCCGAATTGAAAACGCCGTTCGAACAGGCGGTGGCGCGCATCGACGTCGGTGCGCTGCTGGCACCGCTAGCACCGGCGATCGAACAGGCGCGGCAGGCGCTCGGCAAGCTGGCGCCGAGTGCGCTGGCCGACGCGCTCGACGCGCCGTACCGCGAACTGCTGCAGGTACTCGAGAGCGTCAATCCGGCCGCGCTGACCGGCGCGCTGGCCGCGCGATTCGGCCAGGTGACGGCGCTTACCGAGCAGCTCGCGCCGAGCCGGCTGGTCGCGCCGCTGCAAAGCGAATTCGACCGCCTGGTCGCCGAACTCGGCCAGCTGGCCGACCCGGCGCCGCTGTTCGCCCCCTTGCGCGCCGCGTACGCCGAATTGCTCGGCCTGATCGACCGCCTCGATCCCGAACCGCTGCTCACCAAGGTGCTCGGCGTCGTCGCCGAAATGCCGAAAGGGCTGCAACAGAGCGCCAAACAGGCGTTGACGCAACGTGCCGGCGCGCCGCTGGCCTTGCCCGGCGGCAGCGGCGACGCGCCGTTTCACCTCGGCGACATCGTGCGGCCGGTGGTCTATCTGGTCGAAGAACTGCGCGGCCGCGTGCGCAGCGCGGCGGCCGGGGTGATCGACGAGGCGTTGCGGCAGGTGTCGTCGCCGCTCGCCAGCCTGCGCCGGCTGGCGCATTCGGCGAGCCTGCTGGCCGGCGAGGCCGGCGCGCGTCTCGCCGAACGGCGTCATCTGCTCGACCTCGCGGCGGAGCGCGGACCGCTGGCCGACCTGCGGGCGGCGATCGACCGCCTGCGCCGCGTCGAAGGATTGCTGGCCGCCGAAGGCCGTTCGAGCGTCGAACTCGGCGGGGCGGTGCTCGCCTTGCGCGTCGATGCGCACCTCGACGCCGCGGCGCTCGGCGGGCAACGGCTCGACGCGGTGCAGGCGGCGCTGACCGGCGGCACCGCCGGCAGCGGCACGCTCGCCGCCAGTCTGAGCCGTCTGGCGCGCCTGCTCGACGAATTCCTGCCCGCCGAACTGACGTTGCCCGACAGCCGGGCGACGGCGCTGGCCCGCCTCGACGCGCTGTTCGACGCCATCGACCCGTCGGCGATCGCCGCACAGATGGACGTGCTGGGTGCCAAGCTGCTCGACAAGATGCAAAGCTTCGCCCGAGAGCTGTTCCTCGCCGTGCTGCGTCTGGTCAACCAGATCATCAGCCGGTTGCTGCCGCTGCTGCCGCAGGGGCTGCTGCCGAGCCTGCGCGGCGCTTTCGCGGCGTTGAAAGCCGATCTGGCGCTTTTCGATCCGGCCGGCATCGAAGCCGAAGTGCGTCAGTTGCGCGACGCCCTGCTCGGCGTGCTGCAGGCGTTTTCACCGGCGGCGCTCGCCGGCGCGCTCGACCCGCTGTTCGCCGCGGCGCGCGGCAAGCTCGCCGCGCTCGATCCGGCAACGCTGCTCGGCGACCTGTCGCCGCTCGCCGGCGTCGTCGAACAATTCCGCGCCCTGCAACCGTCGCTCGTCCTGCAGCCGTTGCTGGCGCAGGCGACGGACATCGAAGCGGCGCTCGTCCGTCTGCTCGCTTTCGACCCCGGCGAAATCCTGCTGCAGGCGGTGGCCAAATTGAAGCTGGAACTGGAAGAGATTCTCGCCGCCGTCGAGGCCGAACTCGACGGGCTGCTCGACGATCTGTCAGGAGGTGCAAGTGGTGGACTCTCTGTGTCGGCCAGCGTCAGCGTCTGACAGCGCCTGGCGAACGATCAGCGACGCCGCGCGCGGCAGCCGCCGCCTGCGCGACGAACAGGGGCGGACCGTCGAAGCGATCGCTGCCGACGGCCGCCAGTGGCGTTATTCCCGGCAAGCGAACGGCGACTTGTGGCGCATCGACGCCGACGATGGCTTCTTCCTGGCCATCGACGCCGCCGCCGACGGTCTGCGCGTCGACAGCGGCGCCGGCGCGACGACTTTGCGCGTCGGCCGCGATGGCCGCCGACGCTCGCTGAGCCACGCCGGCGCGACGCTCGACATCCGCCTCGACCGCCAGGGACGGCTCTCGCGCGTGCGTCTGCCCGGCTCGAGCCGCGTGCTGCGCTACGACTGGGACGGCCAAGGCGGCTGCCGGATCGCGCCGGCCGGCGGCGAGACGCTGCTGCATATCAGCGTCGACGGCGCGACGCGGCGCATCGAGATCGCGCCCGGTTTCGGCTGGTGCGAAACGCCACGGCCGCTGGCGCTGACCCTGGCCTGTTTCACCCCGGCGGGCGGTGCGGCGCCGACGCTGGACATCGCCCTCGATGCGCTGGCCCGGCCGATCTCCCGCCACTGGCACGGCGGCGGCGACGAGCTTCATGAAACCTTTGCCCGCGACGCGCAGGGTCGCCTGACGCACTGGCGACGCCGCGACGCCGGCGACCGCACGCTCGACGAGCGCCGCTGGCATTATCGCGATGAACAACTGGTCGGCGAAACGACGCCGGCCGGCGAATGGACGCGCGAAGTGGATGCCGGTGGCCGCGTGCTTCGGCTGTACGGCCCGCAGGGTCGCTGCATCGAATACACCTACGACGCCGCCGGTCGGCGCAGCCGCCGTCAGGACGGCGCGGCGGTCACCGGCTACCGTTACGACGCTTTCGGTCAGTTGTGCGCCGTGACGACGCCGACGACGACCTTGCGCTACACCTGGGACGGCATCGGCCGGCGGGTGCGCGCCGAGTGCGACGGCGAGAGGTGGCACGAGCACCGCGACGAAGCCGGCCGGCTGTGGGCGGTCACCGACGAGCGCGGCGCGGCGCGGGCGACCTTCATCTGGTTCGGCGACCGCCTGCTGGCCCGTCTTGCCGGGCCGCTGGGCAGTCCGCTCGCCGAAGGCTATCTCTGCGACCCGCTCGGCACGCTGCTCGCCTGTCTGCGCCCGGCAACGGCGACGATCGACATCGTCCAGGCGCCGCCGTTCGGTGAGGTCGGCGCGCGCTGGCAACCGACGCTCTACGGGCACGGCGGCGAACCGGCCAGCGGCCTGATCCACTGCGGCGCCCGTGAATACGATCCCGAACTGGGGCTGTTTCTGACGCCCGACCCGTGGCACGGCGACGGCGACGACCCGCGCCGGCTGGCCGGCGTCGGCGCCGCCGAATTGCAACGCCAGCGCGAACTGCCGGCGCGCGGCGTGCATCCCTACGCGCTGTGCCAGTTCGACCCGGTCGGCCGCGTCGACGAAGACGGTCATTTTTCCGGCTGGTACGTGCCGCTGTACCTCCTGCGCTGGGCCCTGCTGCCGACCTGGGGCTTTCCGCTGACCGCGGTGTCGGTGTTTTTCTTCCTGCCGATCAATCTGTACTTCGAGATCATCGGCCTGATCGTCTGGCTGTGCAAACAGTGCGCCGACGACAGCAGCCACCCCTGGGGCAACCACACCATCGTCAAGGCGCAGTGGCTGCTCGGCAGCGTTCGCCAATTCACTTTTGCCCTCGGTCTGAACGGCTTTCTGCCGCGCGTCGTCTCCGGCGGCGGTCCGGCGAGCGACCGCGCGGTGACCATCGGCAACGTCATCTGGATCAACCGCGAAGAACTGTCGCGCATGGGGCGCCCGACCTTGCTCGCGCTGTGGGACATCGGTGGCCCGCCCGGCGGTGGCGGCAACCGCTTCAACGAGCTGGCGAACAAGGAATCGCTGCTCGGCATCACCGGCAGCAGCGATGGCAAGAAACGTTTTCACGGCAGCCACTGGACGCGCGCTTTCGGCAACGCCGTCAGCGGCGTCGGCGCGGCTGAACGCTTCATCGACCAGCCGATCGCCGGCGAGGCCTTTGCCCGTGGCATCGCCGTGCTGCGCAAGGCCTTGCCGAGCGATTTTGCCGATCCGGACGACGACGATTTCGCGGCCGACGACGACAGCCTGAGCGTACGTGAATACCTTTTCGACCCGGCGAGCGACAAGAGCAGCTTTTGTGACGCGGTCGGCGAAACCTGGTTCGCGCTGCGGCTGCCGGCCTCGACGCGGCTGGCCGCCGACCAATGGCTGCAGATCAGTGCGCCGAAAGCGAAGCCGGCGCCGGACCCGGTCTTCCGGCGCATCGTGCAGGTGTTGCCGGCCAGCGACCACGCCGCTGTGCTGCTGCGCCACGAACTGCCGGCCAGCTTCAGCGGCGCTTCGTTGAACGAGCATCTGCGCCTCGAACGCTGGCAGGAAGCCGTACCGCCGGCGACCAGCGAAGGCTGGACGCTCGTCGCCGGTGCGCCGGCCCCCGCCAGGCCGACGCTGAACGTCGCCTTGCCGGGGGCCGGCGCACCGCCGGCATGGTGGCCGCCGCTGCTGCGCAAAGGCGAGCCGGTGCTCGCTGTCGCCGCCGCGGCCGCCGTCGTTCCGCCGCCGCCGGGCGTCGCGGCCGGCGCCAGCGACGACACCCACCTGGTGCGCGTCGAGCAGATTCTGGTCAGCGTGCAACTCAAGTCGGCTGCTGGCGCGCCGGCACTCGCCGGCGACGTCTTCCTGCAGCGCGCCGATGACGCGGCTTTCGTCGGACTGGTGGGCGACCCGGCCAAGCCGCGTGAAATCAAGCTCGTCGGCGCGCATCCGACGCTCAAGCCCGGCGACCGCCTGCGCGTCTGGCGCACCACCAAACCGGCGGAAGTCGCCTGGCTGACCGTCGCCGGCACAGTGAACGACAAACTGCTGCTCACTGCCGATCTCAAACCGGCGCTGACGCTCGGCCCGACGACCGCCGTCACCCTGCAGCGCTACGTCGATAGCCACAGCGACAAGGGCGTGCTGCGCGCCGCCAGCGGCGACGAATTGCAGCTCGAAGTCGAGCGCAGCGAAACTTTTACCGCCGAGAGGCTGCTGTCCTACGACCTTGCCGGCCAGCGCGTGCTGCGCGAAATCAAGCAGTTGAAAAGCGTGCGCATCGAAACCGGCGAAGCGCCGTACGGCACGGGGCCGTTCAAGCTCAGCCAGGCGACTGCCGTTCCCGACACGGTCAACAGCGACATTCCGCTGGCGCCGCCCGGCCGCTTCCTCAAATGGGCCAACGGCGCGCTGCCGTCGGCCTACGGGCAGTTTCCGGATGCCGTGCTGGTCATCGGCGTCGTCAACGCCGACCGTTTTCCCAGCGCGTCGCAATGTTTCGTCCGCTGGCCGCCCGCCGGCCGGCCAGCCGATTTCCACCCCGAGTTCCGCGACAGCTGGACGCCGGCCACCATCGACGGCAGCGAGTACTGGGTGCTCGACAACCCCTTGCCGATCGTCGCCAAAGAACACAAGGGAAATCGGTGGTTCAACTGGAACAGCGATCGCGAAGACCCGAGCGACGAACACGAAGTCTTCATCGGACCGCGCACGCCGCCGCCGTCGTTCCGCCTGCGCGAATACAAGATCGCGCCGGCCGAACGCAGCGATCAGCCGCGCCGCAAGATCACCGCCCATCAGCCGGAAGTACAGGTACCGGTCGATCCGAGCATCAGCGACACCTATCGGCGGGCGTTGATGGAACACGAGATCCATCACACGCAGCAATGCAATTTCTGGGGGCCGCTGATGGGCGCCTTGCCGCTGCAGGGATTGCTCTCCTTCCTGTACGCCGACATCCAGGAAGCGACGGGCGAGGAAAACCCCGGCTGGATCAACGAACTCGAACGCGACGCCAAAGGGCAGCCGATCACCCGGGTCGACAACCGCATCCCCGACAACGCCGAGATCAACCCGACGCAGGTGGTGAGCATCGGTGGCCTGATGCAGCTGGTCTGGAAATACGTCATTCTCGGCCCGGCCTTGCCGCACGACGACGCACGCAAAGCCATACTGGCGCTCGACTACAGCGACTGGAACCAGGTCTTCAACCCGCTCAACCGCCTGATTACCGACGCCATCCCGCCGGTCGACCCGAAATCGCCCGCCGCCGACCGCCGTCTGGCGCTGCTCGGCCAGTTCTTCGAACGCGCGCTCGACCTGCGCTCGTGGACGCCGTTCATCGGCTTCGTGCCATTGCTGCTGCCCGACGGCGCCAAGAGTTTCATCGAACAAGGCGCCAGCCGCGCTTCCGGCGACCTCTACTCGACGATCCTGTCGGCCAACGACCGCTTCAACCATAAGCGGCGCATACTCGGTGTCGAAAGCAAAAGCGAGCGCGCCAATCTCGACCTGCACGTCGGCGACGCGGTACGGCTGATGCTCTACGCGCATTACCGCACCGAACGCCTGCTGCGCAACGCGCACGGCGACCGGCCCGGCTCACCGATTACCTATACCGACACCGCTGACGAACAACCCCGCCCCCTCTGGCTCAGCGTGCCCAACGCCGGCGACAGCTTTCTGCTGCCCGAAGAACTGTATTTTCCGGCGCCCGCCGCCGGCCCCCTGCCGCCGTCGCCGGTGCCGACGCTGGTCGAACTCGAAGGGCCGGCGGCCGGCAACGCCAAATTCCACCTCGTCGATCAACGCCATACGCTGCTTCCGCGCCTGCGCGCGCTGGTGCCGACGCCGCCGCGCGTCATCCGCAGCCTCGGCATCTACCTGCTCGCCGCCGGCAGCGGCAAACTGCGTGCCGATGGCTACTACGCCAGCGTCGGCACCGACCACGACGCCGAAACGCAATGGCTGGTGCTGAACTACGGCGGTGAGGTCAAGCTCGACCAGGAAAACATCGCCTGGCAACTGCCGCCGGCGGTCAGCGCCGTGCCGCCGCTGCCGGCGCCCGCCGCGCCGGTCGTCCTACGCCGCTACCTGACCGAGTCGGCGCAACTGGCGCTGGTCGACCGCGCGATCAGCGGCCATGTCCTGCGCATCGACAAACCCGGCGGGGTGGAAGCGATCAGCCAGCGCGCCGGCCCGGACGCCGCCTATTGGCAATTGCAACTGCCGACCGCCGTGCCGGCGACGCCGGTGCGGCTGCGCATCTTCCGCGTTTTCGAGGCCGGCGACGCCGCCTTCGACCTCGTCTTCGACGACGTGCCGACACTGAAGAACGTGCGCAGCTATCTCAGCGCGCCGGTCTGGCTGCCGGTGCGCGATTTCCAGATCGACGTGCAGGACCTGCCGGCGATCGCCGACCAGACGACCTTCTACGATGAAGCGACGCTCATCGACACGGTGATTCCGCTCGCCGCCAAGGAACGCGCCTTCGCCATCGTCAGCGGCGGCGGATATGCGGCGCCGAAGGTTGAACGTCAAGGCGACAACCCGCCGCGCGGCGAAAAATGGCGTCTGGCCGCCTTCGAGAAAATCCCTGAAGACGACGTCGTGCTCAACGTCGTGCTCAGCTACGGCCTGGCACCGCAAAAAGTCGACCGCCCGTTCAAGGTCACCCGCCAGCCGCGCATCCGCCTGACCCGCCCCGGCGGCGGCGCCTATGAAGCCCGCAAGGGAACGCCGCTGGAACTCGACGTCGCCGGCGGCCGCGGACCCTACCAGCCGAGCGCCGACGACCTGCCGGCCGGCACGACGCTGACGATGGTCAACGCCTCCCGACTGGCCGTCACCGTCAACGACGCCCCGGCGCTCGACGCGACGATCGTCGTCGAACTGCACGACAGCGGCGGCCTGCGCGGACGGCGGACGGTAGCGATCAGGCATTGAGAGAAAGTATCATTGGTTGATCGAGCAGGCGCGGACTGGAAATGTCTACTCCCGTCGTGCTCGGTGTATATTTTCGATCGAGAGCTGTGTTTTTGTCGGGAGAAGGGGTCTTCATGCGCAGAGGGCGTATGAAAATCAGTCAGGTAAATCCAGAAGCAAGTGGTATACGACTCCATGTCGGAATGTTTACACCAACGGCACCACTCGTTGCTATTTTTTTATGAACCACTATTGGTGTCTACTACACGTTAGGCGCTTCACCCAAGAAGTTCGGCGAAGCGACAACGCCTTTTCTATTTGCCGCAAAGCACCAAGGGAGAACTACATGGAAGAGAAGAACTTTTTCAACGAGGGTGGTGTGAGCGTTACGAATGCTCGGTTCATGTCCCAAGGCCAGACTTATGCCATGAGCGGTATTACTTCTGTCAAGTCCTTTCGCGAGGGCCCATCGCGAAAGGGACCTATTGTGTTGGGAGTAATCGGCCTGCTGGCCTTGGCTAGCGGTGGCGTTGCAACTGCGGTTGGTGTTCTCCTCATTGGCGGTGCCATTGCGCTTTGGTTCCTGCAAAAGCCAGAGTTCTCCGTCCTGCTCAGCAGCGCATCCGGGGAAGCCAAGGCCCTCACAAGCAAAGATGGCGATTTCATTTCCAAGGTGGTCGCAGCTTTGAATGATGCCATCGTTCATAGAGGCTAGTACCGTCGCGCCTAACCCGCGCTTCGAGGGGACCGCCGGCAAGCTGCGCTTGCCGGTTCCCCAGCCGCTGCGCGGCCGGGCGGCCCCTCAGCTACGACGTTGGGCGCTTACGCTTT
>CAYRXO010000006.1:0-38598 GCA_964428215.1 uncultured Candidatus Accumulibacter sp. | reverse complement strand
CCACCAGCCGGGCGAAGGGAACGATGGTTTCCATCTTCGCCAGGAACACGTCGCCGCGCGTCGTCGCGGCTTGCGCTTTGAATTGTGTTCCGTGTTGCTTGCGCTTCACGCCCAGCTTTCATCGCCTTTCGGTTCACCCGGTCTTCGCTTATCTGATATCTGATTGTCCGAAAAACCGGGGCCGGCGCAGAATATGTGTTCCCGACACATTGCGGCCGACACAGTTGATCCGCTGTCGTTACCCGTCCTACAATGAATTCGGACTTGGCCTCCGGCTCCCCCATCAATGATCTCCACTTTCGCGCTTTTTGCTGCAACCATCTTCACCAGCGCGTTCCTGCTATTCCAGGTGCAGCCTTTGGTCAGCAAGCAAATCCTGCCATGGTTCGGCGGCAGCCCGGCAGTGTGGACGACGGCGATGTTGTTTTTTCAGACGACGCTCTGCGGTGGCTATGTTTATGCCTATGCTTTGAGCCGCTTGTCGCGACACACGGTGCAGGCACGCATCCATCTCGCGTTGCTCGTTCTCGCCGCGCTGATGGCTACGCAGGTGCTCCCTGATCAAGCGATGAAACCCGCCGACAGCGATGCTCCCGTGCAACAGGTGTTATGGATCCTGCTGCGTAGCGTTGGTCTGCCGTACTTCTGCTTGGCAACCACTGGCCCGCTGTTGCAGCACTGGTTTACCCGGACACCGCATATCGGCTCGGTTTTCCGCCTCTATGCCCTTTCCAACGTGGGCTCTTTTCTCGCTTTGCTGTCCTTTCCCTACGTGTTTGAACCGTGGCTCGACCTTGGCCAGATGGCACAGTTGTGGACGGTCGGATTCTGGCTGTTTGCCGTGCTGTGTGCTCCGATTGCTCTCGGATGGCGGCAGCAGGAGACGACTACGGCTCGCATCCATGCGGATGGCCAAGCGACTGACCAAACAATCAGCGTCAGGCAACGACTGTCGTGGGTAGTACTGCCGGCGTTGGCATCGCTGATGTTTATCGCCGTTACCGACCAGGTCAGCCATGACGTCGCGCCCGAGCCGCGGGTCTGGATCATGACCCTGGGGTTGTATCTGCTGACTTTCGTCCTGACCTTTGACAACCCGCGCTGGTATCGACCGAAAGCCACCGCCTTCACGGCCATCGCGGCGATCCTGATCACCACCGGCCGCAGCGATTGGTCAAGCTGGCTTGGCGATGCATGGGATTACGGGGTAACCGAGCTGCGCTGGATGCATTACGCGCTGCTGCTGGCGGTGTGCCTGCTCTGCCACGGGGAGCTTTACCGATGTCGACCGCGCGATTCTCGCCATCTGACCGAGTTTTACCTGTGCATGTCCTTGGGCGGCGCTTTCGGCGGTCTGTTCGTCACCTTGGTTGCGACACCGTTCTTCAATGACTACTACGAGTGGCCGATCGGACTGGTCCTGGCCGTGCTGCTCGCCTGGTTCGTACTCGGCGACGGCTCCTTTGGCAAACAAACAAGCCGGCGCGTCATTACCGCATTGGGAGCAGCTTTGACCATCGGAGGTGTGCTGTATTTCGCTGATCCTTGCGAACTGCGCGACCATGATTCAACGGATTATCAGAGGAAGATACTGGATCAGGCGCGCAATTTTTATGGTGTCGTGGCGGTAGCCGAAAGCCGCTACCGCGATCACCCCGAACAGGACCATCGCAGCTTCTACAGCGGGCAAACCACGCACGGTCACCAGTTCCTCGCCAGGGACCGCAAGCGAGAAGCATCGACCTACTATGCGCCGGAAAGCGGCGTCGGCGAAACGCTGCGCTATCTGATGAAAACCTATCCTTCGCTCGATGTTGCCGTCGTCGGCCTGGGAGCCGGGACCCTCGCCAACTATGCTCGCGTGACCGACACGTATGATTTCTACGAAATCAACCCCGAGGCTGTTCGCATCGCAAATGCCTGGTTCGATAATCTGGGTCAGTGCAAGGCGAGGCAACAGCGTATCCTGATCGGCGATGCACGGCTGAAAATTGAACAACAGCCACCAAGCCAGATCTACGACATCATCATTCTCGATGCTTTTACGGGGCACTCGGTGCCCATCCATCTGCTCACCCGGGAAGCCTTTGCCACGTACGCCCGGCATCTGAAGCCCAAGGGTTTCATCTCGGTGCACATAACCAACTCGTACTTGAATCTTTACCCGGTTGTCAAAGCGCAGGCGCTGCAACTTGGCTTCGGTTATCGCAGCAAGTTCCAGCCTTCGGACAAAGAGCGAAACGTCCTGCGCAATCAACATTTCGTCATGACCCGCGACGAGAGCTACTTGCAACAATATCCGTCAGTGCTCAGATACTGGACGAACAGTGACGGACAGGTCATTCGCACCGAGAACCCGGACTGGCCAGGCGTACGGCTGTGGACCGACCAATTCAGCACCATCCAGGCGATTGAATGGCCGTGAGATCGGCTTGGCAATAATCGAAGGCAAAATACTGCGGGCGGCTGTCTTACCGGAGTAACCGTTCACTCTGCGGCGTTTGCCCTGCCTAGGGGGCTTGCCGGTGCCAGGGGAGCACAGCGACTTGTCGGCGAAGAGCGCCTTCCAGCAGCGGGGCGTGCGTTCGTGGACGCGGTCTGCCGGATGCTGTCCGATGCGTTGCACGACATCGACCCCGAAGTCGTACGGATTGATGCCATGCAGTTCGGCAAGTGACGATCAGGCTTTGCGGGATGCCGACGTGCCGGGCAGCGGGATCTTTCATCGAACACCGGATGATCGGCCGGGATGCGACAGCGCAGATTGCCCATCCGATGGCGGCGCAAAACAGCCGTCCATTCCGGAATGCGAGACCGCCGGACAAAGAAACTCGCGGGTAACTGCCTGGAAACCATCCGGAGACAAGCGGAGCGTCTTGCGCCGATGGATGCGTCACAGCTGTTTCCAAACCCATTCAACGCGTTGGATTGGGCTGCCCCGACCAGATTTCGTTGAGATCCGGAATGCGCCATTTGGCCGGGTCTTCGCGAGAAACGATTTTCAGGTTGCGGCCGGGTTGGCCGAGCTGGATGACTTCAGGCAGGATGCGCGCGTTAGAGCGGGTTGAAAAGAAGACCTTCACCTGCGGCTGCAACAACGAGTGCTCGGACTGATCGACGACCACTCCAAGCCGTCCGCAACTCAAAAGAACCAGCGAGCCAATCGGGTAAATACCGATACTTTTGACAAAAGCCTGGAATACCCGGGTGTCGAAATGGCCTCGCCACTCGGCCATTTTGCCCAGCGCCTCCGCCGGGTCCCAGCCCGCCTTGTACGGCCGATTCGAAGTGACGGCGTCATAAACATCGCAAACGGCGCCCATTTTGGCGAACAGGCTGATCTCATGTCCCGCCAGGTGTTCCGGGTACCCGCTGCCATCGGTTTTTTCATGGTGATGCAGCACGACATCGAGAGCGTTGGCATCGACGCCCTGCCCATTGAGCAGCATGCGGTGACCTTCGCGCGGATGCGTTTTCACGAGGGTGAACTCATTGTCGGTCAACTTCCCGGGTTTGTTGAGAATTTCCGGCGGGATGGCCGCCTTGCCCAGATCGTGCAGCAGGCCAGCGACTCCTGCCGAGCGGCATTGCGCTTCATCGAGACCGAGTTGCCGGGCCAAGGCGATCATCAGCGCGCAGACGGCGACCGAGTGCATGAAAGTGTAATCATCAGCGTTTTTCAGACGCGCGAGACTGATCAGTGCGCCTGGGTTACGGATGACCGAGTTGGAAATTTCCTCGACCAGACGTTGCGCGCTGTCGGCGTTGACGGCCTGTCCCATACGGGCTTCTTCAAACATCGAATTGACCGCTTGCCGCGATTTGGCAACGATCTTCGCCGCGCGCGAGAATTCGGCATCGCTGCTTACCCGGACGATCTGCAACGGTTCGCTGACCGTGCGCGCCAGCTCGGCAGCGACGTCGGCCTCGTTAGCGGCCTGCATGACCTCGCCCTCTTCGCCGGCCGGATCGAGACCCCGGTCGCAGTCTATCCACACTTCCTTGATTTTGCTAGCGAGAAGCGCTTCGAGGTCGGCCGGATCGTCAAGCAGAAAAGCATTGCGCCAGAACGGATGATCGATCCATGAGCCGCAGAACTCCTTGATGTACATCCCCAAAGTGAGTTTTCGGACCGAGATTCGTTTAAGCATGGTGCAATAGATCTACGAAAATAAATGAAAAGGTCAACCGAAGTTTAGACACCCCTGGCCGCAAGCAGGGGCCGGCTTCATCCGGAAAGGAAAAAAATTTTCTTATGATGTCAGATTGTCTTCCTCGACCTCAAATCGGACCTGCCATTCCAGGCTGCCTCAGATTGGCACGCTTTCTGTCGATTGATGTAATGATTTTTTATCAGCAAGGAAGCTGATCTCCCGGCGCTGATAACGGCAATGATCGCTTATTGGCCTGCTATAGTGAAATGCGTAGTCGCATGGAACGTTGCGCATACAACAAGAAAAAAACCGGTCTTTCTCAAGCCCAGCGCTTCCATGCCGGTTAGTGACAGAAAACTGCCGCCAGACAGATTGGCAAAAGAGGAACCAAGCCTGATTTTGCTTGGCCTATTCCTGGGAAATTCCTATCTGCACCACAGCGTCGAATACATCGACAGTTAACCGTGAAGTGATCGAATTCGATCATCGGCCGGCAAGCGAGGTATACATGGCGGCTGTAGGCGCGACGAACATGGAGCAAGCTGCCGGAAAGTTCAAGAGCAATCCGGTCGGTCTGATGAACGGTGACGATCCCTATGTGCGTTCACCGCAGGTTTTCAACGGGCAAGCAATGAAGTTTTACTGCGCCGTGACGCCGGGGATGGATCTGGAATTGCTCGAGTCGACGGATATCGTCAGCGATACCGCCAAAGCGCTGGCGAAAGCCGACGCCGACGGACGGGTGATCGGGCTGCTCAATTTCAACTGCATCTTGCGTACGCTCGAACTGAAAGCCAAGGGGTTGACCGACGACTATGCACGACTGTTTTCCATGCCGATGGTCGGTTTCTCGACCTATGGCGAGGCGGACATCGGCCATATCAACCAGACTGCGACGATGATCGCTTTCGTCGGCTGAGAATGACTGGAGTAGCTGTGACGAGCGGCTTGGACGATAGAGTGCGCGTGTCGATGAAGATTGTCCGGTCGAGCAATGTGGTCGTTCATCTGGGCGACAGTTGTACTTTTTTGCGCTGAGGCTCTGTTTTTTATCTCTTTCCACAGGGTGGGGAGTTGACAGGCGAAGCGGCGGGCGAGATGCCCGCCGCTTTTTTCTGCCCTGTCCGGTGGGGATCGGAAACTCACCTTCTCTGCCAAGTCCGACAAAAGTGTTGCGGCGAATCCCTTGGTGTGCCGTCTGGCCGATTCAGACTTGGCAGAATCCCGTTAATTGCCCCTTCCGGTTGTGCCGGTGCCGCCGTCATTTGAACTACCGATTACCTCTCGCGCAGCAGGTAACGCAGACGGTGTTGCAGGAGTACCCAATTGACCGGTTTTGCCGAACAATCATCGGCTCCGACGGCGTAGACGCGTTCGATCGACGCGTTATCGTCGAGGCTGGTCAGCATGACGATTGGCAATGTCGCACCATTTGGCAACTCGCGAATGCGCTGGCAAAGATCATATCCACTCGCGCCGCCGATCAGTGTGTCGAGAACGACTACGTCTGGTGATTTGCCTAGCACCAGACTTAATGCCAACTCGACATTGTCGGCGTCGAGGACTTCGAAGCCGGCGTTGCCGAGCCAATGTCTGGCAATTGCGCGCAGCGAACGGTCGTCATCGACCAGTAGCAGGCGCGGACGAGGCAACTGCGGGCTGGTCGCGGCACCACTTTGCGCGGGCGGGCGGCTGTCCGCCCGGGGTACGCGCAGCAGGAGTTCGGCTTGCGCAAAAGCGGTTTCGAGACGGCGCATTTCCTGATCGGCCGTTGCCAGATTCTCCGCTTTGCCGAGATTTTCCAATGTCAGGGCGATGTGCGAGAAGTCGCTCAGCCCGAGATTGGCGCTGCCCGACTTCAGGTAGTGCGCGGCGGCGGCCAGTTTGCGCGCTTCGCCTGTGGCAATCGCTTGCTGCATTTCGGCGATTTTGTCCGGCGTCTTGCTGAAAAACAGGTCGACGATACGGGCGACCAGTACATCACCGCCGGCTTGACGCAAGGTTTCGATCGCCGAGGGATCAAAGCCGCTTACGGCTTCATTGGTCGAATTATCCGGGCTGGCGAGGTCGGCCGCATTGTCTGCCTGAACAGCCAGACGTGCCGGCTTCCAGCGCTCGAGGACCTGCGTCAGGGCGGCACGGCTGAAAGGTTTCGCGAGGTAGTCGTCCATGCCGGCGGCGAGACAGGTCTCCCGGTCGCCGCGCATGGCATTGGCGGTCAGGGCGATGACCGGCACGCGGACCGGCATCTGCCCAGGCAATGAACGCTGCTTTTCCCAATCGCGCAGCAGACGAGTGGCCTGGTAGCCGTCGAGTTCAGGCATCTGGCAGTCCATCAGGATGATGTCGTGGCTGTCGGTCATCGCCGCATCCAGCCCCTCGTGTCCGCTGCTGGCGACGACGACTTGACAACCCAGGCGGCGCAAGCTGATACAGGCCACTTCCTGATTGACCGGATTGTCTTCGACCAGCAAGACTTTCAGGCCGAGCAGCGCCACGGCATCCTCTGCCTCGTCCCGGACGTTCTGCCGACTGTCATCGATCAGGCCGAGCGCCAGTTGCAAGCTGCTGAACAACTGTGCTTTGCGCACCGGCTTGACCAGAAAACGGTCGACGCCGGCGTCGATGGCGGTTTGCGGTGTTGACGAACGGATCGTCGAGGTGAGCATGACGATCCGTATCGGTGGAATTTCCGGGCTGGCGCGCAATCGTCGGGTGACCTCGATACCGTCGATGCCGGCCATCAGCCTGTCAAGGAGAACGATTTCATAGGCATTTCCCTGTTGCGCCGCCTGCGACAATTTATCGAGAGCTTCCTTGCCGTCGGCGGCCAGCTCGACCGACATCCCCCATGCGCTGAGATGGTGAAAAAGCAGCGTACGATTGGTGGCGTTGTCATCGGCCACCAGGACCCGGCGATTGCGCAAACCGTTGCCATTACCTTCCCATTCGCCCGGCGACGCTGCGCTGACGAGTTCGAAAAGCACGGTAAACCAAAAGGTGCTGCCGACACCGGGCTGGCTATCGACGCCGACCTCGCCGCCCATCAACTGGCAGAGCCGCCGGACGATCGCCAGACCGAGTCCGGTGCCGCCGTAACGGCGGGCCGTGCCGACATCGCCCTGGTCGAATTCCTCGAAGACCGACGCTTGCTTGTCTGCTGAAATGCCGCAGCCACTGTCGCAGATTGCGAAACGCAGGCGGACGCTGCGCTCCGACCGTTCGAGCATTTGTGCGCGCAGGTTGATCTCGCCGAGTTCGGTAAACTTGATGGCGTTGCTCAGCAGATTGGAGAGAATCTGCCGCAGGCGACCGGCGTCCCCGCGCACCCATAACGGGATGTCCGTCGGCACCAGAACGTTGATTTCCAATCCTTTGACTTGCGCACGCTCGGCGAAGAGACCGGCCACATCCTCGACGATGTCGCGCAAGAGGAAGTCGACCGGATCGATCTCGAGTTTGCCGGCTTCGATCTTCGAGAAATCGAGGATGTCGTTGATGATGCCGAGCAGCGCCTGCCCGGAACGCAAGGCGGTGTTGGCGAATCCGCGCTGTTCGTCGTCGAGAGGCGAATCGAGCAACAACTCGGTCATTCCGAGCATGCCGTTCATCGGCGTGCGGATCTCGTGGCTCATATTGGCCAGAAACATCGATTTGGCGCGGTTGGCGTGTTCGGCGCTGGCTTTGGCCTGATTGGCCTCCTCGACGGCTGTCTGCAGATCGGCGTTGCTGCGCGCCAGTTGCTGGCCGCGCTCGGCCAGATCAAGGTCGCGTTTTTCGATCTGGGTCAGCATGTCGTTGAAACCGGCAGTCAGTTGGCCGATCTCGTCCTTTTCGTTACTCGCGACACGCAGGCTGAAATTCTGATGTTCACTCACCTGGCGCATCGAATCGGCGAGGCGGAACACCGGGTCGACGATGCGACGCTGCAAACGACCGGCTGCGAGCATGGCCAGCCACGCGGAAATCACCGTCACGCCGAGAATCAACAGGACGCTGCCACCGAATTGGGCATAAAAGCGTTCAGGACTGGCCTGCAGGTAAACGTAGCCGATGATTTCCTGATGCAGGACGATCGGCGCCAGGTAGTCGATGGCCGAAAAGCGGAAGCGATGCCTGGCCTCACCGCTGTCCATGGCTTTCTGACGCCAGGGATCGCTGGTCGGACCGGCGGCAAGCCGTTCGTTTGGTTCGTCGACTGCATGTCCATAACCGGCGAAATACTCCCGGTCGACGGAATAGACGGCAACTGCGGCGATGTCTTTTTCGACTTGCAGCGAGATCAGCAGTTTATTGGCCTGCTTGGCGTCACTGAATTCCAGGGCCGCCGTACTGTTGGTGCCGACGACCTGGGCGACCACCGCCAGACGTTCGATCATCGTCTGACTGAAGGTCCAGATCTGAAAAATCATCATCGTCAGCGCGACGACCGCCAGCGCGCTGCTGACCGGCAAGCCGACCAGTCGTTGCAGTTTTTCGCGCAACGAGAGGACTCTGTTCTCTTGCCCGAAGGGATACATCATGTTCATTCGATGACCGTTGCCAATTCGAGCAACGGGGCGCCTGGTTCAAGACTGCTTTCGCGGGCGACGCGCAGATTGATTTCAAAAGACAATTTGTTTTCGCTCTGTATCAGCCCGATCATGCCGCCACGACGGGCGAAATCCGGTGCGTCGCCAACGGTCAATATATTTCTGCCGCGTAAAATGCCTGTAAAGTTGCTGCTCGTTTCACGCGCGCTGGCCGGGATGTACAACACATGGCAGCCTCTGACCTCATTGACGGCCAAGGTGGCGATTTTGCGAAATTGTGCCTGTCGGTCACGTATCGGTTTGCCATCGATGGTGGCCAAAGCCTCCGCGACACGCGACTCACCCAGGCTGCAGATTTGCAGCGGATCGTGCCCCGCCATCGCGGTCGCTGGCCAGTCGACGAATTTGACCAGCTTGAAGACCAGCGCCGCCTTGATCCGGTCTTCACGCTGCAAGACGTTTTGCGACCACCCCAGCATCGGCCAGCCAGCCAGCGACATGGCGACAAAGAAATACGCCAGTCGTAGCCAAGCGGTGCCGACAACAGCGGCGGTCGGAGAGCACATCATCCGAGAGTTCAGAATTTCCAGCTAAACTGACCGAAGATTGAACGTTGAACGAGCATGGTCGACATGTCTTGCAGTTCAGAACTGGATTCCATGTGTTGACGATGCAAAAGATTTCGCCCGACGACAGCCAGTTCCACAGCCTTGCTTGGATGCCATGCCAAACGTAGATCGAGTTCGTTGTAGTTCGGCGCCGGCAGATTGGTGAGAGTCTCGCGCTGTGCGCCGACACGCCGCATCCAGAGATCAAAGTCTATGTTTGGACGTGGGTTCCAGGCGATACGCAGGGAACCCTGCCATTTGGGAAAGCTGCCTCCCTGGTCACTGGGCACAGCGTTGACGTTGTGCTCAGTGTGCATGCTAAAACGGCTTAATGCACCCCGGAACAGCAGGTTGTTCAGAGGACGCCAATCACCAGATAACTCGAAACCTTGACTCCAGGCGCGTGTTTGATTGCTGGCTACGGCTACTACCAATGCGTAGGTGGTAGGTGTCATAAAACAGGCCGCAGAAAGCGGTAGGCCTGAGGGCTGACAAAGCGGTTGGCTGGGCGTGTAAGTGCGCAGTTTGTCGTAATCGTTATGGAAGAGCGCCAGATCGAAACTCAGCGTTGGAGACACCTTTTGTTTCCAGCCTGCCTCATAAGCGACGAGCGATTCCGAACTGACACGACCGTTGGTTACGTTGAGCACTGGCCAGGATAGGGGATTGACAGCGGTGTTTGGTGGTGTCAGGTCTTGATTGATTATCCCTTCCTGATCAACACGACTCGGTGTACGCACAGCCCGTGCGACCGAAGTCCACAAGGTGGTGTTCTCGTTCGGCGTCCATAACAGACGTGCATTGGGTTGACTTTCCAGGCCGGTGTAGTCGTTGTGTTCCAGCTTGATACCCAAAGTCAAAACCAGCAGATCTGGTGATAATATGATATCGTCTTGAACGAAAGCGCTCAGCAACTGGCGCCGAGTCGATGTTGGGTTGAAGACGGTGTAATTCACCGCTGTCACCGGAACGTCACGAGCGGATGGTTCCAAGGTGTCGCTGCTGTGCCGGTAGGCGGCGCCCATCACCAGATCGTGTCCGGCGAAACGGCGTGTCCGATACTGGAAATCGAGGTCGACCGTGCGACGGTTCTCCTGCAGATGTGCCGGCCAGTCGCGTCGGCTGTAATCGATGTAGGCTTGCCAGGTGAATGAATCGCTGGCCGACACTTCGTGTTGCCAGCGCGTCAGCAGATTGCCGCCGGCTACCTGCTGATCGGTGCCGAGAAAGCTGTGGTACGGCGGAATCAGGAAATTGAGCCGGCTGGAGTCACCATGGCGACCACGGTAGATATCGCCCTGAATGGTCAGCGAATCGTTGTTGCCGGGAACGAGATCGGTGCGGAAACCCAGACGTTGCTGTCGCCAGTCGTCGTTTCCAGGCTTGCCGGTCGATTCAACCACGCTGGCATCGCGATCGAAACCTTTGCCATAGATGCGCCAATGTCCGACGTCGCCGATCTTGCCGCCGTAGCGTAGCGCGGCCGTGGCACGTTCCTCCTTGCCGGCGTTGACCGTCAGCAATCCGCCTTGCGTTGCCGCGGCCGATTTGCTGATGATGTTGATCACGCCATCGACCGCATTCGCGCCCCACAGCGCTGCCCCGGGGCCACGAATGATCTCGATGCGTTCGATATCGGCGAGCACCATATCCTGCACGTCCCAGTACACCCCGGAGAAGGTCGGCGTGTATACGCTGCGACCGTCGATCAGTACCAGCAATTTGTTGGTGAAGCGTCCGCTGGCTCCGCGCGAGCTGACGGCCCAACTGCTGGCGCTGATCTGTCCGACGAAAATTCCCGGCGCCATGCGCAACACGTCAGGGATCGTCGTCGCGCCCGACCGACGGATGTCGTCGGCAGTGATGACGAAAACCGCCGCCGCTGCCCGCGAAACCGTCTGCGGTTTCTTCGAGACCGAAGTGATCTCCAGATTCAACACCTCGTTGAGATCGAGATCGAAAAACGAATCGTCGGCTCCCGCCAGCGCGAACGGCGCAGTCAGCGCGAGTGCCCAGCCGAAAATGGATTGCCGTAGCCAGACGAAGCGTGGGAGAGGACTGTCCATCTTACCTCCAATAGGATGATTGCCCATTGAAGCTTAGTCCACGCTCATGCCTTCGACGGAATAAAGTAAGCACGTTCAGTGCTCAAGCGCACGCTCGGCAGAGAAAAATGCGGCCCTGCCGACGGCCTCAGTATGAAAATTGATTGCCTTGGCGGCTGTTTGAACGCCTCAGACGACCTTGCCCGGATTCATCAATCCCAGCGGATCGAGCAGGTTTTTGATACCGCGCATCAGTTCGATTTCCAGAGTGGACTTGTAGTGCCGCAGTTCGCCGCGCCGCAACTGGCCGATGCCGTGCTCGGCGCTGAAACTGCCGCCGAGTTCGGCGACCAGATCATAGAGCAGCCGGTTGACCAGTGAGGGGGCGTCTTCTCCGCTATGGCTCGCCGGACAGACGTTGTAGTGCAGGTTGCCATCACCGATGTGACCGAAAGCGATGATGCCGCAGGCGGGAAAACGCTCTTGCAACGCCCGTTCCGCCCGGTCGACGAATTCGGCGATACGCGAAATCGGCAGCGAAATATCATGCTTGACGCTGCTGCCCGCCTGTTTTTCAGCCAGCCCGATGTTTTCGCGCAAGGCCCACAAGCGGCGCGCCTGTTGCTGGTTTTGTGCCAGAGCGGCATCGGCGACATGCCCGTCGGCGAGAGCGGCCGCCAGAAAATCGGTCAGCGCTTGACGCAATTCGCCGGCAATGCCGCTGCCAGCCGACAGTTCGATCAACAAATGCCAGTCGCTGTCGCTCAGCGAAGGATGCGGGCCGGGCAGATGCGTGCGCACCAGGCGCAGGGCGACGTCCGAAACCAGTTCGCAAGCGGTCAGCGCGGCGCCGAAGCGCGCCTGCAGCGCTGCCAGCAGGTGCACCGCCGCCGCCGGTGAGGTGATCGCCAGCCAGGCGGTCGCCGTGTCGGCGGGCCGTGGAAAGAGCTTCAGCACGGCGGCGGTGATCACTCCCAAAGTGCCTTCGGCGCCGATGAACAACTGTTTCAGGTCATAACCGGTATTGTCCTTGCGTAAAGCGCGCAACCCCTGCCAGACCTCGCCGCTGGGCAACACCACCTCCAGGCCGAGCGTCAGGTCGCGGGCGTTGCCGTATCGCAGTACCTGTACGCCGCCGGCGTTGGTCGACAGGTTGCCGCCGATTTGACAACTGCCCTCGGCGGCCAAGGAGAGCGGGAACAGGCGACCGGCTTGTTCGGCGGCTTCCTGTACCTGTTGCAGCAGACAGCCGGCTTCGACGGTGATGGTGTTGTTGGAGGCATCGACGGCACGGATGCGCTTGAGTCGGGAAAGACTGAGCAGCACGGCATCGCCGGACGCCGATGGAGTGGCCCCGCCGCAAAGCCCGGTATTGCCGCCTTGTGGGACGATCGGCACACGCTGCGCCGCACAGGCTTGCACCACCGCCGCGACGGCCGCCGTGTCGGCGGGCTGGACGACGCAGCGCGCCTGTCCGCGGTAGCGGCCGCGCCAGTCGCAGAGATGGCCGGCCATCGCCTGCTCGTCGACCAGCAGATGGTCACGACCGACGATGGCTTGCAGTTGTTCGAGCAGACGATTGCTGTGCATGGCTGTTTCCTGCGCGTTGACGAATGCTCGTCTCAAGCAAAACGGCTTGCCGGATGGTCCGCCGCGGACGAGGTGTGCTCGATTGTACGAAGTTCGGCGTCCGGCATGGCGGTTGCGGCCGACAAACAGATTGCGCGAGGCGAAAACATCTTGAATAAGCGGCTTCACCGCCCCGTGCCCGAGGTGGCTTCGCGCTTGGCAGTGGTATCATTCGCTCGCGGAGCAAGGGGTAGGGTGCGGGATGAACCTGCAATCATCGCCTGACCGCAGGTGGCGCTTGCGGTGCCTGGTCGCCTCCCGGTTTCGGCAAACACCTATTGCCGGCTTGAACGGCGCGAAACGGGTCGCCACCGACAATGCGAACGACAAAGTGCGAGCAAGCGAAGACGAGACAAACCCAGTGGTCAAACGAAGCAAGAGCAAGCATGACGCGGCATGGCGAGCGCCCAACAGCTTGTCCCATTCTGCTGAAACCGCGTCAGATCCCACTGGGCTATGCGTAGAATCATAAATTTAAATGGAGTGCCGACCTGATGTCCGACCAACCACAAAATTCCTCTGCCACTGAACCGCTACGTTCCCGGATCGACCGGAAAATGCTTTGTGCCGTCGCTGCCGAGCCGACACGGGCGACGAATGCCGATCAATACCAGGCGTTGGCGCAAGTGGCGCGAGAAAAACTGGCCGAACGCTGGGTGCGCACGCAGAATGCCGATCGCAACAACAAGACCCGACGCGTTTACTACCTGTCGATGGAGTTTCTGATCGGCCGGGCGATGAACAATGCGCTGGCCGCGCTCGATCTGTACGACGAAGCCCGGCAGGTGTTCACCGCACCCGGCCCAACGCTCGACGAAGTGATGGAGTGCGAGCCGGACGCCGCACTCGGCAACGGCGGTCTCGGTCGCCTGGCAGCATGTTTCCTCGATTCGATGGCCACTCTCGGTCTGCCGTCCTGGGGTTACGGCGTGCGCTATGAATACGGGATGTTCGCGCAGTCGATTCTCAACGGCCATCAGATCGAGAAGCCGGAACCCTGGCTGCAGGATCGTTCGCCGTGGGAGTTTCCCCGCGCCAACCGGCACTACACCGTGCATTTCGGCGGCCATGCCGAACATCACGAACAATGGGCCGAATGGCACGCGGCCGATTCGGTCGAAGCGAAGGCCTTCGATTATGTCATTCCCGGTCACGGCACCGAGCGGGTCAGCACCTTACGCTTGTGGAAAGCGGCCGCCCCGTCGGAAATCGACCTGGGCGCCTTCAATACCGGCGATTATCAACGCGCGGCCGAATTCAAGAACCGTTTCGAGAACATCTCCTGGGTGCTCTACCCGAACGACAGCACCTCCGCCGGCCGTGAACTGCGTCTGCGGCAGGAATACTTTTTCGTTTCGGCGTCGGTACAGGACATCCTCTTCCGCCACCATGCCGAAAACGGCACCTTTGACAATCTGGCTGAGAAAGTGGCGATCCACCTCAACGACACGCACCCGGCGATTGCCGTCGCCGAGCTGATGCGGCTGCTGGTGGACATCCACGAAATGCCGTGGGAGAAGGCCTGGGATCAGTGCCGGCGCATCTTCTCCTATACCAACCACACGCTGATGCCGGAAGCACTGGAAACCTGGAAAGTGACGCTGATTCATCGCGTGCTGCCGCGGCACATGCTGATCATCTATCGCATCAATCAGGAATTCCTCGACGAAGTGGTCCGTCTGTACCCAGGCGATATCGACCTGATGCGCCGGGTGTCGCTGATCGACGACGGCAACGGCCACGAAAAGGATAAACGGGTGCGCATGGCACACCTGTGCATCGTCGGCAGCCATCGTGTCAACGGTGTTTCGCAACTGCATTCCGACCTGATGGTGCAGACCATTTTTGCCGATTTCGCGCGTCTCTATCCCGAGCGTTTCCACAACAAAACCAACGGTGTCACGCCGCGCCGCTGGCTGTCGCAAGCCAATCCCTCGCTGTCCTCGCTGATCGACGAACGGCTCGGCAAGGGCTGGCGTCTGCAGCTCGACCGCTTGCAGGAACTGCGGCCGAGTGCCGAAGACGCCTCCTTCCGCCGCGCATTCGCGGCCGCCAAGCTGAACAACAAGCAGCGCCTGGCCAGCTACATCGCGCGCGAAGTCGGCGTGATACTCAACCCGGACAGCCTGTTCGACGTTCAGGTCAAACGGATTCACGAATACAAGCGGCAACTGCTCAACGTGCTGCACGTCATCACCCGCTATCAGGAACTGCTGAGCGGCAATACCGTCGGACTGGCACCGCGCAGCGTCATTTTTGCCGGCAAGGCCGCCTCGTCGTATCACATGGCCAAACAGGTGATCCGGCTGATCCACGACGTGGCGGCGGTGGTCAATCATGACCCGCGCACACGCGACATGTTGCAGGTGGTCTTCATTCCGAACTATGGCGTTTCGGTCGCCGAACTGATCATGCCGGCAGCGAATCTCTCGGAACAGATCTCGACGGCTGGTACCGAAGCATCAGGAACCGGCAACATGAAGCTGTCGCTCAACGGCGCCTTGACCATCGGTACCGAGGATGGCGCGAACATCGAGATCCGCGACAACGTCGGCAGCGAAAACATCTTCATCTTTGGCAACAACACCGCGCAGGTCGAAGCGATCCGCCGGGCCGGACACAAACCGATGGACATCTATCGTGACAACGCGGCCCTCAAGGAAGTGCTCGACAGCATCGACGGCGGTTTTTTCTCGCCCGGAGAGCGGCCGCGTTATCACGACATCTTCAACAGTCTGTTGCATTACGGCGACTACTATCTGTTGCTCGCCGATTACGCCGACTACGTCGCCACCCAGAAACGCGTCGATGCGCTCTATCTGACGCCGAGTGAATGGCAACGCAAGGCGATACTCAACGTTGCCGGCATGGGGCCCTTTTCGGCCGACCGGACCATCCGTGACTACGCCGACGACACGTGGAAAATCAGTACACCTCAGAGGTAAGGACGTTTCAAAATGTTAGACATTGCACAGATCAGCGCCCTGTTGCGGGCGGAACACAGCGACCCCTATGCGGTCCTTGGCATGCACCAGGAGGAAGATGGCCTTTGGGTCCGCAGCCTACAGCCCGGTGCCCGCGCGGTGGCGGTCATCGACGCCAAAACGGGTCGGCAGCTCGTCGAACTGACACCGCGCGAAGTGGACGGCATCGAGGGCTTTTTCGAAGGCATCGTGCCGCGCCGCCGCAATTACTTCCCCTATCGCCTGCGTATCCATTGGGAACACGGTGTGCAGGAGACCGACGATCCCTATCGTTTCTGGACCGTACTCGGTGAAATGGACGTCTGGCTGCTCGCCGAGGGTTCGCATCTGCGGCCTTTCGAGCGCCTGGGGGCGCATATCTGTGAGATCGATGGCGTTGCCGGGACGGCGTTCGCGGTCTGGGCGCCCGATGCCGATCGGGTCAGCGTCGTGGGCGATTTCAATACCTGGGATGGCCGTCGGCATCCGATGCGTCTGCGTAGCGAGTGCGGTGTCTGGGAAATCTTCCTGCCGGGCGTTGGTGCCGGCGCCTGCTACAAATATGAGATTCGCTCCCGCGGCGGCCATCTGCTGCCGCTGAAGTCCGACCCGTACGGTTTCCGTGCCGAAATGCGTCCGTCGACCGCCTCCGTCGTCTGCCAGCTGCCGCCGCCGGTGGACAGCGCTTCGATTCCCGCCGGCGACAAGCTCGACGCGCCGATGAGCATTTACGAGGTGCATCTCGCTTCCTGGCGTCGCAACGACGACGGCGGCTTCCCGAATTGGCAGTTGCTGAGTGAAACGCTGATCCCCTATGTGGTCGAATTGGGCTTTACCCACATCGAACTATTGCCCGTTTCCGAGCATCCCTTCGACGGTTCTTGGGGTTATCAGCCGCTCGGTCTGTATGCACCGACGGCGCGCTTCGGCGATCCGCAGGGCTTCCGCGATTTCGTCAAGGCATGCCACGCCGCCGAAATCCGGGTGATCATCGACTGGGTGCCGGCGCACTTCCCGACCGACGAACACGGTCTCGGCCGCTTCGACGGCAATGCGCTCTACGAGCACGCCGATCCGCGCGAAGGCATGCATCAGGATTGGGGGACGCTGATCTACAACTTCGGTCGTCGCGAAGTGAGCAACTACCTGATCGGCAACGCTTTGTTCTGGATCGAGCGTTACGGCGTCGATGGTTTGCGCGTCGATGCCGTCGCCTCGATGCTCTACCGCGATTACAGCCGTTCCGACGGCGAGTGGGTACCGAACGCTTACGGCGGCCGCGAAAACCTCGAAGCGGTGGCCTTCATGCGACGGATGAACGAGGTCCTCGGCCAGGAGGCACCGGGTGCCTCGACGCATGCCGAAGAATCGACCGCCTGGCCGATGGTCAGCCGGCCGCCGTCGATGGGCGGCTTGGGCTTCCACTACAAATGGAATATGGGCTGGATGCACGACGTGCTCGATTACATGCAGCACGACCCGGTGCATCGCAAATACCATCACAACCAGCTCAGTTTCGGCATGATGTACGCCTACAACGAGAATTTCGTCCTGCCGCTGTCGCATGACGAGGTGGTGCATGGCAAGGGATCGCTGATCAACAAGATGGCCGGCGACTACTGGCAGAAATTCGCCAATCTGCGCGCGCTGTACGGCTATATGTGGGCGCATCCCGGCAAGAAACTGTTGTTCATGGGCGGCGAGTTCGGGCAATGGAGCGAATGGAACCACGATCGTTCGCTCGACTGGCAGTTGCTCGATTTTCCGATGCATGCCGGCGTCAAGCGCCTGATCAGCGATCTCAACCATCTCTACCGCGACAATCCGGCGCTGCACGAAGTCGATTTCGAACCGGCCGGCTTCGAATGGATCGCCGCCGACGACGGCGACAGCTCGGTGTACGCCTTCGTACGCTGGTCGCGTGACCGCGCCCGCGCCATCCTCTACGTCGGCAACTTCACGCCGGTCGTCCGTTACGGTTACCGCATCGGCGTGCCGACGCCCGGCAACTATCGCGAATGCCTGAACACCGACTCCGAACTCTACGGTGGCAGCAATGTCGGTAACGGTACGCAGGTGCTGGCGGCCGAACAGGCTTACGCGCATGGGCGGGAATGGTCCTTGAACCTGACCCTGCCGCCGCTGGCCGCGCTTTACTTCGAGCTGCGGCCGTGAACCCGGGCGCCCCACTCGAGGAGGGGCGTCCCTGGCCATTAGGCGCTCACTGGGACGGCAGCGGCGTCAATTTCGCGCTCTTCTCGGCGCATGCCGAAAGCGTCGAGCTGTGCCTGTTCGAGGCGGATCAGCTCGACACGCCAACGTGCAGCCTGCACCTGCCGGCGTATACCGATCAGGTCTGGCACGGCTATCTGCCCGGCGCGGCACCGGGTCTGCGCTATGCCTATCGCGTGCACGGGCCGCAGACGCCGCAGCAAGGCCACCGCTTTGCCCCGGAACGCTTTCTGCTCGATCCTTACGCCCGTCAGGTCGTCGGTTGCTTCGACTGGCAACGCCAGGCGGACAACTCTGCCACCGGGGTAACGGCGGTGATCGTCGACGAAGATTTCGCCTGGGGGGGTGACGCGCCGCCGCGCACGGCATGGACCGACAGCGTGATCTACGAGATTCACGTCAAAGGCGCCAGCCGGCAGCATCCCGGTGTTCCCGAAGCCTTGCGCGGCACCTACGCCGGCCTCGCGGCGCCGGCGATGATCGAACACTACCGCCGGCTGGGGATCAGCGCGCTCAGCCTGCTGCCGGTACAGCATTTCCTCGACGAACAGCGGCTGGTCGGTCAGCGCCGAGTCAATTACTGGGGCTACAACACGTTGGCGTTCTTCGCCCCCGAACCGCGTTATGCCGCTGGCGTCGGTGGCCAGTCGGTGATCGACGAATTCAAAACCATGGTGCGCAGCCTGCACGCCGCTGGTTTCGAAGTGCTGCTCGACGTGGTCTACAACCACACCGCCGAAACCGACCAATTCGGCCCGACGCTCTCCTTCCGTGGCATCGACAACGCCAGCTACTATCGTCTGCCCGCCGACAACGCCGCCGGCTACGAAAACTTCAGCGGCTGCGGCAACACGTTCAACCTGGCGCACCCGCGCGTTCTGCAACTGGTGCTCGATTCGCTGCGCTACTGGGTACAGGTGATGCACGTCGACGGTTTCCGCTTCGACTTGGCGGCCGCGCTGCTGCGCGACAGCGGCTTTCTCACCGCCGTGCGTCAGGACCCGCTGCTGCAAGGGGTCAAGTTGATCGCCGAACCATGGGACATCGGGCCCTACGGTTACCGTCTCGGCCATTTCCTGCCCGGCTGGGGTGAATGGAACGATCGTTTTCGCGACGACGTGCGTGCCTTCTGGCTGACGCAGGATGCCGGCGTCGGTCAACTGGCGCAACGCCTGGCCGGCTCGAGCGAGATATTCAATGGCAGCGGCCGGACGCCGCTGGCGAGCATCAACTATCTCGCCTCGCACGACGGCTTCACGCTACGCGATCTGGTCAGCTACCAGGACAAGCATAACGAGTTGAACGGCGAGAACAACTGCGACGGTCACGGTCACAACCTGTCGTGGAATTGCGGAGAAGAAGGCGACAGCCGCGATCCGCTGGTGCTCGAAAGACGCCGCCGTCTGCAGCGCGCCCTGCTAGCGACGCTCTTCGTTGCGCAAGGCGTGCCGATGCTGCAGGCCGGCGACGAATTCGGCCGCTCGCAGCGCGGCAACAACAACGCTTACTGCCAGGACAACTCCATCACCTGGCTCGATTGGGCCGGCGTTTCCAACGACCTGATCGACTTCACTGCCGGCATGATCGCCCTGCGTCGCCGCTTCCCGCAACTGCGCCGTCACCGCTGGTTGACCGGCTTGCCGGCCAGTGCTGGCAGCGCATCCGACGTCGTCTGGTTGCACCCTGCGGGTCGTCCGATGGCCACCGGCGATTGGCAAGCGAAATCGTTGAGCGTCTTCGGCCTGCAACTGGCTCCGGAAACCGCGAGTGGCCGCCTGCTGATCTGTCTGATCAACCGCGGCGACATTCCGGTACCGTTCCTGCTGCCGGAGGGGACCTGGCTGCAATTGTGCGACAGCGCCGCCGGCGCACCTTTCGGTCCCTGCCACCGGCAGAAAAGTACGCCGGTCGCCGCGCGTAGCGTGCAGTTGCTTTGTCGAGAGTAGACGCGGAGTGTGCGGCTCACTTATTTTTCCTCGCTCCTTGGGGAGAGAGGCCGGGACAGCGGGGCGTGACAAGGCTTACTTTCTATGGGGTGGTTTAAATATGCCAAGTCAGGTTGGGTCTCAGAAAAACCTCATTGCACACAAATTATTAATTTATTAATAAACCACCGCAACATGAAATAGTCCTAATAAATAGGGTTTTCGAACCATTTTCAAGGAAATGCTTTTATTAGCAAAAAGCTGTTAGCAGTTGGTGCTGCTACCATTTCGTTCTTCGTGGCCGGGTGTGTCAGCAACGAAGTCAAACCTTATGAAGTCCCTGTTTCAAAAGACCGAAACGTCATTCCACCCAGCGCAGATGTTCCAAAGGAATGTACCATTTTTAGCGGTGGGTAGTCGGGAGAGTTGGAAGAATAGGAAGAAGTGTCTTGTGAGTTACTTCAGTAGATAAGGAGTGCAACGCAACGATCTATTATGGCTTTCCTACTAAATCAAAAATAGTCGATGGGAGTCTCCAAGAATTCCTATGTAACCGATCAACAAACGGAAATTGCACGTTCAGAATTTCAATCGATGGAAAATCCTTGGAAGCAAACTACTGGAACCCACAAGTTGGCCGAAACAGCGCGACTTTCTCAAAAATCATTGTCAAATGATTATCTTCCCAGCATCAAATCTGAACTGCAACAATTTCCGGAAGGTATTGACTTGCGATGGAATCGAACTCACACACCGGCGCATGGAAGAACGGACGATGATCCAGTTGCGGCTTGAGCAGTATGCAGTGACCGCCGAGTAGGATCCGTCGCGAGTTAGAGCGCGTCATTAACTAGGCGGTTGTAGAAACAATAACTTCGAAGATTTGGGTTTATCTACACAGCCCCGTTAGGCAGTCATGCATCGCACCATCTTTCATTCCGCAGCGCTCTGTGCATTTCTACGTGCGCTATCTCGCCTGATCTTCCGTGTCCGCGGCTGGCGGATCGAGGGAATGATGCCTGCAAATGCACTAAAATGCGTCATGATCGCCGCTCCCCATACCAGCAACTGGGATTTGCCCTATACATTGATGGCCGCTTTCGTTCTCCGGCTACCCATTTACTGGCTTGGCAAACAAAGTATTTTTCGCCCACCCTTCGGCGGTTTGATGATGTGGCTGGGTGGGATTCCGGTCAATCGCCAGCAGTCGACACGACTCGTTGCCGGAACCGCGGCGGCGATCAAGGAAGCGACCGGCAAATTATGCCTGGTGGTGTCACCTGAAGGAACGCGTAGTCGAACACGCGAATGGAAAAGTGGATTCTATTTCATCGCTTTGGAAGCCGAACTCCCGATTGTCATGGCCTATCTTGACTATGCTCGCCGGGTTGCTGGCATTGGACCGGTATTCGTGCCGACAGGTGATTTCGAGCGTGACATGGCAGCCATCAAGGCATTTTATACACCCATCAAGGGACGTAAGGCAGCACTATTTGACAGCGAAACTTGAGATGATTCATCGGGCTCGACATTTTTCAAACAGGGCGACAAATGCCGATTTCGACTTCGTTCCTTTTCTGATGGCGCAGACGATTTGCGAAGTTCCCTGCCCTCTTACTGTCCGATCGGCTGAATGTTCTGTCAACCGCCTGGCTGTACGAGGTCAGCGATTGCGTAACAGCACCCGCGCCAGGGGCGCTCGATAGAGTCTGAGGGCAATTATCAAGGAGAAAAGGAAAGACACGACGCCGACAATGACAGCACCGATCTGGATAGTCACTAGTCCGCTTTGCTGCTCTTCGTTGTTTCCTTCATGTAAAAGTAATAATTGGCCTTGCGATTCATTGGCCAGCATCAAATCGATGGTCCGGGCAAATTTCTTGACATCCGGTGGCGTTTCATCACCGATGCGAATGCCGGTATCCAATCCGGCTTGTGCAACCACACGTTTCCGAGTATTGCTGACCAGAGCGCTTTCAAAATAGCCCAATGAGGCGAATGACGATAGCGCCGTCTGTACATCGCCGTAGTCACCGCTGGCCATGGCGATGGATAAATCCCGGATCATCGTCTGATCGCTCATCGTTCGCCGTCTTTGTGCTTCGGCCTGATACGAAGCCATTGTTTCAGGCACGGCCACGGTGGAAACCCATAAAGACAACAAAGTGCAGATGATTCCCAAGGTCATACCCAGAGCTGATAGCAATGGAGGATGCTTTGTCGCTGGCGATTTGATCTGCGGCCATGCAACCGCTTCAGTATATGCGCGAGGAATTTCTCCTTCGTCATCAGCATCAGTCGACGGCAAAGTCGGCTGTCGCTCATTTTCGGAATGCGAGTCAAGCACCAGTGGGCTTAACGATTCTGGCTTTTCTTTTCTGTTTGCCGGCCGACGCTCGACCTCCGGTAGTGAGATCAAGGTATCGGCTTCGCTCAGTGGCTTTTCATCGGACTGAGCAAGATCGTTAACCAACGTTTCCCTGCGCTGCCCGACAGGAATGGCGATGGTCCTTCGGGTGCTGCTTGAGCCGATAGTTCGGCGTTCCTTTCGAGTCGATGTTTCGTCGGTTTTCGGCACATCAGTGGAGGATGCTCCGGCAACTGTCGCGAGTGTTTCGCCGGGCGATGGATTTGCTGCGGATGTTTGTTTCAGCAAGCCACTTTCGGCTTGTCTGAAGGGTGCTGCAGGTAACTGTTTCTCAGCGCTTGATTCGACTTGCCTGAAGTTTGCTGCGGCAGGCTGTCTTTCCGTGCTGCCATCAACGTGTCCGGCGTTGCCCCCCCCGGCTGCCGGATATTCCGGGCTGCTTTCGGCTGGTCTGGAATGATGCAGTGGAGCGGATACAGCAGATTCAGGTGTGCCTGGTGTCGATGAATGTTGTAATACGGGTGGAGTTGTGACTGCATTGCCAGCTGCAGACGCGTGGTGGACGCTGAAGCTCGTATCAACCAGAACACGTAGCGTTTCCATGTCCGATTCGTTCATGTCGCCACGGTCAGAGCGAAAATTTGCTTCAATAACAAAGGCTTGATTTGCGCCGGTACGCCAGCCAAACACCCATTGGCGCAAACTGCGACATTGAGCCAGCATATTGCCCGCCGGCGACTGAGCAATCCGCGAGACCAAGGTAATCATGCCGGGAAACGGTTTGTCGGCAGGATCGTTACCGCGAATCATTCCGTTGCCGTCAATTGACCAAGCCGCTGTCAGGTCAAGCGAAGTCAATTCAATTTGCAAGGCACGGATCAATTCCAGCCTTAATATGCCAACCTTCGGTGACATGTTTTGCCATCTAGCGAGCAGTGGTGCTGTTTCACTCTGCGCTGTGCCCGCAAAATGCTGTGTTGCTGTAAGAGGCGATTGATTGCTACTCACTGACTTGTCCTTGGCACCAGATTGGATGAATGACCATTACATGCCTGAAATGCCGATCAATAACCCATGGCCTTGCGCGTCACCGAAACAAATGGGTCAAGTTCGTGCAGGGTAGCCGGATCAACGTCAACTATACCGGTCAGGCCGCTGATACGTGCGAATGCCGCACCATCAGTCGCATCAGCCAAAAAGTCCTTCAGATGAGTTCTTAAGTGACTTACCTGATCCCGTCCCAGCCGTGGATGGGCAAGAACAATGAAGTTCGGCACCCTGGCAAATACCTCGACCACTTTCATACGCGACGATTCTTCAGGAGGAAGCGCTTTGAACTCACCCTGGCTCATGATTGCCGCTGCAGCTTCGCCGGTCAACAGCATCCGACCGACACCCAAGTCTGTACGTGCTCCCTTGACTTCGTAGTCGCGACCGGCTTCAAACCTCATATTTGTTGATAACCACTGTTGAGCATACATGGCTACCAGCGATTGCGGATTGGAAAAGGCAAGAGTTTTGCCCTGAATGTCGCGAGGACTGGCAATGCCGCCTTCAATTAAACTGACCAGATTGGCGGCTATTCGCGGCTCGAAGCTGAGCAAGGGATGCAAATTGCGCTCGACCTGTGCAACTCGTGCCAAGTTTGCTGCAGCGATAGCCAGATCATAATCACCATGCATGGTGCTGTCGAAGAAAACTTTAAACGTAGCCGGCACTACGATGCGGACTTTTTGTCCGTTGCCGGTACGTTCAAGGTAGCGTTTGAGGTATTCATACTGCATTTGCAGGGCGGCAACGCTGATATTCGGGACGACACCGATGGTCAAGGGCGCTTCCACAGACGAACTTGAAGCGATCTGAACGCCTGATGGTGATTGATTGGATGCGGAATTGGCCACAAGAGCAGGCGTGGCAGCCGCCGGACGAGCCGTGTTTGCCATCTCGGCACTAACCCTGGTCGGAACGACGAGGCGTAAATAGCGGCCAGCAGACCGATCGACGACCAGTTCCAGGCGCATGCCGGCTGAAAGTCGATTTGGGTTTTTCAGGCCACTGAGATGAGGGTCGTACAATTTTCGCCACGAAGCCAAGTTTCCGGTATAACGAGCGGCGATCGAAGAAAAGGTGTCGCCGGGACGGACAGGGATCTCACTGGGTGGATTGGCCGTTTGCGCCCACGCGCTGGACAAACAGAAGAATAGGCAGATCAATCCACTCTGGATAATCCGCTTGCAGAACTCAATATCGATGCGTAAAAAAAACATAGGGCAATTTTTTAAAAAATATATGAGGTGTTTAACAGGTAATGCTACTGTTTGCCGATATTTAAAGCCAATTCACTGATCAAGCACAAAATTGAAATGCGAGATTGAGCGAAGCCTGCAACCTTGCCGTAAATTGAGGGCGCTCACCGATGACCTGATAGCCAACTTTGTCGAGGCAACGACGAATGCCTATCCTTCAGACTGCCCAGTCTACTTGGCTGCAGATTCAATCGCAACAAGTTCGTGGATAAACTGATGAGTAATGTGAAAAATTTCGCTATTTCGAGGTGATTGATCACATATTTGATGATGCCTATTCAAGCTCTGAGACAGCTGGCAGCCAATAAACCAATAGCTCATTCTTACCATTGGGTAACAGGTTTGCCGATTACTTTCAAACGGCGTTGGCGCATAAATCAACATTATTGAGCGAAAGGTGGGGGAGCATCATTCTGCAGATGGCATTTTTATAACGCCTAGTGGTGGCGAATCTTCAGTTTTGCTGCGAATTTCAGGAAAAGTGGGAAAGTCTCTATTTATGCACCAACGCCCTTTCAAACGCGAGCAGCGGAACTGCTCATGAACGCTTGCCGGCACATCATCCTGGAAACAGGAACGTCGATATACAAGTGTCTTACGAGGATCCAGGCTTGGTTCGCTTTCGATTCCGGGCTCAACTTTCCGAATTGAACGGAAGAGTTGCGATTTACTTCTCACGTTACGGGCTGTTGATGCTGGAAAACAAGTCAGATGTTGTCTTATCCACTTCGCACATAAAGAGATTTTTAGAGCTTGTCGCCCTGAGATTGAAACGAAAAAGACTGGCGTTTTGATAGAATGCAATTGCTGACATCAAGAATTACCAGACAGCATGAATTGAAATTAAACACCAATGAGACAATGGAAATATAACTGGGGATGGCGCGGGTCGTCTATAGATGTTCCAGAGGAGACAAGCCGCTTGTTTCACAAAATTGTTTCACAAAATTCGCACTACACTTTCTTTAAAGTACTCTATAACTGATCAATACAATAATTATCAACAAGAATTGGCAGGCAAAACTTTCGTTAGCTGTAATTAAGTATCGACAGAAACCGGTGCACCGTTGTTGTTCACCGATTCATATTGGCTGGCAACATGGCTTGAAGGGAAAAAAATGGATGTGGAGTGGGTGCTTATTACACTGAATGATGTTGCTGATACCTTGGCAGACACAATTGTGGACATTGAAGAAGAACCGTTGATGGTCAAAGAACTGTTGGAAAGGCGGATACCAGAAATCTACGCCAAATTAAATTATGCATGGCACAGTAGAGAGCTTGCCGCAAAAGCAATTGAACAACTCGATCATGATCAATTGGTAGCTTTTCCAATTGAATTATTGCCGAAATAATAATCGACGGGAGTGCACCACACCCGGCGGAATCTCATATGAATATCACATTAAATCTGGTTGTTTCTATGTTGTTCAGGCTTGGACTTTTTTGTTTGTTAATTATGGATACCTTGGTATTGTCCGCCTGTGCTGTGAGCGAATTGCCTGCCTCAGGAAAGGATTCTAACCCAAGCGCTATTCATGCAAAATTACTAAGCGCCGGCAGTGAAAGAGGCAACGTTGGAAAGCCGACACCTTTTTTAGAGGATGCGGAAAAAAGAAAGATTTACTTCAGTCCAGGAGGTGCTGGAATTGACAACGAGGGCGACGAACGAATACGTGCAAACGCTCAGAAGCTTAAAGAAGATTCCCAATTGATTGTTACGTTGGTCGGTCATACGGATAATCTCGGCAGCACTGCGTATAATCTGGCGGTTGCAGATCGACGCATTGAGTCTGTCATCAATCGATTGCGTGGATTGGGCGTGCCTAGAAACCAGATTCGACGATTGCCTCTCGGAAATGAAGAAAGCAATAAAATTAAATGTGATTCAGAAAATTGTCGTCGATTGATGCGCAAAGTTGAATTTGTTTACGAAAGACGTTAGGCAGGCACCAAGAAATTAACTGTACGAAATGATGACGCACAATGTGCGGCAGGGGTCAGTTACAAAATTAATAGGTGAAATGGAAAAAATTACACAAGGCAGGAAAGCGTCTGCGCGGCCCTGAATCAAGTTTTGATGGTTTAATACTGTTTTGGTTGTCATTGAATTCAATATTCTATGTAATGTTTTTATAATAATTTATTTTTATTTGGCCAATACGATGGTAGGAACATTTTAAATTTATCTATCTCCCAGAGATTTTTTTATTCAGCATATTCAAGAATTAGAAATGACGATCAGGCAATTAATAACTCAAGCCCCAGCATTGGCACCGGAAGCCGCCTCCGGCGCAGAAAAACCGAAAATTCTCGTTTTTACGACTGTTTATCCAAACTCCGTACAACCGAATTTTGGTTTGTTTGTCAGAGCGAGGATGTCACGAGTCGCTGCAGAGCTGCCAATGATTATTGTCGCACCGGTGGCTTGGTTTCCATTTCTTGGTCTTTTAAGAATGATGAAGTCAGAATTCAGGCCGGAAGTGCCTGAATTCGAGATCCAGGATGGCTTGGAAGTTTATCATCCCCGTTTTTTTTCGGTTCCAAAATATTTAAAATTTCTTGATGGATTTTTTTTAGCGTTTGCCAGTTATAAACTAATCAAAAAAATAAGAATTAGATTTGATTTCGATATCATTGATTCACACTTTGTTTTTCCAGATGGTCATGCCGCATCAATTTTAGGCCGCTTGTTCAAAAAACCATATACCATTACTTTGCGCGGTCAAATTGCGTTTATTTCCAAAACCATACTTAGAAAAAAACTGGCTCTTTCCGCAATGCTGAAAGCGGCCAAAGTATTTTCTGTTTCAGAGTCATTGCGTCAGGGCGCGATTGGCATGGGCGAAAGCCCGCAACATGTGCGTGTGATCGGCAATGGTGTTGATCTGGAAAATTTTTATGCCGAGGATTCAGAAATTTGCCGACAACGACTGGGTTTATCAAATCAAGCAAAAATATTGATTTCTGTTGGCGGATTGACTGAAAGAAAGGGCTTTCACAGAATTATCGAACTACTTCCAGAATTATCGAATAAATTTGATGACCTGCATCTGGTCATCGCCGGCGGACCAAGTCCGGAAGGAAATTGGGAAGACAAGCTCAAACGCCTGACCAATGATCTTGGTTTAGTCAATAATGTACATTTTCTAGGTCCGGTTTCGCCTGAAGAGTTGCGCTATGTATACTCTGCCGGCGATCTATTTGTTTTGGCAACGCGTATGGAAGGCTGGGCAAATGTTTTTCTTGAAGCAATGGCTTGTGGTTTACCTGTCATTACCACACGAGTTGGCGGAAATGCTGAAGTCGTTTGCTCGGAGTTATATGGAAAAGTTGTGCCCTATGGTGACAAATTAGCATTTTCCCAGGCCATTGAGGAGTCTTTGCAGCTACCCTGGGACAGAAAAAAAATTGTCTCTTATGCGCGTGATAATTCGTGGAAAATGCGAATACCAATATTAGTGCAGGAATTTTCAGCCATCATGCGGAAGAAGGAAGCAGGCTGATGGTATGCAATTGATTTAATAATTTTTAATGACTCATTTCCGGCGATTGGTGAATGAAGGTTTATCTTACGTTCGATATAGAGATCTGGTGTAACAACTGGGAAGAACTGGATGCGCGCTTTCCGCAAAGTTTCCATCGTTATGTCTATGGAAAATCTGCAAAAGGAGATTATGCCTTACCAAAAACGCTTGAAATCCTGGATGAATACGGTTTGAAGGCTGTCTTTTTTGTTGAGCCGATGTTTGCCGGTCGGTTTGGCATAGAAAACCTCGCGGTCATCACAAAAATGATTCGTGACGCCGGACAAGATATTCAACTACATTTGCATCCCGAATGGACGGATGAAATCAGACCCTTGCTGTTTGAAGGGGCGAGTGTCAAACGGCAGCATTTGTCATACTATTCTTTCGACGAGCAGTGCGCTTTGCTGGACTATGGCCGCAAAATATTTTCACAAGTCGATTGCCATGCAATAAATGCTTTTCGTGCCGGCAGTTTTGCCTGCAATCGTGACACCTACCGCGCTTTGCAGCGCTGTCGATTTCAGATTGACAGCAGCCTTAATCTGGTACATCCAGCGTCTGGCCTGGACTTGAGAGACTGTTTGAATTTTTATTGGCCACAGAAATTCCACGATATAACAGTTTTTCCTATGTCCATTTTCCAGGATGGCTTTGGAAAACCGAGGCCAGCGCAATTGGGGGCTTGCAGTTTATCTGAATTACGCAGCGCTCTTTGGTCAGCCTTTGATAACCACGTACAGCACTTCGTCATTCTTTCTCATAATTTTGAAATGCTTAAACCCGGTCGTAGCGATCCGGATCCAATCGTGGTGAAAAGGTTTACGGGGCTTTGTGCGTTTCTTGCGGCTGAGCGGTCAGCATTCGATGTGAGCGTATTTTCAGCGAAAGAGGAAATCGCTGATCGTTCCCTGGTTCCGCATTCCAATCCGATTCAGGTCGGAGTGGTCGATACACTCAAGCGGCATGGGGAACAAATCTTGCGACGCTTGCTTGCCTGATTGCTCAGGCTCAGATGGCAAGCTCTTTCAGTTGCAAGGTAGAAGTTGTAGATTGGATTGTCGAGCCGTTTGCACCCGGTTGCGCGCAATTTTAAAAGTCACTGCCTGCGCAAAACCTGGATGACTCTGGATGCAGACAAGAAAATCCTGGCACGGGATGGTGACGAGCTGGCATATGGTCAACGCGATTGCGTCGGTGGCCATACCTGTTTCCAGAATGGAAGGCACCTGTCCGACGATATCCCCGGGACCGCGTAATGAGCAGATCAACTGACGTCTTGAATTCCTTCGCCGTTCAGGCAGTCCGTCAGGGCGTGGGGGATAACGACATTCTTCCTGACGACTGATTTTGACGAATCCGGAAACAATTACGTAAATCAGATCTGATCCGTCGTGCTGATTGACAATGCAGCTGCCTGACGGAAACGTCAACCAGCCTGCCTTTCCTGCAAGTGCTCGTTGCTGGCTCTCGGTTAGTTCAGCAATCAGCGGCGCTTTATGCAGGTTTTTCATTTGTTGATCCATGCCAAGCCGACCGTCCGTTGCACCCTTGTTTGGCCCAAGCATACCAAGGTCATCAATGCCTCCATGTCATGCATTGATTTAAATTGTTTAATTACCACGAATCCTCCGAGAATCGTGACGATCGCCGATGCTGCCCATGGTTCAATGAGTTGATGGCTCAGTTCGATTCAGTCTTGCTGAATCTTGTCCTGAACAGATTTTCGCCACTTCCCGAATGGTAAGACGCCACGCCTTGGTGCGCAATGGGTTGTGCTTTGACCGGCGATATTGTCTGAGCTAGCATTGACTCTTTTCGGCATGGTCCGCCGATAAGCCGTGCGATTGTTTTGCAGCGGCTTTACCGAGGCGGTGCTACCGGGAAGTTGGCTCAAAGCTGCAATGCGGGATCGATTTTGCTGCTTACCCATTCCTTGTTGCATTCGAGATCGCGATACTTTGCGGACGCAGGGCAGGTTTTTTCGCTATTTTGCACGCATGACGGCCGCCGGCAGTATCAGCAGAGCGCACAGACCGCCGAGGTCGGAGTCGGATAATTGCAGTTCTCCTCCGTAGAGCTGAGTCAGATCACGGACGATCGCCAGTCCGAGACCGCTGCCAGGCGTCTGTTCGTCGATGCGGACGCCCCGGCGTAGGGCGGCATTGCGCATATCGACATCGATTCCCGGGCCATCGTCATCAACAGCTATGCTGAGCTGCTTTCCGTGTAACCGCACGTCAACGGTGACGCGTGTTTGCGCCCATTTGCAGGCGTTGTCGAGCAGATTGCCGAGCATTTCCTGCAAGTCCTGTTCCTCACCACGAAAGACCGCCGGCGTCGCCGGCGCGAGCCAGAGCAGTTCCAGCGAACGTGCGGCGTGCAGCCGACGCATCGTGCGCAACAAACCTTCGACGACCGAGCTCAGTGGCGTCCGAACACGCGCCAGACGCATATCGGCCGCATGTTGCGCCCGCGACAGATGGTATTGCACCTGCTGGTTGGCGATGCTCACCTGGCGGCGAACCTGACCCGCCAGTTCATCGTCCTGCCCGGCCGCGGCGTTGAGCAATACGCTGAGGGGTGCTTTCAATGCATGCGCCAGATTGCCGGCCTGCGTGCGAGCACGCTCGACGACGACAGCTTTCTGCTCCAGAACCTTGTTGAATTCTTCGACCAGGGGTTGGATTTCCGCCGGGAAATGGTTGGGCAGTGTCGTCGCCTCGCCTTCGCGCACACGTTCGAGCGCTTGCTGCAGCTTGCGCAACGGCGCCAGACCGACGACGACCTGGCTCAAGGCTGCAATCGCCAGGCCGCCGCCAAGAACGCATAGTGAAAGCCATAATGCCTTATTGAAGCGGGCAAGCGGTTCGTCGAGCTGGCTTTCTTCGACGGCAACGAGCAGACGGAATGCGTGCTGAATTTCACCCGTCGCTTCATCGGCGGCAGCGAAATGCACTTGACGTTCGACGACCGCCAAAGACTGATCATTCGGCCCACGCAGACGCAGGTGATGAATTTGTGCGTCTTCGAGGTGAACGATGGAGGCAGTGAGTACAAAATCCCATAGCGAGCGTGAACGCAGGACTCCCGCCTGCGCTTTGCCCGGACTGTCGGCCAGATCGACCTGCCAATACAACCCGGAATACGGGCGTTGCCAACGCGGGTCGCTGAGCGCTGCGCTGAGCGCCGGTCGGCCGCGCCCGTCGAGCGTCAGTTGTGCGGTCAACTGGTCGAGATGACGGTGCAGCTCGTCCTCCAACTGAGCTTCGACGTGCTGTCGAAACAAGGCGCTCAAACCCCAGCCGGCGGCGACGATCGAAACGACGATCCAGCAGACAGTGCCGACGAACAAACGCAGGCGCAAGGAGCCGCGCGCGGAGAACCAGATCATGATGGGGCGTTGAGCCGATAACCCAGTCCGCGGACGGTTTCGATCAGCCCCGGAGGCAGCTTTTTGCGCAGCCGGGCGATGAACACTTCGACCGTGTTCGAATCGCGATCGAAATCCTGCGCATAAAGGTGTTCGACCAGTTCGCTACGCGAAACGATCTGATCGGGATGGTGCAGCAGATAAGTCAACACGCGGTACTCGTGGCTGGTCAGCGTCAGCATCTGTCCATCGACCGTTGCCCGACCGTTGCGCATGTCCACAGTCAGCGGGCCACAACGCAGTTCGTCGCAGGCATGACCACTGGCCCGACGGATCAGGGCGCGCAGGCGGGCGAGCAGTTCTTCGTAGTGGAACGGTTTGCTCAGATAGTCGTCGGCACCGGCATCGATGCCGGCCACTTTTTCGTGCCAGCTGTCACGCGCGGTCAGCACGAGGACCGGCAAGCCGAATCCACTGCGCCGCCAATGACGCAGGACGGTCAAACCGTCGAGCTGCGGCAGGCCCAGGTCGAGAATCACTGCGTCGTACGGTGTGGTTTCGCCCAGATGGCGGGCATCGATGCCGTTGTCGGCGCTGTCGACCGCATACGACGCCGCCCGCAGTGCTTGGACCAACTGTTGGCGCAGGATCGGGTCATCTTCGGCGAGCAGCAGGCGCATGAAACAATTCTTGAACTAAGGATTCTACGGCTGGAAACGCCGGTTGCGGCCATCGCCATCGCGTCCCCTGATGGCGAGAATCGTCGCGTCACGGGCGTCAACCTTCAGTTTGAGCAGTGCGCCGTCATTGCGCAACAGTTTGATTTCGTAGAGCCAGCGCCAGTGATGGCGTTCGAGCTCGACTTCAATGACTTGTCCCGGATGCTCGCGTTCGACGGCTTGCAGGATTTTCGCCAATGGCAGGACTTCGCCGGCTTCGAGCGCATGCCGTGCACGTTCGTGGTCGCCATCGTCAGCCCGCACGGCAAAGACTGCTCCGAGAGGCAACAGACAGCAAAGCAGAACACGCCATAACCTGATCATCGGGTCGTTGTACAACATCGCCGATGAACGGCGGATGAACGAACGTTTCAGGCACCGTTCAGACAATGCGCGGCAAACTGTGTGCTGTCGAATAGTCGAAAAGGAGTTTGACGCATGCTCACCACTCTTCTGCAGCGGCAACTGACCGCCGCTTTGACACTGACGATGCTGCTGTCCTTCGCCACAGCCGCGCCGCACGACGACATACTCGCTGGCTACGCGGCCGCGGCCAAACAGGCCGATCCGGCTTTCAGCGGTTTTTCGGCGGCGCGCGGCGAAGCTTTCCATCGTCAATCGTTTGCCGGCGGCAAGGTCGATACGCCCGCCTGCCGCAGCTGTCACGGTAGCGACATACGGCAAAAAGGCCAGACGCCCGCAGGGAAGATCATTGAACCAATGGCGATTTCGCTGTCTCCAGCCCGTTACAGCGACCTGGCGAAAGTCGAAAAATGGTTCAGACGCAATTGCCAGGAGGTGCTTGGACGCGAATGCAGCACCCGCGAAAAGGGCGATTGGCTGACTTATGTTTTTCAACGCTGACGGACGAAGCCGCATGTCAGGCTCATTGAAAAAAGTGTTCAGCGACTCGTCCGGCCATTTTCCAGTCAATCGAATCGCACATTACTGATTCAGGAGGAAATATGCTTCCTTCCCGCCCCGTACGGCTCGGCGTGCTCGTTCTTGCCGTCGCTGCCATGCTTTTCCAGGTCGCCCGTGCTGGCGGTGGGCACTTTTTCCCGCCGGTCACCGATGCACTGGTCAAAGAGGAATGCGGCAGTTGCCACATGGCCTTCCCCGCGGCGCTGCTGCCGTCGTCTTCCTGGCAGCGCCTGATGGGCGGGCTGAAGAACCATTTCGGTGACGACGCCAGCATCGATGAGGCGCGCGCCAGCCGCATCACCACCTATCTGACGAGCAACGCCGGCGACAAGCAGGGCGCCCGCTACACCCAAAAAATGTTGCGCGGCGTGTCGACCAGCGAGCCGCCGTTGCGTATCACCGAATTGCCGCGCTGGATCAAGGAACACCGCCGGGTGCCCGAACGCGAGTGGCGGCAGAGGGACGTGCGCAGCAAAGCCAATTGCCCAGCCTGCCACGTCGACGCCGAACGCGGCTATTTCGAAGACTGACATCCGTTGCGCAATGCGCTGCGACAAGCGCGGACGACCGTTGGCGGCCCAGCGGATACGCGAAAGATGACTGACTACACCTGGATATGCAAGAGATGAAAAAGTATTCCATCCATTTTGTCGGCCAAAGCGACGGTTCATGCGGCGCCTGCCAGGAGAAATCGGCATGAAGCGCCTCCTGATTTCACTGATTGGCTTCATTGTCGGCGCCTGGGGTTGGAGTGTCATCAGATCCCCGGCGCTGGACGGGGCGCTGCCGTGGGTGATTCGCCAGCACGCGCTGCACCTCAGCGGTTTGCTGGCCATCGCCCTGATGTCGCTGGCCATGTATCTCGCCACGCGGCCGCTATGGCTGGAAACGCCGCTGGGCGGCATGGATCGTGTCTATCGCACGCATAAATGGGCGGGAATACTGGCCGGCATTTTTGCCATTGCGCACTGGTTGATCGAACTGTCCGATGGACCGATCAAATCGATGATCGGACGTGGCGGTCGCGTGCATCACGAGAAATTCGGCGGTCTGCTCGACAATCTGCAACATCTGGCGAAAGATCTCGGTGAATGGACGCTCTATGCGCTGCTGGCAATGCTGGCGATCACCCTCTGGCAGCGTTTTCCATATCGTTTCTGGCGTCTGTTGCACCGGGTGATGCCCGTGCTCTACCTGCTGCTCGCATTCCACGCCGTGATGTTGCTGCCGGCCGCCTACTGGCGTGAACCGGCCGGCTGGCTGCTGGCACTGCTGCTGGTCGCCGGTTCGTATGGCAGCGTACGTTCGCTGAGCGGCTCGATCGGCCGTGCAAGACAGACGACTGGCAAGATCGTCGCCATCGAGCGACCAACCAGCGACATTCTCGGTGTCAGTGTGCGTCTGGACGCTAGCTGGTCCGGACATCGTGCCGGTCAATTCGCCTTCGTCACGTTTGATCCTGTTGAAGGAGCGCACCCGTTTACCATCGCCAGCGCCGACGGTGGGGATAGGGTGGTCAATTTTCAGATCAAAGCGCTTGGCGACTACACGCGTCGTCTTGACGGACGTTTGCATCCGGGACAGACGGTGACTGTCGAGGGACCTTACGGTCAATTCCAGTTGCCGCGTCGACGGGCGAATGCGCAACAGGTGTGGATCGCCGGCGGGATCGGCATCACGCCGTTTCTGGCCTGGCTCGAAGCCTTGCACAATGCGCCCGGGCAGGCCGCGGCGGCCGAATTGCACTACTGCACCGCCAACCGCGAAGCCGATCCTTTTGTTGCCCGATTGCATGCGCTGACCGCCGATCTACCGGGAATCGACCTGCAAATCCATGGCGCTCGGCAAGGTGAGCAACTGACAGCCGAACGAATCGTCGCTCGCCGTCAGGCGCGGCAGAAACTGGACATCTGGTTTTGTGGCCCGGCCGGTTTTGCCAAGGCATTACGTGCGGGATTACGGCAGCGTTTGTCAGCGGATGAACTGCACTTTCATCAGGAGGCGTTCGTCATCCGTTGAGCGCCGCGGGACAGATCTCATTGCCAGAACACAGCACGTCGATATGTTCCGCTTTGCGCCTGTCTCGCCGTAATGCCTGTTACTCGTCCTTGAAATAACGACAATCAGGCGATCTGGAAATCAGCTCGCCCGCTTGTCAAGTCGCAGCTGGCCGCTCTTGACGCACAGCGATCCACAACCGCGGGCGTTGAAAAAGATCGCCCAAGTTGGCTGGCCCTGGTAGGGGCTGAAAGTCTGCAACCACAAACCGTTCGAAAATTCGAGATACAGCTCGGGAATGCGGCCAATCACCTGGGCGTCGGCGATCATTGCGCCGACTAGTTTGCGAGCGACGGCATTGCAGCGCGATTTCGGATCGCCGCTGCCGCAAGCAATCGAGCGAGGTTTTTCGATCCGCCAGCCGAAATCGGCCATCACGGTGATGCTGCCTTTCGGATTAGCCGGTGAACCATCCTGTAAACGGCTTACCGAGAGTGGTCCCAGTTCCAGGAACAACGCCGAACCGTGGCCGAACCAGACGTGCGAAATTGGCAAGCCAACCAGTGAGTTCAACGAAAGTTGCTTCATGGCCATCAGGCAATCCTCTTAACAATTTTATTGATCGTCCATAGGGATTGCCAGCGCCGGTTGTGCCATGCGAATGGGCAGTGTGCGTCAACCCCTTACCCGACAACCAGATAAGTACTGGGTCTGGAAGAGCAAGTTTCTCTCAACTCGACCGGTTTTGCCGTGAATTTATTGACAACTTTCCGTGATAAGCCGTCGGCTGCATGTGATTGGCAATATCCATGATCAAACGCGGGCACTGGTCGGCTGTCGTCGGCGTAACAGAAAACGGCCCGGGTCGAGCGCGGCAAGCAGTTTGTCGGGCAAGGGCGGCTGTTCACCGGCAATCCGGCAAGCGAGCAATTCGCCAGCCAGAGCCGACCACACCAATCCGCGCGCACCAAAGCCGTTGAGAACGAACAATCCCGGCAGACGTGGCAGACTGGCCAGTGACGGTGCGGGCCGCGTCGAATTGACCGCTGCCGTATCGGCTACGGCGCCGATCATCGGCAGTCGGTCTGGCGACATCGGCCTGAAACCGACGCGGCCGCCAAGATCATGCACTGAGCAATCGCTGGCAAAGTCAGGCAGGATCGCCTCCAGACGGGCCAGGTTTTCAAGGTGTTCAGCCAAGCTGGGCTGTTCGTCAGCAGACGGAGTGTCGATGGTGAAAGTTGCGCCGGCACAGCGCAGGCCGTCGATTGCCGGCGTGACGTAGCCGCCGCGGCAGACGACGATGCGCGGCGCGCTGTCTGTCACTGCCGCCAGATGCGACACCTGGCCACGCGCGCTGCGTAGCGGCAGATGCCCACTGGGTTGCAGGCGCCGCGCCTCATTGGCGTTGGCGACGATCAGCACCGGCGCGCTGGCGGCGATCTGCCCGTCGGCGCCGATCGCCTGCCACGACTGACCGTCATGATCGATCCGGGCAACCTCGCAGTTGAAATGACAGCGGATCGCCGCAGCGTGCCTGGCCAGATTGGCACGGCACAAGGAGGGCGGATTGACCCAGCCGCCTTGCGGAAACCACCAGCCGCCGATGACCAGCGGCCAGTCGGCCAGTCGGCTGGCGGCCTGGCGATCAAGGAATTGCAATTGCGCGTCGTTTCCCCGCTGCTCGACAACCTGTCGTTGCCTGACGGCGTGTTCTTCATCGCGCGCCAGATGCAGGACGCCGGTCTGCGCCCAGCGCAACGGCAATCCCGCCGCCTGTAAAGCAGAAAAATGTGCGCAAGCGTAAGTGAAAGCGGCGTACGTCAGTTGTGCCAGCCGGTTGTCGTCGAGTGACGGCAAAGGACGGAAAACTCCGGCCAGATTACCCGATGCGCCTTGAGCCGCGGACGCGGCCCGGTCGAGGACGTCGATCGTCCACCCGCGTGCCGCCAGCCGTTCGGCGGCACTGCTGCCGGCCAAGCCGGCACCGATGACGATCGCGTGGCGAGTCATGTGTTGCGGCGATCGTCAGCAACGGGCGCGCGATGCCTGCGACGCGCAGCAGAGTAAGACCGGTCCGGTCAGCGAAGCGATAGCGGGACGCCGCCGGCCATTCATTCCGGACGCATCTGCGGGAAGAGGATCACGTCGCGGATGTTCGCCGAATCGGTGAAAAGCATCACCAGCCGGTCAATGCCGACGCCGCAACCGCCAGTCGGGGGTAAGCCATATTCGAGCGCGCGAATGTAGTCGGCGTCGTAATACATGGCTTCCTCGTCGCCGGCGTCCTTCGCTTGTGCCTGCTCGAGAAAACGGGCGGCCTGATCTTCCGGATCGTTGAGTTCCGAAAAACCATTGGCGATTTCCCGGCCGGCTATGAACAGTTCGAACCGTTCGGCGATCTCCGGGTTGCTGTCGCTACGCCGGGCCAAGGGACTGACTTCGGCCGGGTAATCGATGATGAACGTCGGTTGCCAAAGCGTTGCCTCGGCGGTTTCTTCGAAGAGCAGCAGTTGCAATGCGCCAACGCCGGCCTGTGCCGGTGCTGCGACTTTCATCGCCGTCAGTTGCCGGCGCAACCAGTCGACGTCGGACAGGTGCTCGACGCTGAATTCGGGACGTTCGCGGCGGATCGCGTCGACGATGCTCAGCCGGGCGAAAGGTTGCGAAAAATCGAGCGTCCGTCCCTGGTAGGTGAAGGATTCGCCACCGAGCGCTTCGCGCGCGCTGTGCCGCAGCAACCCTTCGGTGAAATCCATCAGTTGCCGGTATTCCGAATACGCTTCGTAGAACTCCATCATGGTGAATTCGGGGTTGTGGCGCGGACTGAGTCCTTCGTTGCGGAAATTGCGATTGATTTCGAACACTTTTTCCAGGCCGCCGACGACCAGCCGCTTCAGATACAGCTCGGGGGCGATGCGCAGAAACAGCGGCATGTCGAGCGCGTTGTGGTGCGTCTTGAACGGCCGGGCCGTGGCGCCGCCCGGAATCGGGTGCATCATCGGCGTCTCGACTTCGAGAAAGCCGTGTTCGACCATGTAGCCGCGGATCGACTGGACGATGCGGCTGCGAATGACGAAGGTTTCGCGCGAGCGTTCGTTGGTGATCAGGTCGACGTAGCGCTGGCGGTAAGTCTGCTCCTGATCGGTCAGACCGTGGAATTTCTCCGGCAGCGGTCGCAGCGCTTTGCTCAGCAGGCGCAGTTCGTCGGCGTGGATGGTCAGTTCGCCGGTGCGCGTGCGGAACAGGCGGCCGACGACGCCGACGATGTCGCCGATGTCCCAGCGTTTGAACT
>CAYRXO010000005.1:0-40085 GCA_964428215.1 uncultured Candidatus Accumulibacter sp. | reverse complement strand
GAGGCCGGTGATCGGCTCGGTGGTCGACTTCTGGAAGAACAGCGGCACGATTTCGACCAGCCCGCCGACGCTGACCACCAACAAGGTCAGCAGAACCATCAGGCCGACGTTGCGTTCGACTGCATCTTGACTCAGTTTCATTTCATTCCCTCTCAAGCGTGATGAGCCGCTGGCAACAGGACGCGCGCGTCATTGACTGCCCGACCACCGGCAATCGTCTTGAACATGTTGTAGGCCATGATCAGCATGCCACCCAGGAAGAGGGTGCCGCCTGCAAAGCGAATCGCCCAGAACTGGTAAGAAACCTTGACCGATTCAACGAAGCTATAGGTCAGCGTACCGTCGGCATTGACCGCGCGCCACATCAGACCCTGCATGACGCCGGAGATCCACATCGAAGCGATGTAGAGCACGACACCGACCGTCGCCACCCAGAAGTGCACGGTGATCAGTCGCACGCTGAACATTTCCGACTTGCCGAACAGACGCGGCAGCAGGTAATAGATCGAGCCGATGGAGACCATCGCCACCCAGCCCAGGGCGCCCGAATGCACGTGACCCACTGTCCAGTCGGTGTAGTGCGACAAGGCGTTGACCGTCTTGATGGCCATCATCGGACCTTCGAAGGTCGACATGCCGTAGAAGGACAAGGAGGTGATGAGAAACTTGAGGATCGGATCGTCACGCAACTTGTGCCAGGCACCCGACAGCGTCATCACGCCGTTGATCATGCCGCCCCACGAAGGCGCCAGCAGAATCAGCGAGAAGAGCATACCGACCGATTGCGTCCAGTCGGGCAGCGCGGTGTAGTGCAGGTGGTGCGGACCAGCCCACATATAGGTGAAGATCAACGCCCAGAAGTGCACCACTGACAGACGGTAGGAATAAACCGGGCGCTCGGCCTGCTTCGGAACGAAGTAGTACATCATGCCGAGGAAGCCGGCGGTCAGGAAGAAACCGACGGCGTTGTGGCCGTACCACCATTGCACCATCGCGTCCTGGACACCGGCGTAAGCCGAGTACGATTTGGTCAGCGTCACCGGAATCTCGGCGCTATTGACCACATGCAACAGCGCCACCGCCAGGATGAAGCCGCCATAAAACCAGTTGGCGACGTAAATGTGCGTCACTTTGCGCTTGGCAATGGTGCCGAAAAACACCACCGCATAAGCGACCCAGACCACGGTGATCAGGATGTCGATCGGCCACTCGAGTTCGGCGTATTCCTTGCCGGAGGTGATCCCCAATGGCAGCGTAATGGCCGCGAGAACGATGATCAGTTGCCAGCCCCAAAAGGTAAAAGCCGCCAAAGCGTCGGAGAAAATCCGTGTATGGCAGGTACGCTGCACCACGTAATACGACGTGGCGAACAGGGCACAACCGCCAAAGGCGAAAATGACCGCGTTGGTATGCAACGGACGCAGACGGCCGAAATGCAGCCAGCCAAGATTCAGCTCGGGCCACACCAGTTGAGCGGCGATGATCACGCCGACCAACATGCCGACGATCCCCCAGATGACAGCCATTACCGCGAACTGCCGCACCACCTTGTAGTTGTATGTTGATTGAGTTTCCGACATGGACTCACCTCGTTCGTGACTAAAACCGGTTTTCACCGCCCAAATGCCCTTATTTCAGGCAATTAATATGTTGCGGTCGTTATTTTATCCTTCAGGAAACCTGTTAGATAGTGACCCCTCCCGCGGCAAGCACGAGAGACTTTTTCCGTACAAAAAAAGGGTGCGTTGAGAAACGCACCCAAACCCCAACAGAGACACTCCCTGATTGCGCAGACTGCCCACATCAAAACCACCTTTGCGCACGAGTTGGGAATGATTATCTCAATCAAACTGAAAGGCTTTTTGATTTGCGTCAATTGTCAAGCGGTTTTGTCGAAGTCTGCGCGGATGACGAACTTTCTGCTGTCCCAGCATCTGGACCCGGACATGCTTCCGGTCGCACCCGGTCGTCGTCCATCAGCAGGCGATACGCTGGCCCTTCCAGATCTTCGAATTGCCCGTTGCGCAGCGACCACCAGAAAGCAATGCCGATCAGAAAAACGAGAACCACCGACAGGGGAATCAACAGGTACAGGGTTTCCATGTATGTGTCGGCTCAGGAGATTTTCTGCAAACGCAAGGAATTGGCGACGACCAGCAAGGAACTGCCCGACATGCCGATACCGGCCATCCACGGGGTGATCAACCCCGCGATCGCCAGCGGCAGGACCAGAAGGTTATAGACGAAAGCCCATAACAGATTCTGCTTGACGACGCGCAAGGTACGCTGCGCGATAAGAACGCCACGCTGCAGATGAGCGAGATTTTCCGACAACAGTACCAGATCGGCCTGCGTTCGCGCCAGTTGCGTGCCATTGCCCATCGCCACCGATACCTGCGCCTGCGCGAGAACCGGCGCGTCGTTCACTCCGTCGCCAATCATCGCCACCAGCGCTCCGCCCGCCTGCAAAGCGGCGACAAATTCCTGCTTACCCTGCGGTGAAACGCCGGCATGCACCTGATCGATCCCTATCGCAGCAGCGACCCGTTGCGCGGCCGGCAGGGAATCGCCGGTCAACAGCGATACCTGGCGGCCCGAAGTACGCAAAGCAGCGACCATCGCCGCCGCTTCTGCGCGTGGCAGATCGCCGAATCGAAAAGCGGCAATCCAGCCGTTCTCGTCAGCCAAGGCGATCACCGTATCGCCGCTGTCCAGCAAGCCTGCTCCGGCGGCCGGCCACGCCTGTCCGTGCAATGGCTGCACATAGTCCGGACGGCCGAGCCGGATCGTCTGCCCGTCCCGCCGGGCACTGACACCGGCACCAGCTTGGTTGCACCAATCCGTCAATGACGGTCTGGCACCCGGCTCCGCTGCGGCGCGTAACGAGGCGGCGATCGGATGCTCGGAGGCCTCTTCGAGAGCGGCGGCAAGCGACAGGCAGCCAGACGCCGAGCAGCCGGCAAACGGGACCACTTCCAGCAAGCGCATCTGTCCGCTGGTCAACGTGCCGGTTTTGTCGAAAACGAAATGCGTTGCCCGGGCCAGCGTCTCGACGGCCTGGCTGCGCGTCACCAACAAGCCGACACGCGCCATCGCACCGCTGGCAACGGTCAGAGCGACCGGCGTCGCCAACGACAACGCACAAGGGCAGGTAACGACCAAGACGGAAACGGTGACCCACAAGGCTTGCCGCGGGTCGATGCTCAGCCAGAGCGCCGCGACGACCGCCGCCAACAAAAGCAAGACGACGACGAAACGACTGGCCACACGGTCGGCCATCTGGACGATGCGCGGCTTGTCCATCGCCGCCCGCTCCATCAAGCGGATGATTGCCGACAGGCGCGTCGCTTCGCCGACAGCCGTCACTTCGATCAGCAGCGGACTCGATCCATTGACCGCCCCGCCGGTGACCAGCGCCCCCGGTGCTTTGTCGACCGGCAGACTCTCACCGGTGAGCAACGATTCGTCGACACTGCTCTGCCCTTCGATCACCGAGCCATCGGCTGGAATCGATTCGCCCGGCCGCACCAGCACAATGTCAGCGCAACGCAGTTCGGCGACCAGCACCTGTTCCGACTCGCGGCTGGCAGGAAAACCCTTCAGGCGTGTGGCCACCGCCGGCAACAGCCTGGCCAGTGCTTCGCTGCCGCTGATCGCCCGATGACGGGCATGCATTTCCAGAAAGCGGCCCGTGAGCAGGAAGAAGACGAACATCGTCACCGAGTCGAAATAGACCTCGCCGCTGGCGGTCCACGTCGCCCAGACGCTGGCCGCAAAAGCCGCACCGATTCCGAGCGCCACCGGCACGTCCATGCCGACCCGCCGCAAGCGCAGGTCGCGCCAGGCACTGATGAAAAAAGGCGCTGCCGAATAGGCGATCACCGGCACCGTCAACACCAGGCTGGCCCAGCGCATCAGTTGTTCGAAATCCGGCGTCATTTCGCCGTCGCTGGCAAAATAGACCGGGACGGCGTACATCATCACCTGCATCATGCCGAAGCCGGCGACGAACAGGCGCCACAAGGCGTTGCGCCGTTCCTTGCGCGCCAGATCCTCGCTGCGCGCGCTGTCGTAGGGATGCGCGCGATAGCCGATGGCAGCGATCGCGGCCAGAATCGCCGACAGCTTGAGTTGTCGCTCGTCCCAACGCACGCGTGCGCGGCGCGTGGCATAGTTGATCTCCACCGTCAGCACGCCGGGCAGACGCGCCAGATGCTGCTCGTTGAGCCAGATGCACGCCGAGCAGGTAATGCCTTCGAGAATCAGCGCCGCTTCGCGCACATCGTCGTCGTTACCGATTCGCTGCACGAAGCTTTGCTGAAAATCCGGATGGTCGTAAAGCTGCAGGTCGGCGACGATCGTCGGCAGCGCTTCGCGCGGCGTATCGGGCAAGGCATCGCGATGGCGGTAATAATCTTCCAGTCCATTGGCGACGATCGCCTGCGCCACAGCCTGACAACCGGCACAACAGAGGGCTCGTGCCTGCCCGTCGATGCTGAGCGATAAATCGAAGCCCGACGGGATCGGCTGCCCGCAGTGATAACACGGCTCGCCCATCACCCGCACCTTAGAAACGAAGCAGCCACAAGCACGACACCGGAAAGAGAGCGCGCATCCTAGCGCGATTCATCGCTATGTGCAGGATTCAGATGCGTGGGAAATGCTGAAAGAATGGCTGCACAGGATGTACCGCAAGGCACACGGTACGCAGTCAGCAAGACATATCAGATAGATAGGCAAGATAGCAAGCAACGCACAACGTTGCGATTCGCCCTGGCAGCCAATTGATCAGCGTTGCCCTGACGAACGATGGACCGACATTCAATAAAACGAGGCGGCGACATATTCCGCCGCCGGGACGGCCACGCCAGCCGCCCCGGTGACTGGCCGACCCAACACAGTTCAGAAGTGAATACCGCGCATGATTTGCGAAAAAGCGATCTGATCGGCGGTCTGCGGTTGCATCTCCTGTCGTCCCTGGGAAGCAGCGTGCGAATCCGGAAACATTCGGAACGAGGTGTTCATGGTGATTTGCGCCACTTTCGGCGCCAGCGAATGCAGCAGCGCGCCGAATATGCCCAGGCGGGTGGCGATGCGCACCGGTTTGTGGATCACCGCCTCGACGATCATGTCGGCGGCTTCCTCCGGCGACAGGGTCGGCACCTGATCGTAGAGTTTGGTCGGCGCGATCATCGGCGTCTTGACCAGCGGCATGTTGATGGTGGTGAATTCGATGCCGCGGTCGGCAAATTCCGACGCGGCGCAACGCGTCCAGGCGTCCATGGCCGCTTTCGACGCCACATAGGCGGAAAAGCGCGGTGCGTTGGTCAGCACGCCGATCGACGAAATATTGATCACGTGTCCCTTGCGCTTGGCGATCATCCCCGGCAGAAAGCCCATCGTCAGGCGCAGGGCACCGAAATAATTGACTTCCATCGTCCGCTCGAAATCGTGGAAGCGGTCAAAGGAGGTTTCGATGCCGCGACGGATCGAACGGCCGGCGTTATTGACCAGGATATCGACCCCCCCGTAATTCTCGCTCAAGAACTTGACCAGTTCGGCACATTGCCCGGAATTCGAGACATCGACGGCACGCGTGATCAGATTCAGTCCGGCGGCGGCGAATTCGAGCCGCGTCGCTTCGAGCGCCTCGGCATCACGACCGATGGTCACCGCGATGGCGCCGGCTTCCGCCAGTTTACGGATGGCGGCCTTGCCGATACCCGACGAACCACCGGTCACCAGCACCACTTTCCCTTCGACCTGACCGCGCAAGGTCTGATCGATGAACAGGTCGGGGTCGAGATGACGCTCCCAGTAATCCCACAGCCGCCAGGCGTAACTTTCCAGCGGCGGAACGGCGATGCCGCTGCCTTTCAGCGCGCGCACGGTTTCGCGGCAGTCGAAACGAGTTGGATAATTGACGAAATTGAGAAAATCGTCGGGCAATCCGAGATCCTTCATCACCGCGCTGCGGATACGACGGATGGGCGTCAGCGCGAACATCGTCTTGCGCACCGAACGCGGGATGAAGCCGAGCAGAGCGGCGTTGATACGCATCGCCATTTCCGGCGCATGCGCGGCACGGGCGAAGGTATTCAACAGATCGCCGACCCGCATCGGCGACGGGTCGGTCAGGTGGAAGCAATTGCCGTCCTGATGATCGAGATGGGCAATGTGGTCCATGGCGGCAGCGACGAAATCGACCGGCACGACGTTGACCCGGCCGCCTTCGATACCCAAGGTCGGCATCCACGACGGCAACAGCTTGCGCATCTTCTGGATCAGCTTGAAGAAGTAGTAGGGGCCGTCGATCTTGTCCATTTCGCCGGTGCGCGAATCGCCGACGACGATCGCCGGACGGAAAATGCGCCACGGCACGCGGCACTCCTGACGGACGATGGCTTCGGCATCGTGTTTGGTGCGGAAATAGGGATGGGCAAGGTTTTCCGCTTCTTCGAACATGTCTTCGCGGAACAAGCCTTCGAACAGACCGGCAGCGGCAATCGAACTGACATGGTGAAAGTGACGGCTGCCCAGGCGTTCGGCCAGACGCACGGTATACCGCGTGCCTTCGACATTGACCCGCAACTGTTCGTCGATACCGGCTTGCAGATCGTAGATCGCCGCCAGATGGAAGAAGTGGTCGATTCGACCGGAGAGAAGGGCCAGATCGTCCTGCGAGATGCCCAGATCAGGCCGCGACAGGTCGCCGGCGATCGGCATGGCGCGATCTTCGCCGCATTGCCAGAATTCATACAAGGCCTGCAGTTTTTCAGGGGCCAGTGAGCGGGAGAGAAAATAAACTTTCGTCCCCGGACGAGCGAGCAGTTTCACGACCAGTCGTTTACCGATGAAACCGGTCGCGCCGGTAAGAAAGTAATTCATGCGAGCCTCCTGGGCAAAATCGAATCGGGCATCCGAGGTGCGGCCGGGAAGTCTGTTGCCAAAGACCACGTTCAATGCAGCGAACAATTGTCCTGGCGGACAGAACAGCCACCCTCTCTGCCCAGCATGTGATATGACAAGGTCGACAAAGTTACTGCTGGTTTGGCAAGCGAATTAGTGTGCGTGCTCTAGACATTGTCACTACACTCGCTTTCCAGGGCAAGAGAAAAACTTGTTTTCCCTGATCACCACCACGTTCGAGGAGAATATTATGGGCAAGAAACTCAAAGATTTAGCCGGAGAGAACAGCGAAAGTCATCTCGGCGACACGATCAAGCAGTCCGCAAGAGAAATCTGGCTGGCCGGACTGGGTGCGTTTGCCAAGGCGCAGGAAGAAGGCGGCAAAGTTTTCGACGCATTGGTCAAGGAAGGCGCCACCCTGCAAGGCAAAACACGCAAAGCCACCGGCGAGACATTCGCGCAAGTGGCCGGCAAGGCATCCGGCACCTGGGATCGTCTTGAGCAGGTGTTCGAGAATCGCGTCGCTCGCGCCTTGGGCAGCCTCGGTGTGCCGACCCGGCAGGATATCGATACCTTGTCGCAACGCGTCGCCGATTTGCATGCCGCCGTCCAGTCGTTGACCGAACCTCAGCCTGCCAGTGCTGCTGCGAGCAAACGGCCGAGCAAAGCCGCTGCCGCCAAACCGGCTACTGAAGACAGCGCTGCCGAAGGCGAAGAAAGCGAAAAAGCGGCCGCCGCCAAGCCGGCGACAGCGCGCGCTCCCCGGAAAACCGCCGCCAAGCCGATCACCCCCGCCGACGTTCTGAAAACGCTGCCGCAAGACCCGGAATGAGCTTCGCCGATTGGCAGCAGGTGGTCATGCGCCGGCATACCCGCAAGGATATGTCGTCGTTCCGCCAGCAGTTCGGCATGACCGTCGTCAGCCACCTCGCAAACCGACCTTCGCCCCGGGCATGAGCCGGGTCGTGGATAAAGTCAGCGTCTGAACGCAGCGGCAAGCGATTCACTGCACAGCGCCGGGCGACGCCATTTCACATCCGGAGCATCTGCCCATGGCCGACGCCAGAAAAGCAACGAAAATCGGTTTGGCCTTGGCCGGCGGCGGCCCGGTCGGCGGCATTTACGAAGTCGGCGCGATGGCTGCCCTGGCCGAGGCGCTGAAAGGTATCGATCTCAACGATCTCGACATCTACGTCGGCGTCAGTTCGGGCGCTTTCATTGCCGCCAACATTGCCAATGGCCTGACGCCGGCGTTATTGGCCGAAATGCTGGTCGACAATGCCAACAACGAGGTCTTCGAGGCCGAGATGTTGCTGCGACCGGCTTTCAGGGAATACCTGGAACGACTGCTGGCCGTGCCGGTACTTTTCTGGTCTTCCTTGCGCGAATACATTTCCGATCCCTGGCACCTGGGAATGCTGGAAGCTTTCCAGGGCTTGTCACACGCTTTGCCGACCGGAATCTTCAACGGACAGGGAATCGACGAACTGTTGCGCAAACTGTTTTCACGCAATGGGCGCAGCAACGATTTCCGCCAACTCAGGCATCGTCTGTTCATCGTCGCCACCGATCTCGACAGCGGCGAATCGGTCGCTTTCGGTTCTCCGGGACACGACGAAGTACCGATCTCGCTTGCCGTGCAGGCCAGCGCGGCCTTACCGGGACTGTTTCCGCCGGTCAGGATCGGCGAACGCTATTTTGTTGACGGCGCGCTGATCAAAACATTGCATGCCTCGGTCGCCTTGCATGAAGGCGCCGATCTGGTCATCTGCATCAATCCGCTGGTGCCTTACGATTCGCGCCAGGTCGCTGCGACGCGGGCGAACAAAAATGCGTTGTTGACACCGGATCATCTGGTCGAGGGTGGCCTGCCGGTGGTTCTCTCGCAAACTTTTCGGGCGATCATCCATTCACGGATGCGCACCGGCATGGACCGCTACCGGCTGGAGTTCGAGGGCCGGGACGTACTGCTCTTCGAGCCGACCCGCGACGACGGCGAGATGTTTTTCACCAACGTTTTCAGTTATCGTGGACGCAGTCGTCTCTGTGAACATGCGTATCAGCAAACCCGCCGCGATCTCTACCGTCGACGCGACGAATTACGCCCGCTATTGGCACGCCATGGCATCGAGCTCGATCTGGCCGTCCTCAATGACCATCGGCGCACCTTGTTGTCGCGCAAGCGACGACCCGATCTGGCAAGCAGCGTCAGCGCGCTCGATGCCTCCTTGCAGGATCTGGCGCGCTGGTTGCAAAGCCGACAGAGCGGCACCTGAGCCCTGTCATCTCGCCGTAAAGGATGCGCATTGGAACCAAAACCGAAACGGCGGACACGCGAAAGGATCATCGAAACCAGTCTGCGTTTATTCAACGAATTCGGCGAACCGAACGTGACGACGGCGTTCATCGCTGACGAGATGAACATCAGCCCGGGCAATCTTTACTACCACTTCCACAAAAAGGACGAAATCCTCGAAGAGATCTTCAGCGCCTTTCGCCAGGAAACCAGTCATTTGCTGGTCACGCCGGGAGATCGGACGCATATCGAGGATTTCTGGCTGTTTCTGCACCTGCTCTTCGAACAGGTGTGGAAATATCGTTTCATCTTTCGCGACCTCAACGACCTGCTGACGCGCAATCGTATGGTCGAAATCGGTTTCAAACAGATCTTGACGCAGCAGGTGCGCACCACGATCGCCCTGTGCAACGGTCTGGTACTCACCGGCGCGATGCGCGCCGACGCCAGAGAACTGCGCTCGCTGGCGATCAATATGTCGCTGATCACCACTTACTGGCTGTCTTACGAATACACACGGGACCCGCGCGGCGATCAATACGCCGCGCGCATCGGCCGCGGGGTGTATCAAGCCATGTCGCTGGTCGCCCCGTTTCTGTTGGGTGACGCGCGCCTGTTGCTCGAGAAGTTGTCGGAAGAATATCTCGATCGATGAGACGCACGCCGTGCTCGATGACCATCAACCTGTGCCGGCATCGCTTGTCGGCATGACATTGTCGACTTCTGCCCCTCTGGAGGATCTGTCATGGTCTGGAGAAAATTTCCTTATCCCGATGTTACTTACCACTATCCAGCAGCCAAGCTCGAACAGCACTGGCCACGTCTGCATCGCGGCGACTGCGAACCCTTGCCGTCCGATGGCAAGGTCCAAGATGCCTGGCGGCACTACCATGCCGGAGAATTCGAAGCGGCGGTGAATGCCGGCCTGGCTTGCGGCCTCGCCGGCTACAACGTCGCCAACAAAGCGGCGACGATCTACGCCCACTATCTGGAAAGCGACGACGCCCGCAAACAGAAATTGCTGCAGGAGGTCGTCGGCCGTTGCGAAAAGCTGCAGCAGGCCGCGCCGCAGGACGTCAATGGCTGGTATCTGCACGCCCTGGCGCTCGGCCGCTACAGCCAGAGCATCTCGATCGCCAAAGCGCTGACGCAGGGTCTGGGCGGCAAGATCAAGCACAGCCTGAGCAAGGCGCTCGAACTCGCGCCGCGACATGCCGACGCACACATCGCACTCGGCGCCTACCACGCCGAAGTGATCGCCAAAGTCGGCGCCATGGTCGGCGGGCTGACGTACGGAGCGAACAAGGAAACCTGCCAGAATTTGCTGCAACAGGCGTTGCAACTCAATCCGGAATCGGCGATTGCGCGCATCGAGTACGCCAATGCACTGGTGATGGTCTTTGGAAAATCGCGCCTGCAGGAAGCCGAAAAACTGTACGCCGAGGCCGCGCTCTGCCGGGCGGCCGACGCCATGGAAAGACTCGACGTGCAGGTGGCGATCGAGGAAACCTCCGACTGATTTCGGTCACCCGCCGGCAGTCGCCCGCCGAAAGGACGCGCGCGGATCGAAATCCAGCTCACGCGCCATTTGTTCGTACAGCGCCCGTGCTGCCGGCGTATCGGCCGGCGGCAGCACTACCTGCAGATCGAGCCGCAGATCGCCGGCCTGGCTCCCCGGCAAGCCTTTGCCGCGCACGCGCAACTGCTGGCCGCTTTGCGCGCCGGCAGGAATGCGCACCTTGACGCTGCCCGGCGGAAGATCGACGGACAACACGGTACCCAGCGCCGCTTCCCAGGGCGCGAGCGGCAGCGTCAGAAAGACATCGCGACCTTGCGTACGGAAGCGCGGATGCGGCAGGAAAACGACTTCCAACAGCAGATCGCCTGCCGCTCCGCCCTGGCTGCCGGGCAGACCCTGACCGGCGAGACGGATCACTTGTCCGGCGTAAACGCCGGCCGGGATTTTGACGTTCAAGGTGCGCGTTGCGAAGCCTGGCCGCCGCGACACGTCACTGTGCGGCACACGCAGGACGATCTGCCGCGAGGCACCGTTATAAGCCTCCTCGAGCGCGAGTTCGACCGTCGTCCGATGATCCTCGCCTCTCTGCGGCCCATGCGAGCGGCCGGCGAAACCGCCGCTGGCGTGGCGACGACCGAACAAAGCGGCGAAAAAGTCGGAAAAATCGGCCGCCTCATCGGCGCCGAAGCCGCCGGAAGAAAACTCGAAACCGTGCCTCCGCTGCCAGTCCGGCGGCGGCCGGAAATCCTGCCCCGGCTGATACGCCCGGCCGAGCTGATCATAGGCGACGCGCTTTTCCGGATCGGAGAGGACGGCGTTCGCTTCGTTGACTTCCTTCATGCGCGCTTCCGCGTCCGCTTCCTTGGAAACGTCGGGATGATACTTGCGCGCCAGTTTGCGGTACGCCTTCTTGATGTCGTCCGCCGAAGCGTCGCGCGCCACGCCCAGAATCTGGTAATAATCCTTGTATTGCATCGTTTTTCCCGCAGAAAAGCCCTCCGGCCAACCATTGGATATGGGTACGCATGGCTGAAAATTCAAGTCGTTGAAATGGCGTCAAGCGCCCCCAATTTGCCGTCAAGCGCCACTCGCGGCGCCTTTGCCAACTCATAGGAGGAATGACCATGATGTATCGCTCACTGTTTCCCCGCGACTGGCTGGCGGAACTCGATCGCCTGCAAAACGAAGTCCATAACACCTTCCGTCTGTCACCGAGCATTCGCGGCATGGCCCGCGGCGGCTTCCCGGCGATGAACGTCGGCGGCACGCCGCAATCGGTCGAAATCTACGCCTTCGCACCCGGCATCGAGCCGGCCAGCCTGGACGTGCAGATCGAAAAAGGCGTGCTGACCATTGCCGGCGAACGGCAACGTCAAGCGCCGCCCGCCGACGCGACCATGCACATCGACGAACGTTTCGACGGCCGCTTCCGCCGCGTCGTCTCACTTCCCGACGACATCGACGCCAATGCCGTCGAAGCCCGCTACAGCGACGGTGTGCTGCGCATCAGCATCGGCCGCAAACAATCCGCCCAGCCACGCCGCATCACCATTCAGTAAGGAGATCAGCCAATGACCGACCATACCGCCGTCAAAAAATCGCCTGCCAAGGAAGAGCCGAGCTTGCTGCCGCCGGTCGATGTCATCGAGGACAGCGCCGGAATCACACTCTATGCCGACATGCCCGGCGTCCCGAAGGACAAACTGCATCTGCACGTCGAAGCCGACACACTGACCATCGAAGGCGAGATCGATCTCGAGCGTCCCGAAGGCATCGTCGCTAGCCACATCGAAGTCGGCGTGCCGCACTATCGGCGTGTCTTCACGCTGTCGAAGGAACTCGACTCGAGCAAGGTCAGTGCCGAACTCAGCCAGGGCGTTTTGAAGCTGAGCATTCCGAAAGCCGAGCACGCGCAACCGCGCAAAGTCGAGGTCAAGGTGCTGTAAAGACCGCCGCAGCGCGCCTCTGCGGCGAGCCTTGCGCGCCCGTTCCGGGAGAGACGTAGAATCGCTCCCTCGCGGACGGGCGCATGCCGCGCGCCGCAGCGTGCCGCTCGCCGCCGGCCGGCAGATTTTCCCCACGCGGCGACAGGACGTCGTCCGCCCGACGTCCATTGCCGCCCTGCCCTAACCGTCTGGAATATCACCGCAAAGCGGCCCGACCCGTCTGCTGCTAGAATCCAGGGTTTTCCCCTCCCCGGTGTATTGGCAGCCATGCATACCGACTATCTCGAAAGAATCCTCAACGCGCAGGTTTATGACGTAGCGATCGAATCGCCGCTCGATTTCGCACCGGCGCTCTCGGCGCGTATCGGCAACCGGGTGTTGCTCAAGCGCGAGGATCTGCAGCCGGTTTTTTCGTTCAAGCTGCGCGGTGCCTACAACAAGATCGTCCGGCTGTCGGCCGAAAAGCTGCAACGCGGCGTGATCTGCGCTTCGGCGGGCAACCACGCGCAAGGCGTCGCGCTGTCGGCGGCGAAAATCGGCTGCCGGGCGGTGATCGTCATGCCGACGACAACGCCGCAAATCAAGATCCAGGCAGTCAAGGGGCGCGGCGCCGAGGTGGTGCTCGCCGGCGAGTCGTTCGACGAAGCGTATACGCATGCGCGCGAGCTCGAGCAGAGCGAGCAACTGACCTTCATCCACCCTTTCGACGACCCGGAAGTGATCGCCGGCCAGGGAACGCTGGGCATGGAAATCTTGCGGCAGCACGCCAAACCGATCCACGCCGTCTTCTGCTGCGTCGGCGGCGGCGGGCTGATTTCCGGCGTCGCAGCGTACATCAAGCGCGTCCGCCCGGAAACGCGCATCGTCGGCGTCGAGGCGGTCGATGCCGACGCCATGACGCGTTCGCTGCGCGCCGGTCAGCGCGTCCGGCTGGAACACGTCGGGCTGTTCGCCGACGGAGCAGCGGTGAAAATGGTCGGCGAGGAGACTTTCCGCCTCTGCGAGCTGTACGTCGATGAAATGGTCCTCGTCGACACCGACGCCATCTGCGCGGCGATCAAGGATGCTTTCGAGGATACGCGCGCCGTGCTCGAGCCGGCCGGCGCGCTGGCGCTCGCCGGGGCCAAGGAATACGCACGGCGGCATCAGATCAAGGACAAGACGCTGATCGCGGTGGCTTCCGGCGCCAATCTCAACTTCGACCGCTTGCGCTTCGTCGCCGAACGCGCCGAGATCGGCGAGCAGCGCGAAGCGGTTTTCGCGGTCACCTTGCCAGAACAACCCGGCGCCTACAAGCAGTTCGTCTCGCTGATCGGCGCACGCAACATCACCGAGTTCAATTACCGCTACAACGACCAGCGCGACGCGCACGTCTTCGTCGGCATCCAGGTCGCTTCGCGCGCCGAATCGGTGCAGTTGCTCGAACATCTGCGCGCGCACGATTATGCGACGCTCGATCTCTCCGACGACGAAATGGCCAAGGGGCACATCCGCCACCTGGTCGGCGGCCACTCGCCGCGCATCGCAAACGAAATCCTGTATCGTTTCGAATTTCCCGAGCGTCCCGGCGCGCTGATGAATTTCCTCAACCGGATGAGCATCGGCTGGAACATCAGCCTGTTCCATTACCGCAACCACGGCGCCGACTACGGCCGGGTGCTGGTCGGCATGCAGGTGCCGCCGGCCGAGATGGACCAGTTCGAGCAATTCCTGCAGACACTCGGCTACGCCTGCTGGAACGAAAGCGACAATCCGGCGTACAAGCTGTTCCTCGCCTGAGCGCCGCTCGACGGAAACATTTGCCTCGCCGCGCGGTCACAACGCGACCATTCGACAAGGAGACACACCATGCGCATCGCCAACAACGTCACCGAACTGATCGGCAACACACCGCTGGTTCGCCTGAACCGCCTGAGCAGCGGCATCGACGGCACCATCGCCGCCAAACTCGAGTTCTTCAATCCGGCGCACAGCGTCAAGGACCGCATCGCCGCGGCGATGATCGACGCGGCCAGCGCCGCCGGTCAAATCGGTCCGCAAACGATCATCCTCGAGCCGACATCGGGCAATACCGGCATCGGACTGGCGATGGTCTGCGCCGCGCGCGGCATCCGCTGCTGCTTCGTGATGCCCGAGACGATGAGCCGCGAACGGCGCCTGCTGCTGAAAGCCTACGGTGCCGAACTGGTGTTGACGCCCGGACCGGACGGCATGGGCGGCGCCATCCGCCGCGCCGAGGAAATGGCCGCCAGCGACCCGCGCTACCTGATTCCGCAACAGTTCGACAACCCGGCCAATCCGGCGATTCACCGCGCGACGACGGCGGAAGAAATCTGGCGCGATACCGATGGCGGCATCGACATCCTGGTCGCCGGCATCGGCACCGGCGGCACGATCACTGGCGTCGGTGAAGTACTCAAGGCGCGCAAACCAGGGCTGCAGGTGATCGCCGTCGAACCCGACGCCTCACCGGTGCTCTCCGGCGGACCGAAAGGCCCGCACCCGATCCAGGGCATCGGCGCCGGCTTCGTGCCGAAAGTGCTCAATACGACGATTTACGACGAAGTGATGCGCGTCAAGGCCGACGACGCCTTCGCCTTCGCACGCGCGATGGCCGTCGAAGAAGGGCTGCTGGTCGGCATCTCGTCGGGCGCCGCGGTGTGGACGGCGCTGGCAGTCGCGCGACGGCCGGAAAACGCCGGCAAGCTGACGGTGGTGATCATTCCCTCTTTCGGCGAGCGCTACCTGTCGACGGCGCTGTACTCGCATCTCGAGGTCTGAACGCGCGCTGTCGTTCTCAACGCCGCGGCCGGAATTCGCCGGTCGCGGTGATCAGCCAAATGGTGGATAAGCGTAGCGCATCCACCAACACACTCCCCGAGCCACGGCGTTTTTCCTGATTCAGGGCGTCATTCGTTCGGTTTGAAATTGGTGAACCTCGACCCTCGCTTCCCACATTTTTCGCTTCGATCCATCCAGTCCGACAGACTGCTAGAATGAGATTCTTTCTACCAGTGACAGGGTCTGAAGTGTCTGATTCAGCTCACCATTTTCTGCGGGTCGTGATGGCCGGCCTGTTTTTCACGCTGAGTCTGAGTGGTTGCGACGCCATACTCGAAAAACTGGGGCTCGAATCTTCCAGCGTCAAGGCGACCCGGCTGGAAGGTGAGGGAAAGGCTGTCGGCGGCGCCTGCCGACAATCCGGCCGGGCCATCGAAGACTGTTATTCGATCTATTCCTGGCTGCCGAAAGCCGCCATCTATGAAGGCTGGCGCGACATGGACGCTTATATGCGCGAGAACAAATTGCCGACGATCGAACCCCAACTGCCGCCGCCACAACCTCCCGAAACCAGAAAGAAAAAAGAGAAAAAAGAAAAGAAAGCCGTCGAATCCAGCGAGAAATCCGCGGACAGCAAGGAAAGTCTGCCGGACAAGGAAAGTGAAGCAAAACCTGCAGAAGAGAAAGCCGCCGCCAAGCAGGGCGGATGACACCCCCACGAGTGGTCAACCTCTGCTCTGACGCTCGGATGGCCGGCGCAATTCTGCCGGCCAGCGTCAGCGAATGAGCGCTGAACCGTGTCAGCGCCTTGTCTATACTGGGGAAAGGCATTTGCCTCCCGGCACCCGGCCCTGCCCGCGCTGTTGTCGGCGTCAATTTCTGAACGCAAAGCAGCGAATGATTTCCGTACTCAGCCCCGAACCGCCGATCGAACTCGAACCACAGGAGCGGGCGTCCATTCTGAACGCCAGTCGGGAACTGTTTCAGCGCGGCTTGCGTGACATCGTTCAGCGGTCCGGGGTTGACGCATCGCTATTGGCGGCTTTCGTCAACGAAATCGGCCGCCAGCATGATGCTCTGGCAAACAGCGATTCCGCCGACGGTTTTACCGATTCCAGCGGACTGACTTCCTCCCGCATGACGCTGATGGCCGATGCGGATCTCGAATTCGAGATCCGCATCGGCGAAATCACCAAGCACCTGCGTGATACGGGTGGCCGGGATCTGTGGCGGACAAGAACGCGTTACATGACGCTGCTGCAGCGATCGACAATGGCTGAAGACGAGCATCCGCTCGGTTCCGAAGTGATTGGCGACGGATTGTGGGCCATAGTCAGACACGGCGGCAGCGGCAGCCAAGCCACCCTGAACCTGCTTGATCAGCGGGAAGAACTATTCAGCACGCACCTGCCAACGCTTTACCGCTCGATCGACCAACTTCTGGCCAGCCGACGCATCCTCCCGGCGGGCGAAGTGCTCAGCGTCGGCAGGATACAACCCGGTTCTGCCACGCCGAACGACAACCCTGTTGCGGCTACCGACACGCTGGCCGTGTTACGCTTGGCGCTGGCCAGACAGGCAACGCACGGCATCGGCTTACCGACAGGCTTTGTCGCTGGCGGAACCGCGGACAACAACCCGCTGCTCAATGCCGCCGCGCTGGTAACGCTCAATCGATTGTTTGATCGTTTGACAAACCTGGAACAGCGCACAGTCTCCGCAGTCAATTCGAGCAGCGGCGCGCAGGTCGCCAAAGCGCTGAATCCTGTCAAAGCCGACGATCTGGACCTGCCGCCCGACCGTCCCGAAGCGGTGACCATCGACACGATGGCGCTGATTTTCGAAGGAATTTTTGCCAACGACGCACTGCCACCGTTGATCAGATCGGCCATCGCCCATTTGCAGATTCCACTGCTCAAACGGGCCATCACCAATCCGACGCTGTTCACCGACGAGCAACATCCGGCTCGCGAACTGATCAACCGAATTGGACGCGCCTCGCTTGGCTTGCCGTGGGAAGCGGGCAACGAACAGCCGGTCTATCAACGCATCGTCAAGCTCTGCACCCAGGCCGCTCAAGTCGTCGATAACAAGGAACATTCGCTGGCAGCGCCTCTCGCCGAGCTGGCACAGCTGATCCAGGCACGTGACCAGGAAATCGTCCGCGCGGCCGAACCGTTGCTGGCCATCGTCGAAGGGCATGAAAACCAGTATTACGCCAGCCGACTGACCGACGAATGGCTGGACGCTTGTCTGAGCCAAACGAGCGCGCCGGAAATCGCCACCTTCCTGGACAGCTATTGGCGCCGGGTAATGATTGCGGCGGCGCGAGCCGGCGGCGGTCGTTGGCAACAATCTCAGGCAACGGCAGAGGAACTGCTCTGGAGTGTGACTCCCAAACAGGCTCCTGAAGAACGCAAACGTCTGGCCGGCTTGGCCTCGTCGCTGATCAAACGACTCGATGCCGGACTGGACAGTGTCGGCGTCTCGGCGATCGAACGGCGACCGTTCATGAATATCCTCTTCGACCTGCAAACAGCCGCCCTACGCTCCCAAGGTACCCCACCCGCCCCACCGCCAGCGGCCATCCCGGCCAGACGGTCGCGATCCTCCACTCAACAGAACGCAACGACCTGCGAAGCGCAAATGCTGGAAATGAGCGGACGCCACGTTCATTATCTCGGCATTCCTCCCGCTGCTGCCCTGCCGGCGACGCTGAACAACGACGACTGGCAAATCGGTGACTGGTTACGCTTTCGGATGGCCAACCAGAAAACATCGACCGGTCTCTGTTGCTGGCAAAGCCCGCTGTCGGGAGTCGTTCTGCTGCACAACCGGCAATGGCGTGCGGCGCTCGTCCGCCCGCCGGTCTGGATCGATACACAGTTGCGAAGCGGTCAGGCAACGGTCGTTTCGCGTCAGGCGCTTTTCGACAGCGCCATTGCGCACGCGCTGGCCAGGCTGAAAGCCGCCTGACTTTTTCCCCCATCGCTGTCGAAACGCTTGGCCGGGTTATAATGCCGGGCAATATACGTTTGATTATTTATCATTTTACTGACTGAGGGCTTTGCCCATGCGTTTCGACGAACTCGGCCTGGCGCCCGACTTGCTGGAGGCCTTGGCCGACATGGGCTATCAGGAGCCCACACCGATCCAGGCGCAAGCCATACCGATCGTCCTCGCCGGCCAGGATCTGATGGGTGGCGCCCAGACGGGCACCGGCAAAACTGCCGCGTTCACCCTGCCGCTGCTGCAACGCATCCTTCCTTTCGCCAGCAACAGCCCCTCACCGGCGCGCCACCCGGTACGCATTCTGATGCTGGCGCCGACGCGCGAACTGGCCATTCAGGTTCATGACGCCGTAAAGGCCTACAGCAAGCACCTGCCGTTGCGCAGTTGCTGCACATTCGGCGGCGTAGACATCAAACCGCAGATTGCCGAAATCCGCTGCGGCGTCGAAATCCTGGTGGCCACACCCGGCCGACTGCTCGATCTGGTCGAACAGAAATGTCTCAACTTCGGCAGTGTGCAGGCCCTGGTGCTCGACGAAGCGGACCGCATGCTCGACATGGGTTTCATTCCCGACGTGACGCGCATCATCCAGCTGCTGCCCAAACAACGGCAAAGCCTGCTCTTCTCGGCCACCTTTTCGGAAGAGATAAAAAAACTGGCCGACAGCATGCTCAAACAGCCCGTACTGGTCGAAGTCGCCAGACGGAATACCGTGTCGGAAACGATCACTCACCGCGTGCATCCGGTCGCCGCCAACGCTAAGCGCGCGCTACTGGTCAGATTGCTGCGATCGGCCGATTTCAATCAGGTACTGGTATTCACCCGCACCAAAATCGAAACCAACCGTCTGGCGCGTGATCTGCAGCGCGCCGGCATTGCTGCCGACTCGATTCACGGTGACAAGACACAACAGGATCGACTGAAAGCCCTCGAAGGGTTCAAGGACGGTTCGATCCTGGTACTGGTCGCCACCGATGTCGCCGCCCGCGGACTCGATATCGACGAATTGCCGCATGTGATCAACTTCGAATTGCCGCACACGCCGGAAGACTACATCCACCGTATCGGTCGTACCGGTCGTGCCGGCAAACCGGGGACGGCGATCTCGCTCGTCTCCGCCAGCGAGGTCGGCTACTTGATGGACATCGAGAAGCTGATCCGCCTGCAAGTCGAACAAGTGATCATTACCGGTTACGAGCCCGAAGACGACTACATCTATCCGGCCAGCGACAAGCGCGGTCGTCATCGTCGCTCGGCCGACGCACCAGCCAAGACCGCCGCCGGTGGCCGCCAGCCATCAAGCCGCCGTGACAGTAAAAATCCGCATTCCCACACCTCGATGATTGCCGCCGACGGCTTCGATTTCAGCAAACCCTACGAAAGCAACGTCCCGGCCCCCTTACCGACAGCCGACAAGACCACAGAAGAAAAAGGGTTTGGCCATCATCAAAAACAGCCACGCGAGTCTAGGCGGCGCCCGCTTGCCGTCCTGCTGGGTGGATTGGGACGAAAATGACCACCTGACCGCGTCCTGGCGGCAGAGCCGTCAGGGAGCAATCATGTGATCTTCCATGCTCAAGGGTGTAATCCGTTCACATGGCAACACAATAGTTTCCGGGAAGTGATGCACTTCGGATGTGAGTCCGAGCAGATTCTAAGGTTTGTCAACCAGTTTGAGAATCACCAGCGAAATGTTGTCGCCCTCGCCATTGCCCATGGCGCGCGCGCGACCGATCAGCAATTCGGACGCTTCGCGGGCCGATGCCGCGCCGTGGATCACCCAGGCCAGTTCCTGGTCGGTAAAATAGGACCACAAGCCATCCGAACAGAGGACGAAAGAATCTCTGGCTCCCAGACTCTGCGTTTCACCGAACGAGATCTTCGGCGCTTCGGCCCCGCCCAGTGAAGTCAACAGGATGTTCCGTTTCGGGTGCGACATCGCCTGTTCGGGAGTGATTTTTCCCTGCACCACCAGCTGTTCGACGTACGAGTGGTCGATACTGCGAAAAACCAGCTTATCACCATGAAAATGGTAAAAACGACTGTCGCCACAATGCGCCCAGCTGACTTTCCCGGGCTGCAACAGCATCATCACCACCGTACTGTGCGGATCTTTTTCGTTGATGAAGCGTGAGGCCTTGATCAGCATGTGCGCTTCATTGATGCTCGATTCAAGCAGGAAACGCGCCGACTCACTACGTGCTGAAAAACGATCGAAATTGTTGCGCGCGGTATGAATCACCTGTTGCGCCGCGATGACCCCGCCGGTGTGGCCGCCCATGCCGTCCGCCACCACGGCCATCGCCACGCCACCGCCCTTTGGGTGCGGCAGAATGACAGCCCGATCCTGCTGCTCCCGACCGTCGCCCTGATGCTGTGCGACACAGGCATCAATTGATATCGCCATTTAGCGCTTTCTCCGCGAAAGCGCAACGAATGGCTTCGCCCGCACTGACCAGACTTCGGCACACCAGCGCGTTGAACGCCCCCCACTGGAAATCGCTCTTCTTCGCACCCGCGAAGCTTGCCAAACACTGGAAGTCTGGAACAGGCAAGCGCAGCTGTTGAACAAAGCAATTGAAAAGAAAACGTCGCGCTTTTCCGGATGGCGCAGTGGATCGACCAGTAAACTTCTGTCGCAGACCGAAAACCCTGCGATCATTGTTCGAGAGTCAGCACATGATGTGAATATATGGCGGTTTCGCCGCCGTGTGCGCTCCGGCTGACGGGCCGGTTCATTCGTTCCTTCATACTCTCCCTTCCCAAAACAGCGCGTGCCCCCTTTCATGGCACTGACGCGATCGCGTCATGTATAACCCGGCTCAGGGTGGCAATCTGTCGATCGTCTCGTGGCCATAAGCAGGGTCAAAGCCCATTCTATCGCGTTAATCGCCGTGTTGGGTAGCCATGCGGCCCGACAAGAGATTCAGCACTCGATGGCACGGCTCGCAAACCGATTGTTTCCGCTGGCTCAGCGTCTTGCCAGCGTCAGATGAGAAAAATCCACGTGAGCAAAGACTGGCTACCTTATTCAGCAAAGTCCGTGATCTGGTCCTATAATCAGACACTTTTTCGCCCCTCGCGAGGATTTCTGCATGCATCTTTTCAAATTTCTTCCGGCGGCTCTGGCGCTTGCGCTCGCCACCCCGTTTTCACTGCCGGCCGTCGGCGCACCCATCGAACTTGAACTGTCACATCAGCTGGACGAGGAACGCGCTGAACGTCTGGAAAAGCTGGTCGCGCTTTTCAATTCGCGTCAGAAAGACAGCCAGTTCAAACTGGTCCGCCGCTCATCCGGCAGCGCTCCCAGCGCGCTCAATCTGGTGACACGTGAGGAACAGGCACAATTCGTCGCTGCCAAGCGGGAATTCAAACCGCTGCACCTGGTGATGAAAGAAGCGGGCGAAGCCTTCGACGCGACGCAGTTTGCACCCGAGTTGCGCGTCAACCTCGCTGACAGCAAAGGCAATTTGCTGGCGCTGCCGCTCGCCTGGTCGACACCGGTGCTGTTCATCAACAAGGAGTCTTTCCGCAAGGCGGGTCTCGACCCGGAAAAGCCGCCGAAAACCTGGCAGGAGGTGCAAAAAGCCGCCGACAAACTTTTCGACGCCGGCAGCACCTGCCCCTATACCACCTCCTGGCCGGCATGGGTGCATATCGATAACCTCAGCACCTGGCACGGCGTGCCGATTACCGACGGCAAGGGCCGACTGGCGTTCAACAGCCTCTTGCAGGTCAAGCACCTAGCGCAGACGACTACCTGGGCGAAAGCGCGCTATTTCATCTATTTCGACCGGCGCGACGAAGCCGACCGGCGTTTTGCCGCCGGCGATTGCGGCATGCTCACCAGTTCGGCATCGGTCTATGCCCTGCTCGACGACAAACACAAACAGAACACCGGCGTCTCCACCCTGCCCTATCACGACGACCAACCGGAAGCACCGAAGCAGACCCTGGCCGGCGGTTCGTCATTGTGGGTCGGCGGCGGTCGCAAGCCGGCCGAATACCAGGGCGTCGCCCGTTTTATCCGCTTCATCACCGAACCGGATATCCAGGTGCAGATCAGCACGTCCGGCGGCTTCCTGCCAATGACCGCCGCTGCGCGCGCCGCGGTTGGCAGCCGGCTGCTGCGCAACGACGTCCCGCAACTGCAGGTCGCCTTTGGCCAGTTGAAAGGTCCGGTAGCCCTGACTCCCTTCCGTGTCGCCGAACACGACAAAATCCGCGTCGTCGTCGAAGAAGAACTCGAGGCGGCCTGGGCGGGGCGGAAATCGGCCAAGCAGGCGCTCGACGATGCGGTGCAGCGCGGCAATCTGCTGCTCACGCCGGTGTCCGCAGTCGGCAAACAACCGGCTAAGCGCAAGAAATAATGTCGGCTCCCCGCCTCGGCTGGCCATTGCCACGTCATATCGCGCATCGTGGCTGTGGCGCGCTGGCACCGGAAAACACGCTCGCCGGGCTGCGATTGGCTGCCCGGCTCGGCGTGCGGGCGGTCGAATTCGATGTCATGCTTTCGGCCGACGCAACGCCTTGGCTGATTCACGACGAAACCCTGGCGCGGACGACCAAGGCCGTGGGTCGGGTTTGCGACACCAACGATGCGCAGTTACGTCAGCTGGATGCCGGCTCGGCACACCACCCGGCCTTTGCCGGCGAAGCCCTGCCGACGCTGGCAGACGCCGCGCACCTGTGTCGTGCACTCGGGCTGTACGTCAATCTGGAAATCAAGCCAGCGGCAGGTTACGAAGCGCTGACCGGCAAAGTGGTCGCCAGCGCGGCCCGTGAACTGTGGGCCGGCGCGCCGTTACCGTTGCTGTCGTCATTCTCCGCGCTGGCTTTGTTCGCCGCGCGTGCTGCCGCACCAGAATTGCCGATCTCCTGTCTGTACGACCAGCCACCAGCGGACTGGCTGACCCGCTTTCATGAACTGGCTGCGACGACTCTCCACTGTCAGGCCGCCGCGATCGACGACTCCTTGCTGGAACTCGCTGCCGCCCAGCAGATTCCGCTGCTCGCTTACACAGTCAATGAGCGGGCAACGGCGGAAGCGCTGTTCCAGCGTGGTGTAGCAGCCGTATTCACCGACCGTCTCGACCTGATCGAACGCGCGACCGCTTGATCCGGCCGGCAAGCCCAGCGCAGCGGTACCGAGGACGACTCGTCAAACGTGGCGGTTGCCTGCGGAAACTGCGAGAATCGCGCTTTGGGCGAATTCCCGGTGGTGAATTCCCGGTTTGCGGGTTCACTCCGATCGCCTTCGGAGGATAGTTGATCATGGCACCACAGAGCACTTCGGCGGACGTATCCCCGATCGAAGAAATCATCGTCGAGATGCGTTCAGGACGGATGGTCGTCCTGGTTGATGAAGAGGATCGCGAGAACGAAGGCGATCTGGTACTCGCCGCCGAGCACGTCAGTGCCGAAGCGATCAATTTCATGGCCCGTTTCGGTCGCGGCCTGATTTGCCTGACGCTCAGCGAAGCGCGCTGCCGGCAACTGGGCCTGACGCAAATGGCGCGCGACAACAAGAGTCCGTACAGCACGGCGTTCACCGTTTCGATCGAGGCCGCCAGCGGGGTGACCACCGGCATTTCGGCGCAGGACCGGGCCTTGACGATCAAGACGGCGGTCGCCCGCAGCGCCAAGCCGGATGACATCGTCCAGCCCGGCCATGTTTTTCCGATCATGGCCCGTGCCGGCGGCGTGCTGGTGCGCGCCGGCCACACCGAAGCCGGCTGCGATCTGGCGATGCTCGCCGGCCTCGAACCGGCGGCGGTGATCTGCGAGATCCTCAAGGAAGACGGCAGCATGGCGCGGCTCGACGATCTGGTCGGCTTCGCCCGCGAACACGGTCTGAAAATCGGCAGCATCGCCGACCTGATCCATTACCGCAGCCGGCACGAGACGCTGGTCGAACGCTCGCTGTCGAAACCGGTGCTCACCGCGCACGGCGAGCTGACGCTGCACGCCTACACCGATTGCACGTCGGGAGAAGTGCATCTGGTGCTCAGCAAAGGCGAGATCCGCGCCGATCGGGAAACGCTGGTGCGCGTACATGAACCGCTGTCGGTGGTCGATTTTCTCGATACGCAGACTGGGCGGCACACTTTTTCGCTGACGACGGCGATTGCTGCGCTGGCACGCGTCGACGCCGGCGTCATCGTCCTGCTGCATCGCCCCGAAAGTGGGCAGGATATTCTTAACATTCTGCGCGAACCGACGCGCAACAAGCCGGTCGGTCGCTGGGACCCGCGCATCTACGGCATCGGCGCCCAAATTCTGCGCGATCTCGGCGTCGGCAAAATGAAGCTGCTGGCCAGTCCGCGACGGATACCGAGCATGACCGGCTTCGATCTCGAAGTGACCGGGCACATCGCCTCGCCGGTCGAGCTGGAACTGTGAGCCGATGAGTACACGTCTGACTCCGCCAGCCGCCGTCAATCCGGCACTGCCCGCGCAGCTGCGCGAATTTCCGTCGTCACTGGACGGCGGCGGTCTGGCGATCGGTATCGTCATGAGCCGCTTCAACCCGCAGATCGGCGAAGGCCTGCTCAGTGCCTGTACCGGTGAACTGCAGCGGCTGGGCGTCGATACGGCGCGTTGCGTGCTGGCCGTCGTTCCGGGGGCGCTGGAAATCCCGTTGACGCTGCAGACTTTGGCGCGCAGCGGCCGTTTCGATGCGCTGATCGCCTTCGGCGCGGTGATCCGCGGCGAAACCTACCATTTCGAAATCGTCGCCAACGATGCTTGCCGGGGGTTGATGGAGGTGCAGTTGTCGTCCGGCGTGCCGATCGCCAACGGTATTCTGACCTGTGAAAACGATGACCAGGCGATCGCCCGCATGCACGGCAAGGGAGTCGATTGCGCGCAGGCGGCCATCGAAATGGCGCGCTTGTTGCACAGTCTGGCCGGAGAAGCGGCATGAATACCAACAAATCATCGCCCGCAAAGACGACAGCCGGCCGCTCGCCGCGTCGGCGAGCGCGCGAATTCGCGCTGCAGGGTCTCTATCAGTGGCAACTGGCCGGCAACGACGAAGCGGCCATCGAAGCGCATCTGATCGATTGCGAAGGTTTCGATCAGGCGGACCGCGACTTTTTCGTCGGTTTGTTGCGCGGGGTACTGGCGCAGCAGCCGCTGCTACAGGAGCAACTGCAGGGATTTCTCGATCGTCCGTTCCACGAACTGTCGCCGGTCGAGGCCTGCGTCCTGCTCGGTGGCGCCTTCGAATTGCGCAATTATCCGCAAACGCCCTACCGGGTGATCATCAACGAATCGATCGAACTGGCCAAGAGCTTCGGCGGCACCGACGGCCACAAATACGTTAACGGCGTGCTCGACAAGCTGGCCGCCCAGCTACGGCCGGTGGAATTCGCTGCCAAACGGCACGCACGTGTGCGGGCACTCTGAAGAACGGCGTCCAACAGCCGCGGAACGGGGATGCCCAGCGAATTCGCCCTGATCGACCGTCACTTTGTTCGACCGACACCGCAAACCGTGCTCGGTCCGGGTGACGATTGCGCCTTGCTGTCCCCCTCGCCGGGCATGGAACTGGCGATCACCACCGACATGCTCGTCGAAGGAACGCACTTCCTGGCCGATACCGACCCGCGGCAACTCGGCTGGAAAACGCTGGCCGTCAATCTCTCCGATCTGGCGGCGATGGGCGCGCAGCCGCGTTGGGCACTGCTGGCCGGCAGCTTGCCGGCAGCGCGCGAAGACTGGCTGTCGGCGTTTGGCGCCGGATTGTTTGCCTGCGCCCAGCGATTCACCGTCGATCTGATCGGTGGCGATACGACGCGCGGACCGCTGAATTTATGCATCACCGCGCTCGGTGAGTTACCCGCCGGCAGCGCGCTGCGTCGCGATCAGGCCAAACCAAGCGACGACATCTGGCTGTCCGGCCGCCCCGGTCTGGCGGCGCTCGCGCTGGCGCACTTGCAGCAGCGAGTCGTCTTGCCAGACGAACTGGCGGCCCCTTGCCTCGCCGCACTGCAGCAGCCGCAGCCGCGCGTCGAACTCGGTCTCGCCTTGCGCCAGCGCCGGCTGGCACGGGCGGCAATCGACGTTTCGGACGGCTTGCTGGGCGATCTGCAGCATATTCTCGACCGTTCGCGACTGGCCGCCGCGCTGTTTCTTGCCGATCTGCCGTCCTTGCCTGCCGGCATCGATCCGGCGCTGGCGCGCCGTTGTCAATTGGCTGGCGGCGACGATTATGAACTGCTCTTCCTGGCGGCCCCCGCGCAGCGCGTGGAGGTGGCCGCTCTGGCAGACGAACTGGGATTGCCTTTGGCGCGCATCGGTCGGACAATGGTCGGTCCGCCCGGCGCGTGCACCGTTTTCAGCGCCGACGGTCAGCCGCTACCGATCGATCACCGGGGGTACGACCACTTTGGCTGAATCGCCGCCTTCGTTACGTTTTCTGCTGGCGCATCCAGCGCATTTGCTGGCCTGCGGCTTTGGCAGCGGCCTGTCGCCGAAAGCGCCGGGAACTTTCGGCACGCTGTTCGCCTGGATGTCGTTTCCGCTGCTGCGTCCCTGGTTGAGCGATCTGGAATTGCTCGCCGGGCTGCTGCTCGGCTTCATCGGTGGCGCCATTGCGGCGCACAAAACGGGCGTCGATCTGGGAGTCATCGATCACGGCAGCATCGTCTGGGACGAAATCGTTTCCTTCTGGCTGGTGCTGCTGTTCTGTCCGCCGCACTGGGGCTGGCAAGCAGCGGGCTTTGTTCTGTTCCGTTTTTTCGACATCCGCAAACCGCAGCCGGCGCGCTATTTCGACGAACAGATGAAGAACGGTCTGGGCGTCATGTGCGACGATCTGGTGGCTGCCGGCTACACCTTGCTGGTGCTCGCGCTCGTCCGTTCCGTCAGCGAATGAGCAGCGACGTCCAACAGGCGCTGGAAGCACTGGCCAGCAAAGTTGGTGCCTTGTTGCTGGCCAACGGGCAACGCCTGGCGACCGCCGAATCGTGCACCGGCGGATGGGTCAGCCAATGCCTGACGGCAATCGCCGGCAGCTCGGCATGGTTCGAGCGTGGCTTCGTTACCTACTCCAACGCCGCCAAGCACGAATTGCTCGCGGTCAGCAACGAAACTCTCGCCATGCAGGGCGCGGTCAGCGAAGCCACGGCTGCCGCCATGGCGCTTGGCGCGTTACAACACAGCCACGCTGACTGGGCACTGGCGATCAGCGGCATCGCTGGCCCGGGTGGTGGCTCGCCGGGTCGACCGGTCGGTACGGTCTGTTTCGCCTGGGCAGCGTCCGACGGCCGCTCGCTCACCGACACGCAGCATTTCACGGGCGATCGGCAGAATGTGCGCGCTCAAGCCGTAGCGCATGCTCTGCGGACACTAATTCAGCGAATAACCACGCTCAACGCATGACGCCCGGCGAACTTCAGCGTTCTTATTTAATAATCAGAGTGCTCTCAGATTGAGATACGGATCATTTCTATTGGTCATAGCATAGAATTAGTACCTTAGACTGCCCGGGCCAGACTCCGATGACCGCCAATCCTATTTCTCCGCTCTTCGTCTCGTTTTCCTTGGCATTTTTTTCGGCATTGCTGTTCCCGGCTGATAGCGCCGAAGCGGTCGGAATGGGCAAGCTGACGGTTTACTCTACCTTGGGCAAACCGCTGATGGCTGAAGTCGAACTGACCGATGCGCCGCTCAACGATCAACCGCTGATGGAATGCTTTCGCCTCGGCAGCGAGGGCAACAACGCCTCCGTAGCCCCTCTGATCGCCCATGGACGGGTCACACTGGAACAAAGTGGCGGCCGCTATCGCCTGCATATCTCATCCGAGCAGCCGGTCAATGATTCGCCAGTACAACTCAGCCTGCGCAAAGGCTGTGGTGCAGAGGTGACGAAAAACTATCTCTTCTCCGTACCCGCGGGGGGAAATCGCCAGTTTGCCGCCAACGATCGGCCGCTGCGTTTGCCACGCGCACGTCAATTTGACGTGCCGCGTGAAGTTGCTCCCGGAGGTCCAGCAACACGGGAATGGCAGCTCGCTCGCAAGACCACCGCCCGCGATCTGGCCAGGAAACGTCATCCCGGCAATCCCGCTGCGCAAGCACGCTATCTGCGCGCCTTGCAGGCTGCCAATCCGGACGTCGACCTTGGCAGCCGCGGTCAGAACCGCTTGCCGGCCAACACCTGGTTGAGCATTCCGGGTAAGCAGCCGCGATTTGCGGGTCAATCCACAGCCGCAGTGCGTGCCAAGCCGAGCCCTGACAAGTCGGCAAGTGCGCCAATCGCGCCTCCCCCACCAAAAAAAGCGGACCGGGTCATCGTTTCCAGCGGTCAGCCGGGAAACGATAATCCTGCCGCCCCCCCGCAGCGTCCAGTCATCGACGTCGCCGCCGGTACGGCAGCCGGTACGGCACATCAAATGAAAGACGACGAAGCCCGCTTACTGGCAGCCGTCGATTTGCAATTCGAGCAACAACGCCTGTTGAGCGAAAAAATTCGGCTGCTCGACGAGCGGATTCAGGAACTGCAGAAAGCCGCTGCGCCAGCCACGCCATCACTGCCGTCCGCTGCATCTGCCAGTGCAGCCGCGACACCGGCTGCCTTGCCAACGGTGAGCGTACCAGCCCCTTCGGTAACGACTGCGGTCGCCGCTACCGTCGGTGCACCGGCGGCACCATCAACCGCCGCGCCGGATGCTGCCGGACTACCCGCCACCATGGCACCAAAAGCGCCGCCGAGGTCACGAATGACGAGCAGCCTCTGGGGCGAGTGGGGAAATGAATTGCTGTTTGGCGCACTGGTGCTGGCAATCGGCACCCTGTTATTTGTGCGTAGCCGTTCCCACCGCTCCGTGCCAATTCCGGCCACCACCACCCAACCCGTCGTCTCCGAAATCCCCAGTCAAGCCGCGCCCGAAACCATCTCCCGCTGGCAACTGGTCGATGAAGGCGAGAATCTGTCCGTATTCGACAGCGCGCCAACAGCAACCGACAAGAACGGCAACATCGCAGCTGACCACAGCGCATCGTCGGCTTACTCCCCGGGCGTGCACGACGAAATGACCGCAGTACTCGAATTGGCCGAGATCATGGTCTCTTTTGGTCGACTCGCCGGAGCAGCGCAGGCCATTGAGGAATTCATCGACAAACATCCTTTGATCGCCGTCACACCTTGGCTCAAATTACTGGAAATTTACCGCCAAAACGGCCAGCGTGAAGCGTTCGACGCTCTGGCTGTCAGGCTGCAAAAGCATTTCAACGTCGCCCCTGCCGAATGGGACAGCATGGATGAAAATCCACTGAGCCCGCTTTCGCCCAGTGATGCCCAGGCCATCCCGATCGATCAGTTGCTGGCGCGTTTGCCGACGCTGGGACAATTACCGCATATTCAGGCAGAAATATCGCGTACGTGGGCGACGCCGGCTTGCGCAAGTTATATTGACAAACTGTTGCGCGACAACCGCAATGGCGAACGGCGCGGTTTTTTGCTGGGCACCGTTCGCGAGTTGCTGCTCATCACCGACGTCCTGGACAGCGTTCTCAAACGCAGCTGATCGAGCGCCGCCTCTTCCACTTTTCTACGACCGGAAAGGCAGGACATTGCCGTCGTGCGGTACTGGCACCTTATTTACTGTATAAATTTTCAGTATAATATTACCATCGGCAGCGTCGGTTTGGCGGCGGTCGATTTGCGGGAGGCACTGAATGAATGCTTGCTCGGGTCAGGGCGTACAGCACGCAGCCAGCAGGACATGGCAAATCGTCAGGCAAGGTGGCGGGCGAGCCGCGCGCAAGTCCGCGATTCGCCCACGCAGCCATTTTTCAGCGTTTCCTGAGATAATTTCCGTCAAACAGCCTGGGGAGATGGTGTGACCTGACCTCCCGAAGCACGAAGGCTCTGCCCGTTTCCCTCACCTCCGATCCCTCTTTTGCCTGGGGCGAGAGGTGGTAAGCAAGTCGTTGCGCGACTTTCACGTTAAGGATCAGTTCATGGATGATAACAAGGCGAGAGCGCTCGCCGCGGCAATGGCGCAAATCGAAAAACAGTTCGGCAAGGGTTCGATCATGCGCATGGGCGAAGGGAGCGTCATCAATGACCTCCCGGTCGTATCCACCGGCTCGCTGGGCCTGGACATCGCGCTGGGCATCGGTGGCTTGCCGCGCGGTCGGGTCGTCGAAATTTTTGGCCCGGAATCGTCCGGCAAAACGACGCTCACCCTGCAAATTGTCGCCGAAATGCAGAAATTAGGCGGCACGGCCGCGTTCATCGACGCCGAACATGCTCTCGACCCGGCCTACGCGCAAAAACTCGGTGTCAATCTCGAAGAATTGCTCATTTCGCAACCCGACACTGGTGAACAGGCGCTCGAAATCGCCGATATGCTGGTCCGTTCGGCCAGTGTGGATGTGGTGGTGATCGATTCGGTTGCCGCACTGGTGCCCAAGGCGGAAATCGAAGGCGAAATGGGCGACTCGCTGCCCGGCCTGCAGGCGCGCCTGATGAGTCAGGCCTTGCGCAAACTGACCGCCAACATCAACCGCACCAATACCCTGGTCATCTTTATCAACCAGATCCGCATGAAGATCGGCGTGATGTTCGGCAGTCCGGAAACGACGACCGGCGGCAATGCGCTGAAATTCTACGCTTCGGTACGTCTCGACATCCGCCGGATCGGTGGCATCAAGAAGGGCGACGAGGTGATCGGCAACGAAACGCGCGTCAAAGTGGTCAAGAACAAGGTGGCGCCACCGTTCCGCGAAGCCATTTTCGACATCCTCTATGGCGAGGGAACTTCTCGGGCGGGCGAGATCATCGAATTGGGCGTAATGCATAAATTGATCGAGAAATCAGGTTCCTGGTACGCCTACAACGGCGAGAAAATTGGCCAGGGCAAGGATAATGTCCGCGAATTCCTGAAGAGCAAACCGCAGATCGCCGAGGAAATCGAAGCCAAAATCCGTGCCGCGGTCAATATACCCGGCCGCTCTTCAACTACTGCGGCCGGCTGAGCGGGCCTTGAACACCGACTTGCGCGAACGGGCAGTGCGTCTGCTTGCCCGCCGCGATCACAGCCGCTCCGAACTGGCGCGCAAACTGGCTGGCAATGGCGAAGCGTCCATTCAACTCGCAGACACGCTGGATACGCTCAGCGCACAAGGCTTGCTTTCCGACAGCCGCTACGCCCTCAGCCGCTCGCAAAGCCGATCGAAAACACTGGGGAACGCCCGTCTGGCCGGTGAATTGCGCGCCAAAGGCGTCGACGACGAGCTGGTCAATGCCGCTTTGGCGTCGATTGAAGACGAATTGAGCCGTGCACAGCGGGTTTGGCAACGGAAATACGGCGTTTTGCCGGCAAGTGCCGAAGAATACGCGCGGCAGGCCCGTTTTCTGGCGGCGCGAGGATTTGCCGCGGAGACCATCCGACAACTGTTACGCGGTTTGCAGGAAAACGATTGAACCATGAGCCATTCGCAAAGCACTCTGTCGACAAAAAACCTCAAGAAACGCTACAAATCGCGCACCGTGGTGCATGACGTGTCGTTCGAAGTGGTCAGTGGGGAGGTCGTTGGTTTGCTCGGTCCGAACGGCGCCGGGAAAACCACCTGCTTTTATATGCTCGTCGGACTCGTCGCCTGTGATGGCGGCGAAGTACGACTGGACGGGCAGGTTTTGACCCATCTGCCCATCCATCGTCGTGCCCGCCTAGGCGTCTCCTACCTGCCGCAGGAAGCGTCGGTTTTCCGCAAGCTGACCGTCAGCGAAAATATCCGCGCCGTTCTCGAACTGCAAAAAATATCGGCTCAGGAAGTCGACAGCCGCACGGAAGCACTACTGGAAGAATTGCATATCGGCCACTTGCGCAATGCACCGGCGACATCGCTCTCCGGTGGAGAACGGCGACGGGTTGAAATTGCACGCGCCCTGGCCAGCGCGCCACGCTTCATTCTGCTGGACGAACCTTTCGCTGGCGTCGATCCGATTGCCGTTCTCGATATCCAGAAAATCATCCGTTTTCTCAAGGAGCGCCACATCGGTGTGCTGATCACCGATCACAATGTCCGCGAAACATTGGGCATCTGCGACCACGCCTACATCATCAATGAGGGTACCGTTCTTGCTTCTGGCCGACCTGACGAAATCATTTATAATGAAAACGTCCGTAAAGTCTATCTTGGTGAGAATTTCCGCCTCTGAGCAAGCCATCACTGGTCCATAATTCGAGTAGCTCAGGAACCATTCCCTTGGCTGATCGGCTGGCTCATTCCATTGATAATCTGTTAACGATATGAAGGTGCACTGTATTCAGTGCCTGTTGCCTGGCAAGGCTTAGTCCACCTGGTCACTGGCGAGTTGGCAATGGAATTACCCGGCCCTTTGAATGAAACCATCTCTCCAGCTCAAACTATCCCAGCATCTAGCGTTAACGCCCCAACTGCAGCAATCGATCCGTTTGTTGCAGCTGTCGACGCTCGAACTGGAACAGGAGCTGGAAAAATATTTACAGAACAATCCGTTACTTGAAAGATCCGATGAATTTCCGTCGTCCGGCTCATCCGGCTCGACAACGGAAAGCGCCAATGGTGAGGCGCCTGCGGACGACTCGCCTGCGTCGACGATTGATGCGGGTGACGACTGGCTGGCACAGGACAACGGTTACGCCAACTCATCCGGCTCTTTCGATGAAAACGACGACAATGATTACCAGGATATACGGGCGGCAAGCGTTTCTTTACGTGAGCACCTGTTGCATCAACTTGGCCTGCTGCCGCTTCCCGATCGTGACCGCACGCTGGTTTCCTGCCTGATCGAAGCACTGGACGATGATGGCTATCTGACCCAATCGCTCAACGAACTGATCGATTTTCTGCCGGACAATCTGGAATTCGTCCCGGAAGAACTGCAAATCGCGCTGCGCCACTTGCAGAATTTCGATCCGACCGGCGTTGGCGCGCGCAATACCCAGGAATGTCTGGCCTTGCAACTGGCGGTTTTGCCCGCCGATCCGACCAGAACGCTGGCCATCGAAATCGTCAACCATCACCTCGAGTTGCTGGCAAGCCGGGATTTCACCCGCCTGAAGCGTCTGACCGCTTGCGACGACGAGCAATTACGTGCTGCGCATCAGCTGATTCGAAGTCTGAACCCGCGTCCCGGAGCACAATATTCGGTCAGCGAAACGCGTTATGTGACTCCTGACGTCATCGTACGCAAAATCCGTGGCAGCTGGACTGCCAGCATCAACGCCGAAGCCTTTCCACGCGTACGCGTCAATAGCCTGTACGCGCAGCTTCTGGGACGTCAGAGCGGATCGGGTCTCTCCGGACAGCTACAGGAAGCCCGCTGGCTGATCAGGAACGTGCAGCAACGGTTTGACACCATCCTGCGCGTGGCGCAGTCTATCGTTGAACGACAGCGTCAGTTCCTCGACCACGGTGAAGTCGCCATGCGGCCGCTGATCCTGCGCGAGATCGCCGAAACGTTGGGCCTGCATGAATCGACCATTTCACGGGTCACCACCCAGAAATACATGGCCACACCGCGCGGCATTTTTGAATTGAAGTATTTTTTTGGCAGCCACGTCAGCACCGAAGCGGGCGGGGCGTGCTCGGCCACGGCGATTCGTGCCTTGATCAAGCAACTGATCAGCACCGAAGAACCGAAAAAGCCGCTTTCGGATAGCCAGATATCCGAGGTTCTTGGCCAGCAGGGCATTGTCGTTGCACGGCGTACAATTGCAAAATACCGTGAAGCGCTCAATATCCCGCCGGTCAGTTTACGCAAGTCCATTTAAAGAAGGAGACGCATCATGAACCTGCAAGTCAGTGGGCACCACCTCGAGATCACGCCGGCGTTACGTGATTACGTCACCGGCAAGCTCGAACGGATCACCCGTCACTTCGACAATGTCATTGACGTCAACGTGATTCTGTCGGTGGACAAACTGAAGCAGAAAGCAGAAGTCACCGTTCATCTGGCCGGCAAGGATGTTTACGTCGAAATGGTCGATGAAGATCTGTACGCCGCTGTTGATGGTCTGGTCGACAAACTTGAACGTCAGGTACAGAAATATAAGCAAAAATTGCAGGATCACCACCGCGGCAACAAAATTGGCGAGCATATTGCCGCCGAGTAATCGCGGCACAGGCGGCGGCTCTTTGACCGGCTGAGACAATTTCAGCCTGCAGGGAGCCGCTTCTCGGCGTTCCCACAACAACACGTCCGCTTTTTCGGGTTTTGTCGCATGAGCCAGATTTCTCAACTGCTTCCCCTCGAAAACATCCTGCTCGATCTTGAAGCCAGCAGCAAGAAACGCGTCTTCGAGCACGTTGGTCTGCTTTTCGAAAATTACCTTGGCATCGCACGCAGCACCGTTTTCGATAGCCTGTTCGCGCGCGAAAAACTTGGTTCGACCGGACTGGGTCAAGGGGTGGCAATTCCTCACGGTCGCATCAAGGGGCTGAAAGACGCCACGGGTGCGTTCATTCGACTGGCTTCGCCGGTACAATTCGATTCTCCCGACGGCAAACCGGTTTCATTACTTTTCGTCCTGCTCGTTCCTGAAGTGGCCACCGAACAGCATCTGCAAATCTTATCCGAACTGGCACAGCACTTCTCGGATCGTGCGTGTCGCGAAGCACTGTCCAGTGCGTCCGATGCGCAGGAAATCAGGAAATTACTCGCCGATTGAGCCAATGAACGCACCGCGTCAGTTCAGCGTTGCCCAACTCTACGAAGATCACCGCGACAAACTGAAGCTCTCCTGGATCGTGGCCGTTGGCACCGACCGTCAAATCGCCTTGCAGGGCCAGGGAACGTTCGGTGCCGATGTCGTCGGTCACCTGAACGTCATCCATCCGGAACGCCTGCAGGTCATCGGTCGCGCCGAATATGCCTGGGGCGCCCGGGTCAGCAAAGATCGCCTGCGTCACCAGATCAAGGAATTGCTGGTGGCCAAGCCTCCTGCCTTGATCATCGCCGACAACCTGGAAGTGCTGCCCGAGATGCAGGAAGGCTGTGCCGCCACCGATACGCCGCTGTTCGTAACACCCAAGCCGTGTGCGGCAGTGATCGATCTGTTGCGCATCTATCTCTCCCGTCGTCTGGCTGGCTCGACATCGGTACACGGCGTTCTCATGGACGTATTTGGTCTGGGTGTTCTGATCACCGGTGATTCGGGCGTCGGGAAAAGCGAATTGGCACTCGAACTGATTTCCCGCGGTCATGGACTGGTGGCTGACGATGTCGTCGAATTGGCCTGTATCGCGCCAACGACCATCGAAGGGCGCTGCCCGAGCATGTTGCGTGACTATCTCGAAGTCCGCGGCCTCGGACTGCTGAACATCCGGACCATATTCGGTGAAACGGCGTCGCGCCGGAAAATGAAGCTCAAACTGATTGTCCACCTGCAAAAACCGTTCAGCGGCTCCGAGGGTCCTCGTTTGCCGCTTGACGCCCAGTCGCAAGACATTCTTGGCGTCCCGATCAGAAAAGTGGTCATTCCGGTGGCCGCCGGACGCAACATCGCCGTCCTGTTGGAAGCCGCCGTGCGCAACAGCATTCTGCAGCTGCGCGGGATCGACAGCATGAGCGATTTCATCAATCGGCAACAACAGATGTTGCTCGATGAAGAGTTATAAAGTCAGGCACCGTTCGCCAACAGCGCAGACGATGAGCGTCCCGGCGTTTCCAGTTGCAAGGCCTATGCGGACCCGCAGGGAAAATTCAGCGCTCATCCTACAGACCGATACGGCAGTCAGTTCCTCCCTACCCGCACGCAACCGTCGCATCAATCACGGCCCGCGCAATTTTGACAACAATGCCGCGCGTTTGATGTCTTCGTCTTTTTTGCATTCTTTTTTCTGCTTCCTGAATACTGGCACACGGATCCATCAGCCAGGGGTGGCAAGCCACCCACCGTTCTCCGGGGAGGCGGGTTACGACGACATGGCGACCGCCGTCGATATTCGCCAGCAGACAGTCCGTCTCCTGTTTATCCCACGCAGCGACGATCAGGTTCAAGGCGGCATGCTGTCCGACACCGGCACGAATCAAGGCGTCAAGCGGCGAATCGCATTCAAGGCGTATGGTCGCCGGAAAATAAACAAATTCCGCTCCAGCCGTCGACAATTCGTTCATGTCCGTTTTCTATCACTTTTTCCGTTGCACGAAAACCAGCCCGGTGACTCCGCTCTGTTCCGGACTGGAACATTATTCCCGGGACATTGATGAGTTCCTCCGAGCAACACTTCGACCTATTGATCGTCGGTGGTGGCCTGGCGGGTCTGGCTCTGGCTTGTGCCCTGCGTGACAGCCGGCTTAAAATCGCTTTGATAGAACAACGTGCACCGTCCCGACCCTCCGGATGGGATGCACGCGTATATGCCATTTCACCAGCCAACGTCGATTTCCTACGGCAAATCGGCGTCTGGAAACATCTTGCTACGGACCGGCTGACCGCCATTCAGCGCATGGAAATCGCCGGCGATGCACATTCCCGACTTGAATTTTCCGCTTACGAAACAGGGATCGCCGAATTGGGCTGGGTGCTCGAATCATCGCTGATGGCCTGTGAATTGTGGGAATGCATCAAGCGGCAAAGCAACCTGACTCTCTTTTCGCCTGCGGCGCCGACCGCCATCAGTATTGGTACCGACAGCGCCAATTTGACGCTGGTCAATGGCAAGGTTTTGTCAGCCAGACTCTTGGTCGGCGCTGACGGCCGCGATTCATGGCTGCGAAATGCCGCCGGCCTCCCGGCGGTGAATATCGACTATGGCGAAATGGGCGTCGTGGCCAATTTCAACTGTCAACACGCGCATCGCGGTGTCGCCCGACAGTGGTTTCGTGCTGACGGCATACTGGCCTGGCTGCCATTGGCGGGCAACCGCTTATCGATCGTCTGGTCAGCCCCCGAACAGCACGCCCGAAAATTGCTCTCGCTGTCGCCGCAAGCGCTCAGTCACCGCATTGCCGCTGCCGGGCAACACGCCTTGGGCGAATTTGATTTGCTGACACCGGCAGCCGCTTTTCCGCTACGCCTGATGCGTGTTCCGCGCACATACGCCGCACGCCTAGCGTTGATCGGCGATGCGGCTCATGGCATACACCCTTTGTCGGGGCACGGCATCAATCTGGGCTTTCAGGATGCCAAAGTGCTCGGTAAATTGCTGCTCGCCACACCGGAATGGCAGGATATCGGCGACGAGAGACTGCTGGCACGCTATCAACGCGAACGTCGGGAAGAAACGCTGTTGATGCAAGGCGTCACCCATGCATTACAACAACTGTACCGTCATCAGCTTCCCGGCTTGAAAATCCTGCGCAATCTGGGAATGAACGCCATCAATCACTTGCCCATCCTGAAAAATACTCTCGTCCGCTACGCCATCGGCGCGCTATGAGCCAACAGTACACCGGAGAAACACCATGTTGAAACGATCACGCCTGCTAACGCTGGCCTTAGCCACGACTCTCAGCCTTTCCGTTCTGGCGGACGAGGCTTCAGTCAAAAAAGCCATTGAAGGCAAGCTGGCTGGAACCGTCACCAGCGTCAGCAAAACGCCTTATCTCGGACTTTACGAAGTCTATATCGACGGTCAGATTGTCTACACCGACGAAAAAATTTCGCTCATCATCGTTGGCGACCTGATCGACGGCAAAACGATGAAATACGTCACCCGCGAGCGAATGCAGAAACTGTCGGCAATCAAGTTTTCCGAATTACCCCTGAATCTGGCCGTAAAACAGGTGCGCGGCGATGGCAAACGCGTCTTTGCCAGCTTCGAAGACCCCAACTGCGGATATTGCAAGCGACTGGCGAAAGATCTGGCCAAACTCGACAACGTCACCATCTACACATTCCTCTACCCGATCCTTTCCCAGGATTCGCTCGAAAAATCGAACCAGATCTGGTGTGCCAACGATCGGGTCAAGGCCTGGAACGACTGGATGCAGGACGGCAAGGCACCAAGTGGCCGCGGCGACTGCGATACCTCAGCCGTCAAGAAGGCCGTCGAATTGGGACGAAAACTGGCTATCAGCGGCACGCCGACCATGTTCTTCGCCGATGGCGAACGAATTACCGGCGCAGTCCCTCTCACCAAGATCGAGCAAAAACTATCGCAAGCAGCAACACACAAGTAAGCAAGCCGCCAAACCGGAAAGCACTGAAGAAATGGCCGCGCGGGATGAAGAAGCACAAGGCCGATGACGCGCAGCCAGCGAGAGTCGGATAGAACAGATCGGTGGCGAACAGCGCGTAACGCCGGGATTTGTCCGCGCAGCCATTCATTAAGCGTTTTCTTTGTTCAAACGCTTGCAGATGCGGTCATTTCTCCTGACGACTGTTCCGACTTCATTTAACGAATCGGATCTTTGTCCATTCAACGACGCAGGCCATCCTTGCAGTAGAAATTGCTCTGCGCGAGCTGTGTTAGAATCAAGATTGACATGTTTTCGAACTGGCAAGTCAAGTACTTGTCAGCGATCGATTTCTCGTTGTATCCGGTATCCATGTTGGCCCATCCCGGCCGGTCATGATGATACCCGCGAGCCAGAGCCGGCCTCTGGCTTTCGTTTTTATTGAGGTTGCTCTATGCCTGTCGTTTCGCTGCCCGATGGTTCACAACGGACATTTGCCAATCCTCTGACCGTTTATGAGCTTGCCGCCAATATCGGCAGCGGATTGGCCCGCGCCGCTTTGGCCGGCGTGGTCAACGGGCGTCTGGTCGACACCTCGTTCACCATTGATGCCGATGCCGAATGTGCAATTGTCACCGCCAAGGATACGGCCGGCCTGGAAATCATTCGTCATTCGACAGCGCACCTGCTGGCATATGCCGTCAAGGAACTCTTTCCCGACGCTCAGGTGACGATCGGACCGGTGATCGAGAACGGTTTTTATTATGACTTCGCTTACCAGCGGCCATTCACACCTGAAGATCTGGGAAACATCGAGCAACGGATGACCGAACTGGCCAAGCGTGATTTGCCGATGTCGCGTGAAGTTTGGCCGCGTGATCAGGCTGTTGCTTTCTTCCAGTCGATCGGCGAGCACTACAAGGCCGAGTTGATTGCCGCCATTCCGGCCGATGAAGACGTTTCACTCTATCGTGAAGGTGACTTTGTCGATCTCTGTCGCGGCCCACATGTCCCCTCGACCGGCAAGCTCAAAGTTTTCAAACTGATGAAGGTGGCTGGCGCCTACTGGCGCGGCGATCATCGCAACGAGCAACTGCAGCGTATCTACGGCACCGCCTGGGCCAAGAGGGAAGAGCAGGACGCCTACCTCACCATGCTCGAAGAAGCCGAGAAGCGCGACCACCGCCGCCTCGGCCGACATCTCGATCTCTTCCATTTGCAGGACGAAGCCCCCGGCATGGTTTTCTGGCACCCCAAGGGCTGGACGATCTGGCAGCAGATCGAGCAGTACATGCGCCGCGTCTATCAGGACAACGGCTACCTCGAAGTCAAATGCCCACAGATCCTCGACCGTACGCTGTGGGAGAAATCCGGCCACTGGGCAAACTACAAGGACAACATGTTCACCACGGAGTCGGAGAAGCGCGACTACGCGATCAAGCCGATGAACTGCCCGGGACACGTCCAGATCTTCAATACCGGCCTGCGCAGCTACCGCGA
>CAYRXO010000004.1:28110-40418 GCA_964428215.1 uncultured Candidatus Accumulibacter sp. | reverse complement strand
TGAGCCTGAATTTCCAAACCCTCCAAAAGGCTCAGTTGTGACCGCTCAATGTATAGCTTGCCAGCATTCCCGGCCGGATCAAGCTCTCCAACTGAGATTTCTAGGATTACTGTTTCGGCGGCCGGCAAACAGGGGTCAAACACCGGGAAAAGTCACGGCGCAGCGTTATGACTTTCGCGTGTGCAGTGGTCGTGAAGGATGCCATTTGCGTCCGTCCCGGGTAAAAGGCAAGTCACGCTGGTCAGCGTGTCGACCCCGTCGACTCGAGGGAATCCACCAGCCAGAAACCGGCGCGGCCCAGGCTGGTCAGGAGTTTCAGTCGGTTACCATGCCACGCGGACCAGGCGCGCACGTATTCCTGGCGGGCGCCGGCCAGGATTTTGCCGTTATTGAGCACTTCGACGATGTCGGTGATGCCGACGCGGTAGCGCGTTTCGGCGGCATCGAAACCTTCGCGCGCCGCGTTGAGCAGATCTGCCGCGGCTTCCAGGCCGGAATTCTCCGCCAGGAAGTTCTGGTAATTGCGCCAGATGTCGAGATCGGTCTGAGTGATCACCTGCGCCAGTTCTTCCCGCTTCTGCGCGACTTGGCCCGTAGCCTCGTGAATCTTGTAGGTGCGGCCGAAACCCTCGAAAATCGGCAGTGCCAGCGTGATGCCGGCATACGATTCGTAACTGCGCACCGCCGAAAGCGTCGTGCCGGGGCGACCATTGAGATAGCGGTTGAAGGTGAAGGAGAGCGTCGGCAGCCCTTCGCCCTTCACCGCGTCGCGGTGCGATTCGGCGGCGGACAATTGGGCGCGGGCGGCGCGCACGGCGGGATGATCGTCGATGGCCGCAGCGATCATCGGTTCCAGCTGCTCCAGCAACTGTTTCGAGCGGGCGATGGCGATGGCCGACTGGGAGAAGTTTTCATCCAGTTCCAGTTGCGAATTGAAGCGGGCATCGATGCCGAGTTGCGCCGCCAGCAGGCCGAGGGCAGCGCGGTACGTGCCTTCCGCCTTGACCCGTGCCAGCCTGGCCTGGGCGTGCAGGCTGCGCGCTTGCAGAACATCCATGTGGGTGACGGTACCGACGTGCTCCCGGCCTTCCGCGGCGGCGGCGATCTCCTTGCTGTTTTTTTCCGTCTCTTGTGCCGCTTCCAGGGCAGCGCGAGCGGCGATGGCCTCGAAGTAGGCCTGTGCTGCGTTGCCAAAGACGGTCTGCAAGGCGTTTTCGTGGCTGGACAGGGCCGCCGCGAGGGCGTTGTCGGCCTGGGAAATATTGGCGGAACGGGTGCCGAAATCCAGTAGGAGCAGATTCAGCGAAAGGTTCTTGCCCTGGGTACGGACATCGGTGACGCTGCGATTTTGAATGCCATTATCGTAGGCGTTGTCGATCCGGTCCCGATTGGTGGAAAAATTGGCGGACACCGTCGGCAGCCAGGGCGCGCGGGCCTGGCCCCGGGTGGCGGACTGCTGCTGGACCTGGGTCCAGGCCAGTCGGGCCTGGGGATTGCGGCACAAGGCGATTTCCAGCGCGCGGCGCAAACTGAGCTTGTTGGGCACGACGAGGTCGTTGCAAGTGGCCAGCGGATGCTGGTCGCCGGGCAGCCGAACGGACGGCGTGTCGCTCTCGAGAACGCGCCACGGGTCTTTCCAGACGGGTGCCGGCGCAACGGGCATGCTCTGGGCGTAAAGACCGGGTGTGTGGGCACAAAGTCCGAGGATCAGGATGCCGCTTGCCGCGGCGCGGGTGCCGCAACGGGCGAAACGGGAGAAGAGCGGGATAGGCATGGGAGCGGGATTTCTCGCGGTCAGTAACCGAGCCGGGGAAACGCTTAATAAATGGCGGCGCGGGCGAATCGCGGCCTGACGCGCTGCTCGCCACCTCGCCTATCGCTTGGGCAGGTCTCGGCCGCGGCGCGCCGTGCGTCTGGCGCTTCATCCGGTGCCGTCATTTATTCAGCGCTTTCCTGGTCGGCGGATCAGAATTTCACCCGGCATTTGATGCCGGCGGGAATGCTGCCGTCAGGGTTGGGAATTTCCAGGCGTGCGCCGACGGTGCCGCTGGCGGAATCGACCACTTTGTCCACGATCTTCACCGTGGCCTGGTAGCGGCCTTTAAACGGCAGCTCCGCTTCGACCGTGACGACGCTGCCCGGCTTGACCTGGCCGTACATCGCGACGGGCATGATCACTTCGACCCGCAACGGATGGATCTGCGCCAGTTTGAGAATCGCACCGGCCGCCTCGCCGGCCTGGGCCAGTTCGCCGGGATGCTTCAGGCGGTCGGTGACGATGCCGTTGAAAGGCGCCCGCAGCAGCCGCTGTTCGATCTGGGCGCTGAGGCGACGGGCTTCCAGCGCCGCCACCTCGCGGTTGTCGCGCGCTTCTATCATGTCGCCTTCGGCGATGCGCCGTTCGGCCTGGGCTTCGTCACGCTCCTCGGCGGAAACCAGATTGCGCTTGGACAATTCATCGCGGCGCGTCTGCTTGATGCCGGCGTATTGAAAACGGGACTCCGACGACTGCAATTGCCCTTTCATCTTTGATCGGTAAAGGGCCTGGGCCAGCGCAGCGCGTTCCGGCCCGGCATCCAGCTCGACCAGCAATTGGCCTTTTTGCACCTGGGCGCCGCGATCCACCGGAATGTGCTTGATGAGCGCCTCCACCGGGCTGCGGATCTCCACCCGCTGGAACGGCTCGATCAGGCAGTCGTGAGCACGGCCGGCGCCGCTCACGGGAACGCTGGCGGCAGCCTGGGGCGCGGGAACGGCGGTGGGCGGCGGCGCAGCCTCGGCGGCTGTCAGCAAGGCCAGCAAGGCGGCCGGCAGCAAGGGAAAAAATTTCATATCTGATTGCCTGCAAAAGCGAGGGTGGAGTCCAGCGAGCGGTCCTGCGCCAGGGTCTGGCGCCGGGTGCGGGCATGGATGCGGCTGGCGCCGGCCTGGGCGCCTCGGGTGAGCCAATGGATCAGCGCCGGACGCAGGCCGGCAGCACCCAACCGCCGGATAAGGGTCAGGCGCAGTCCGCCGTGTTCGGTGAACAGCGCGTCGTCGAGCGCAACGATGGCGATGGCCGAGCCGGGATCGCCCTGGCGCGCGCCGCGCCCGATCAACTGGCGGTCGATGCGGGCGGAGTCATGGAATTCGGTGAGGATGACGTGCAGCCCACCGCATTCGACGACTCCCGGACCGAGATGGATGTCGGTGCCGCGTCCAGCCATGTTGGTGGCGACGGTGAGCATGCCCGACAGGCCGGCCTGGGCGACCAATTCCGCTTCCTCTTTGTCCTGGCGGGCATTCAATACCCGGTGGGGCATGGCTGATTCGCTCAACACCGCGGACAGGCATTCGGACGCTTCCAGCGAGCGCGTGCCGACCAGTACCGGTTGGCCGGCAGCCAGCGCGCGGGCGGCTTCCTGCGCGACGGCCCGCCATTTCTGCGCCTGATCGAGCAGGCAGCGGGTGGGCAGCAGGGTGCGCCGGGACGGTTTGTTCGGCGGCACCGTTACGGTGTGCAGCTCATACACCAGCCGAATCTCGGCGGCGACTTCGCGCGCCGTGCCGGTCATGCCGGACAGGCGCAGGTAACGGCGGAAAAAGCGCTGGTAGGTGATGCGCGCCAGGGTGCGGTTGTATTCCGACAGGGAACAGCCTTCCTTTTGCTCGATCAACTGGTGCAGACCCTGTTCCCAGGTCCGTCCCGGCAGGATGCGGCCGGTGAATTCGTCGATGATGTGCACTTTGTCGTCGGCGACCAGATAGTGCTGATCCCGGTGGAAAAGGTGCAGAGCGCGCAATGCCTGGCTGACGAACTGCTCGCGGCCTTCCGCGGTATGCCAGATGCCGTCGAGGCCGCGGCTGAGGTCTGCCAGGGTCGTGCGGCCGGCGGGCGTCAGATGCAGTTCGCGGTGAGCCGGCGCAATCTCGTAATCGCTGCCGGCCTGCAGGCGGCGAGCGATGTCCAGGGCTCGCTGGAACAGGTGCGCCTCTTCGATGGGACGGCCTTTTTCCGACAGGATCAGCGGCGTGCGCGCTTCGTCGATCAGCACGCTGTCGGCCTCGTCCACGATGGCGAAATGCAGCCCGCGCAGTAGCAGGTCCGGGCCACGGGCGCCGCCGAGCAGCACGCGGGCGGCGATTTGCGCCTTGCTGGCGCCGCCGGGGCCGACCGCCACCCGATCTTTCAGATAATCGAAAACCAGTTCCTTGTTGGTGCAATAGGTGATGCTGCGGGAGTAGGCGCGGCGGCGCTCATCGGGGCTCATGCCGGTGATGATGAAGCCAACGGTGAGACCGAAAAAGGCGAACAGCGGCGCCATTTTCTCCGCATCCCGTTCGGCCAGGTAGTCGTTGACGGTGACCACATGAACGGCGGTGCCGCTGCTGGCGGCCAAACAGGCCGTGATCGCCGCGGTCAGGGATTTGCCCTCGCCGGTCTGCATTTCGGCCATGCGCCCGGCCAGCAGCACCGCGGCGCAGGTGAGCTGGCTGTCGAAGGGCCGCAGGCCCAGGCGACGGTCCGCCGCTTCCCGTACCAGCGCCAGCGCCAGCGGCAGTTCCGGGCCGAGCCGGAGCGCGCCGCGGGCGGCCGCGAAGAGTGCCAGGCGCAGTTCGTCGTCGCGCATCGCGCTGACGCGGGTCTCTTCGGCACGGGCGGCCGCGACCCATGCGGCCAGGCGGCGGCGGAAAGAACGCAGCCTTTGCCACAGCCCGCCGCTGGCGGAGCGCACCCAACGGTCGACGTCGCCCTCCCGCCGCTCAGCCCGCTCCAGGTAGGCACTGCGGGCCAGATCCATGTCGTGGCGGATCAGATCGGACATGCTCAGACCTGGAAATGGGACAGGAACAGGCGCCGCAGCGCATGCCAGGCACGGATGCCGACCGGCTCGGCGGGGTGGCTGAAACGCACGTAGGCGCGGCTGCCCAGGAAATGGGCCGGAACGTCGGGCGGCAATTCCAGTTCGAATTCGAACACCGCGTCCAGCGCCTGCAGGCCGTGTTCATCGCGGGGGTCGAGCGGAATATCGCCGCCGCCCTGTTGGCCGAGCGCCGCACTGGGTAGTTCGTGGCCGGCCGCCGGCACCTCGCGGATGATGCGCGCCGACCACTCGCGGGAAAGATCCTGCGGCAAACGCACGGCCACTTCTGCGGTCGAGTGGCGGATCAGATCCACCTTGTCCTGGCCGACCGCGACGCGCAGGCGCGGGGTATAGTCGCCATCCAGGTAGCCGACCACGTCGCCCCGCTTGACGTAGCGTCCGGGCAGATCGGTATGCCTGTCCATCACCAGCGTGCCGTCGCCGCCGGCGTAAATGGTCAGGCGGGCCAGGTCCGCATCCAGGCGCGCCAGGCGCGCCTTTTCGTTGTGGAGTTCCTCTTCGAGCTGCGCTGCCCTGGCCGGCTCGCGCAGCCAGGCGGCATCGTGTTTGGCCTCGATTTCCTCGACTTTGGCGGCCTGTTGCGCGCGCTCGGCGGTCAGCGCCGGGTCGACGCTATCCACCAGCGCGTCGCCGGCGCGGATCCGGCTGCCCGGCAGATGACGCAGCGTGGTCACGAAACCGGACATCTCGGCGCGCACGATGGCCTGCTCCGGCAGCGACACCACCGCTTCGGCTTCGCTGTGCTGGGGCAGGGGCAGAACGAACAGGACGAAAGCCAGGGCCGCTGCGCTTCCCAACAGCACGCCGCGTACGCGCTGGCTGCGCTGGGCGTAGCGCGGTGCCGTCATGAGGGCCGTCACGATCTTGTAAAGCGGCAGCAGCACCGTGGCGACCAGCGTCCACAGGGCGATGACGACGCCGACGAAGAAATAGTGGCTGGCGATGAACAGGGCGATGCTGAACATCACCCACAAACGGTAGGCAAGGGCCAGCGGCGCATAGGCCAGGAACCAGCGGCGTTCGCCGACGGTTGAGACCGGCGGTTCGGCACCCGGCACCTTGAGCAGATAGTGGTCCGCCAGATATTGCCAGTAGCGGGTGGAGCGGGTGGCCAGATTGGGAATCTCCAGCCAGTCGCAGAGGATGTAATAGCCGTCGTAGCGCAGCAGCGGGTTGCCGTTGAACAGCACCGTGGTGACCCCCGCCAGCATGATCACGTTATAGGCCAGGGAACGGGCCAGACCCGGCTCCACCAGCACCCAGACGTAGAAAGTCAGCGCGGCGATGAAGATTTCGGTCAACATGCCCGCCGCGCCGACCAGCATGCGGTCCGTCTTGCGCACGAAGGCCGACGACGATGAGGCATCCACATAAGGCATGGGCATCAGCACCAGCAGCATGATTCCCAGTTCATGCACCTCGCCGCCGCGGCGGCGCGTCGCCAGCCCATGGCCCAGCTCGTGACAGACCTTGATGATCGGTGCGATCAGCAGCAACATCAACAGGTTGTCCTTGGCCAGCCATTGGTCGGCGAAATTGCGCGTCAGGTCCGGCCAGTGCATCGGCACCATCGTCAGCGCCGGCAGCACCATCGCCAGCCACAGCGCCACGAAGCGCCAGCCGGCCAGCGGGCGCAGCAGCGCGACGAGGCGGACGAGCAGCCGGTCCGGGTCGAAGAACGGAAAGCGCAGCGCCATCGGATTGAGGTAACGGCCGAGGAACTGGCGGCGCAGTTCCTGCCGGCGGCGCTGAAACAACTCGGCCACGTCCGGATTCACGTCGCACAGGATCAGGTCGGCGTTGTGCATCTGGCCCAGCAGGGAGATCACCTCATCCTGGGTGGGCGTGTCTTCCGTCAGCTCGGCGGTGAGACGCGCCCACACCTGGTCCATGTCGCGCTGCCCGTCCAGCAGATTGATCACTCGGTAGCTGGCCGGGTTGAAGCGGTGATACTTGCCGGCCACCCGGTCTTCGATGACATACCACAGATCACCCCGGTAGGCGTGGCGATGGATACGCACATGGCCGCGCAGGCGCGGGCGCAGCGCGCCGATGCGGTACCAGTGGGTGGAGGAGAGCGGCAGGGTCTGGCTGTTCATGCGGGGACACGCCGAATCTTCAGGGCGACCATTGCCACAGGGTCAGCCGCAGCCAGTCGGTCAGGCGATGGGTCCAGATCCACAGCAGGCTCTGGGAATCCGATTCGATCTTGGCCACCCCTTCCATGCCGGGACGGACTTTGAGCGACTGATCGGTCAGTTCCGCTTCGACACGGAAAAAATTGCGGCCTTCCTCGGCGACGCTGACCGGGGTGATCTTCGTGACGGTCAGCGGAAAACTGCGCCCCGGCAGGCTGGTCAGCACCAGTTCTCCCGGCTTGCCCAGCGCCACGTCGGCGATATCCCGCTCATCGACCTTGAGGATGACCCGCCAGCTGTCCAGCGGCGCCAGTTCGAAAAGCACCTTGCCTTGTTCGACCGGCGAGCCGAGCTGTTGCGACAGATCGCCTTTCACCACCACCGCGTCGAAAGGCGCGGCGATATGGACCCGCGCCAGTTTTTCATTGACCAGATCGAGCTGCGCCTTGGCTTGGCTGGCCTGGGCCGCGGCCAGGCGCAGCGCCACCCGGTCGGCTTTCGCCAGCGCTTCCCGCTCCTTGCGGGTGGCGACTTCGTATTCGGACTGCCAGCGGACCTGCTCCAGGCGGAGTTCCTTGTCCTCCAGGTTGGCGAGAACCTGGCCTTGTTGCACGGTGTCGCCGGCCCGCACCGTCGCATCCTTGATATAGCTCTGGAAAGGCGCCACCGCAGCCCGTTGCACGGAGCCTTCGATGGCGGCTCGGGCGGCGACCCGGTAGTCCACCGGGATGACGGCCGCCAGCAGCAACGCCACAGCGACTGTCAACGCTGCCAGTTTGAGACCGGGACGCGAACTGTCGGTGAGGCGGCGCAGAAGGGCCTGCCAGGAGCGCCAGGCATGCGCGGTCAGACTCTCCTGGGCGCCACGGCGTGTTTCGAGCACCGGCGCCAGGGCTTGCGCCAGCGCTTCCAGTTCCTCCAGTTCGGCAGCGGTGAACGGGCGGTTTCTTTCCAGCAGCAGCACACCGACGATTTGCCCGGCCTGTTCCAGCGGCTGCGATGCCACGGCGCTCTGGCCGGCCTCGGTCATGTAACGGCGATGGGCCGTGGTAATCAGAGTCGGCTGCTCCGTGGCGGCGGGCTGGACGATACGGACGCGCTGGTCGAAGGCCTCGTTCATGGCCTGGGCGGCCAGATTCACCAGATTTGCCCGTTCGTCGAACCAGGCTGCCTGGGATAGCGCGGTGACGGCGACCGTCTTGCCCTTTTCGCTGCCCAGCATGACTTGCGGGCAGTCGAAGCGGCGCGCCAACTGGTTGACGATGGTCAGGCCGGATTTGCGGAAGTCGCTTTCCGCCAGGGCGCCCAAGGTGAGGTCAATCAGGAAAGCGGAGCGTTCCACCTGCACATTGCGCTCCGTCAGCGTCCGCTGCCCCAGCAGATTGGCCAGCCAGCCTTCGCCCCAGTTGAGATTGCGCGTGGTGTGCGCGATCAGGCCGTCGTCCGCGAAGGCCCAGTCGAGAATGACGACACCCATCAGTTCCGTGCCGACGATCAGCGGGTAGGCGAGCACGGTGCCCGTTTGCGGATCGCGGCGTACGACGCCGCGCCGTCCATTCAAGGCTTCCTGGGCGGGTGCCGCCAAGTGCGCCGGGTCGGCTTCGCCCGGCCACACCGCCGCCGGCACGTAGCTGTTGTCGGTGTCCTGCAGCAACAGCAAGCCGACGCGAACGCCGGGGACGAGAAAGCACACCATGGACAGCCAGGCATGGCAGAACTGTTCGGCAGTACGGGCGCCGGCGAGCGCCAGAATGGGATCGGTGTCCGCGGACGCCGCAGCGACGCCGACTCCCTCCTGATTTCGTGATTGCATCAAGGGTGAGGCCTGGGGATGGAAATGGGACGGAATATGAACAGAGCCCTTGCCGGGACGTACCGGGCAAGGGCTGCCAGCCGCCGGATCGTCCGGCGGAGCGGAAAGGTCAGTTCAAGTTGCCGTAGCGGGACTCGTACTCGCCGATCAGCTTGGTAAGCAACTCGGCCAAGCGCTTGGCGGCGAACGGACTCATCATCACCCGGTGGGCCAGCTCGATCTCCAGTTCCGGTTGATTCCGGTCCCAGCTGTTGTTGATGCCGAAGTTCAGCACCACCTCTTCCTTGGTGCTGTTGGCGTTGGCGAAGTTCACGTAGGAACTCTTGATGTTTTCGAAGTTCCACTTGATCTTCTGGCCCGCCGCGACTTCCGGCTTGTTGTCCTGCTTGTCGGTCATGGGTGCATCCTCTTGTGCATGGGTTATCGATCGTTCTGCCAATTTGACGGAATTCAGACTCTCGGCGCCACCAGCCGCAAGCCGGCCAGCTTCTTGGCCTTGACGGGGTAGCCGTTGTCGCTCAGCAGGCTCTCCAGCCAGCCTGCGTTGCCGCTGGTGTTGATAGCAAAGTCGCCGATTGTCGTGGATAGGTTGAGGGTCGGCAACGGCGTGGCGACGCAGATGTGGCCATCGGTCATGTCCGTCGCGCCGCCCGGCAGCGTACCACCGACGGCCGGGGCCGGATAGACGGTCAGCGCGGCGTCGTTGATGGTGGCGGTGGCCAGATCGATGTTGACCTGTCCCGTGACGCCTGCCTTGACCGTGAAGTTCAGTTCGAGCAGGTGGTTCGACCCCGTCGTCTGGATGCTGCTGGCGCTGAGGGCGTTCAGTCGGGCCATGTCGACCTTGATCACGCCGGCCGTGCCGGTGTCTCTGACGAAGTAGCCGAAGTCCGCCGCCAGTCCGCCCAGGCTGACGCTGGTGAGCGTGAGCTGGCTGGACGGGTAGTTGATCACCAGTTGCAAGGATTCGATACCCGCCGCATCGTCGACCATCACCGGGACCGTGACCGATCCGCCGTCCGCGGCCGACACCGTGCCCAGGTACAACACGCTGTCGGCGCCGCTGATGTTGCTCGGGCCGATGCCGGAGGGCATGGCCAGGAATTCGACGCGGGAGATGCCGCCGATTTTCTGCAGCAGGCGGGCGGAATCCATCGAGGTCAGACTGCCGCTGGCCGTGACGTTGCCGATGACGGTCGGGTCGACCGTCGGATAGGCGCCGAAGCCGCTATCGAGGTTGTTCAACACGCGCTGCAGTTTCTGTGCGTCGAAGGTGTTGTAGGCCGCATTGCCGGTGGTGTCGCCGACATACGCCACGACGTGCAGGCCGTCGTCGCTGCGCACTGGCAGGTTGGTCGTGGCGGTGCTGACCGTGACGTTGGACAGATGCAGCAGGTTTTCGGCGCCGTAGCTGGCGGTCAGCGGGACCGTCGCCACGAGTTTGACCAGCGCCGTGGCGCTGTTGGTGGTCAGGGCCGAGGTGAGGTTCAACGTTGCCTGCACTCGTCCGGGCTGGCTCAGATCTTTGAGGCTGTAGGTGCCGAGTGTGCTGGTCAGGTCGGTGATGTTGAGCAGGCCCGGGTCGTAATCGAGCGTGAAGGACACCTGGGTGGCGCCGAGGCCGTTGCTGATGGTGATCGGCAGATGGGTCGACGTCGTCGGCAGGTACAGGGCTTGTCCGGGACCGCGGGCGATTTCGCCGATCGACAGGAGTGTGGCGCTGGTCACGCTGCTCGCCACCGTGAAGATGGTGGTGTAGGCATCGCCGTTGCTGCCGTCGTTGTTGCCGTCCAGACGCCGCCGTTGCGTGTCGGTAAAGGCATCGGCCCGGGATTCAAGCCGTACCGAGTAGCTGCCTGCCGCCAGCGGGCCGCCGGTCTTGAGGAAGGTGAAGCCTCTGGCGTCGGCATCGAGTACGATGCTGCCGCTGATCCGTTTGCCACTGCTGTCGGTCAGACTGACGTCGGGGGCGCCGTAGCCGTAATCGGCGGCGTCGTAGAGGTTGATGTCGCTGCGGTCGATGGCCCGGTTGAAGCGGACGGCGAAGCCCGAGTCGTTGGACGTGAACTGGGTGACATGCAGGTAGTCGGGCAGGATGCCGGCCGTCAGCGAGGCGGTGTACGTGTCGTGCTGACCGACCGCGGTGGCCACGATGTGGTAGTCGCCCGCCAGCGTGTAGACGTGGTTGGCGGTGGTGACAGCGGCCGTCAGCGTCTCGGTCGTGCCGTCGCCCCACTGGATGGTCCAGTGGCTGAAGCTGTCCGAGCCGGCATCCACCGTGGTCAGGGTGAGCGCGTAGTTCTGGAATTCGCGGACATTGGCCGAGCCGCTGAGCTGGAGCGTCGGCGGTACGTTGACCACGTTGATGGCGAGAGTCTCGCTGCTCGTCGCGCCGAGGCTGTCGGCGACGGTCAGCGTGAAGTTTTCGCTGCCGACGAAGCCGGCGGCGGCCGTGTAGGTGAAGCTGCCATCGGGATCCATGGTCAGCGAACCACCGGCGCTGCCGCTGCTGATGGCGGCGACTTGGATGGCGTCGCCTTCCGGATCGGCGTCGTTGGCCAGTACGCCATTGGCCGCGTTGACCGTCAGGGTCTGACCCGGATGGGCGGTGTAGGTGTCGTCCCCCACCGTTGGCGCGTGGTTCGCCACGTTGAAGGTCAGCGTTTCGTTGCTCGCCGCACCGAGGCTGTCGACGACCGTCACGGTGAAGGTTTCGCTGCCGACGAAGCCGGTGGCGGCGGTATAGCTGAAACCGCCGTCGGGATCCATGGCCAGGGAACCGCCGGCGCTGCCGCTGCTGATGGCGGCGACTTGGATGGCGTCGCCTTCCGGATCGGAATCATTGGCCAGCACGCCGGCCGCCGCATTCACGATAAGAGTCTGGTCATGGGTGACGGTATAACTGTCGTCGGTCAGCGTCGGCGCCTGATTGGTGACATGGATGCTGAGGGCTTCCGCGACCGGTGCAGTGATGCCATCCGTCACCCAGACCGAGAAGGTCTCGGTGCCGACAAAACCGGATGCGGCCTCGTAGGTGAATCCGCCATCCAGGGCCATCGTCAGCATGCCGCCGTTGTTGCCCCTGCTGTAGGCTTCCGCCGTCAGCGGGTCGCCGTCGGCGTCGCTGTCGTTCGCCAGCACACCCGCGGCGGCATCGACCGTCAGCGTCTGGCCGGCGTGCACGCTGTAGTTGTCGGCGGCGACGGTCGGCACCTGGTTGGTGACGTTGATGCTGAGGGCCGAGGTGACCGGCAAGGCTATGCCGTCCGTCACCCACACCGTGAAGGTCTCTGTACCGACGAAGCCGGCGGCGGACATGTAGGTGAAGCTGCCATCGGTGGTCATCGTCAGCGTGCCGCCGTGATTGCCGGTGCTGTAGGCTTCCACCGTCAGCGGGTCGCCGTCGGCGTCGCTGTCGTTCGCCAGTACTCCCGCGACGGCATCGACCGTCAGCGTCTGGCCGGCGTGCACGCTGTAGTTGTCGGCGGCGAC
>CAYRXO010000004.1:0-28010 GCA_964428215.1 uncultured Candidatus Accumulibacter sp. | reverse complement strand
TCCCGCGGCAGCGTCGACCGTCAGCGTCTGACCGGCGTGCACGCTGTAGTTGTCGGCGGCCGGTGTCGGTGCGCTGTTGGTGACGTTGATGTTGAAATGCAAGGCTTCCGGCACCGGGTTGGCGAGACCGTCGCTCACATAGAGCGTGAAGGTTTCGCTGCCGACGAAGCCGGCCGCCGGCGTGTAGGTGAAGCTGCCATCCGCATTCAGGATCAGCGAACCGCCGTGATTACCGGTGTCGAAAGCGCTGACGGTCAGCGGGTCGCCATCCGGATCGCTGTCATTGGCGAGGACGCCGTGGGCGGCATCCACCGTCAGGGTCCTGCCGGTTTGGACGGTATAGCTATTGTCCTCGACGGTCGGCGCACTGTTGGTGACGCTGATGCTGAGGGTTTGCGCGACCGGCGGGGCGATGCCGTCGCTGACCTGCACCGTGAAGGTTTCGCTGCCGATGAAGCCGCTCATCGAGGTGTAGGTGAAGCTGCCATCGGCGTGCCAGATCAGCGAACCGCCGTGGTCGCCAGCGCTGACGGCGGCGACGGCGAGCGGATCGCCATCGGCATCCGTATCGTTGGCGAGCAGTCCTTGGGCCGCACTCACTGTCAGGGCACGGGTATGGCTGACGCTGTAGCTGTCATTCATCACGCTCGGAGCGTGGTTCTGGTATTGCGCACCGATGGTCGTGGTGGTGACACTGCCGCCGCTCACCACCACCTCTTCCGGCTGGGCCGTGGTGGCTTGCCAGCGGGCGGGCGTGACGACCCGCAGTCGGTAACTGGCCGGACCCAGATCGGTGAAGCTGAAGCTGCCATCCGGATCGCTGGTCACGCTGATTTCACCGGCATTCAGCACGCCATCGGCGTTGTTGTCCAGATAGATGGTCCAGCCGGACAAGCCGGCCTCGCTGCCGTTCTGGACGCCGTCACCGTTGGTGTCGGAGAACAGCGTGCCGCTGATGCCGCCTTGGGTGGCCATGCCGATATCGACCCGGGCCGTCATGCCACTGCTGGCATGGGTCAAAGTTGCCGGTGTGGTCAGATTCCAGCCACCGGCCAGCACGGCGCTGACGGTGAATTGGCCGGGGCCGACGCCTCTGAAAGTGAACTGGCCTGAGCCGTCGCTGAGGGTGCTGCGTTCGCCGGCATCCAGGATGCCGTTGTCGTTGGCATCGAGGAACACGGTGATGCCGCTGAGGCCGCTTTCTCCGGCGGCCTGCGTGCCGTCGCCATCGGCATCGTGATAGACGCTGCCGCTGAGCGTACCGAGCTGGAAGTTGCCGAAGTCGAAACTGGACAGGGTGCTGCCGGCACCGAGCTGGACATTGTGGACACCCGCGCTCGCCAGTTGCAGCGGTGTATCGCTGCCGCCGCTGGAGCCGCTGCTACCGCCCGTGGTCGGGGTCGATCCCAGCGTGTCGACGAGGTGAGCCAGCTTTTCGAAGTTGAGCCGCTGGAAATTGAGTCCGGTGTTGCGGACGTTATCCACCTCGTTGTCGCCGTCGTTGATCCAGTCGCCGGATTGGCGCAGCAGCGTGGCGAACTCGGCGGTGGTCAGACCGCGGCCGAGTTTTTCGTAGGCGAGTTGCTGGGCCAGCGTGGCTGCGCCGGAGACGAAGGCGGCGGCCTGGCTGGTGCCCTGCATGGTGGTGATGCCGCCCGTCGCGTTGGCACCGTTGAAGCGGGCGCCCGGCGCGAAGGTGTCGAGCAGGGTGGTGTCGCGTTGCGAGAAGGCCGCGATCTGGTCGGCGCCGGTGCTGTAGTTGGTCGCTCCGCCAGCCACCGTCCACGGTCCGCCAAAGTCGGCCGCCCAGGTGGCGCCCACCGCGATGGCCGCCGGGTCGCTGGCCGGGTAGGCGACGCCCATCCTGCCGCCGAATTGCAGGTAGTTGTTGCCTGCCGCCGCCACCACGATGGTATGGGTTTGGGCCAGGGCGGCCAATTCGTCGCCGATGCCGTAGCGCGAGAAGTCGTCCGTCCAGTTGCCGTTGTCGCCGAGGGAGAGGTTCACCACGCCGATATTGAAGGCGTCGCGGTTGGCGATCACCCATTGCAGGGCTTTTTCCAGATAGGCAAAGGTGCCCTTGCCGGCGTCGGTGAACACTTTCAGGTCGATCAGGCTGGCCGCTGGGGCGACACCCGGATAGGTGCCGTCCTGGGAGCCGATGATGCTGGCAACGTTCGAGCCGTGACCGACCACGTCACCGCCGTCCAGGCTGTCCCTGGTAAAGTCGTAGTGGTAGACGATGCGGTCATCGACGCCGTCGCCATTGAGATCGGGGCCGAAGAAGCTGTGGCTCAGATCGATGCCGGTATCGATCACCGCGGTGGTCACGCCGCGACCGTCCAGGTTGCCGTAGCCGGCTTCCTGGCGCAGTTGGCTGATACCGGTTTCACTGAGTGCGGAATCGATCGCCAGCTTGCCGTAGTCGGTCAGGCTGGGCCCGGTGTAGGTGGCCCAGGTGCCGCCGCAGGCGCAGTCGAAGTTGAGGGAAATGTCCGAAGACGCCGTCGTCACATTGACCGGCACGGCCGCCGGCAACGGCTTGGTTTGCACCCAGCCGTCCCGTTGCGCTTCGGCCACCGTGTACGAGCCAGGCAACAGATTGTCGAAGCGGTAGTTGCCCTGAGCGTCCGTCGTCGTCGAGGTTTCGCCGGCGTCCAGCACGCCGTTGGCATTGGCGTCCAGGAAGATGGTCCATCCCGCCACGCCCGGCTCGCCCGAATCCCACTGGCCATTGCCGTTCAGGTCGTTGAACTTGCCGCCGCCGATGTTGCCCAGTTGGACATAGCCGATGTTGTTCACCAGCGATACGCCGCTCTTGATCTGTAGCGGGACCGACGGCGTGCTGAGATGCCAGTTGGCGTCCACCGGCGGCACTTCGCCGATCAGGATGGAGCCGGGAGCCAGGCCGTCAAAGCTGTAGCTGCCGTCCGCCGCGCTGACCGTGGTCAGGTCGCTGGCATCGAGCATGCTGTTGGCGTTCAGGTCGGCATAGATCGTCCACCCGGCCAGGACTTCTTCGCCGGATTCCTGGGTGCCGTCGGCGTTGCGGTCATTGAACAGTGCGCCGCCGACGTGACCGAGCTGGAAGTTGCCGAAATCGGCGCCGCTGACGGTATGGCCGGCCGTCAGCGTGATGCTGAAACCGCCGCTCGCCGGTGCGGTGATGAGCCAGCCGGCAAGGCCTTGTTCTACCACCCGGTAACTGCCCGCCGCGAGGTTGTCGAAGGCATAGCTGCCGTCGCTGCCGCTCACGGTCTGGCTTTCGCCGGCGTCCAGCACGCCATTGCTGTTGGCGTCCAGGAAGAGGGTGCGGCCGGCCAGCGGGGTTTCCAGGTTGTAGTGGGTCGGGTTGTAGCTGGCGCTTCCATCCAGATCGAGATAGACGAAGCCATGAATGGCGGTCGGCAGAACGTCGTTCTTGGACCACCCGACGGAGCGGCTGCCCACGCCGGCATTGCCGGCCAGATCGTTCAGTCCGGCCGCGTTCACGGTCAGCGTGTAAGCGCCGGAAGCGCTGGTGACCCCGGCAAGGCCACTGATACGCCAGGTGTTGCCGGACAGCCAGGTGACGTTGACGCTCGAATCGAGCGGCACATCGCTGCCATCCCGGCTCAAGCTCAGGTCCTGCGCATCGAAAGTGGCGCCGTCGATGGTTTCGTCCATCGTCACATCCACCGTGTCTACCGGCGTGGTGCGCGGATTGGGCGACACTGCACTCAGCGCGGCGATGGACGGCGCCGTCGTATCGAGGAAGATGTCCTTGAAGGTGTCGCTGGCGGTATTGCCCGCCGCATCGACCACCCGCACGCGCACATGGTGATTGCCGCTGCTGGCCAGCGTGAAGGTGCGCGTGAACGTGTTGCCGGTGACGGTGGCGTAACCCAGTTCGGTGTTCGTCGTTTCGTCGGTGAGCCGCACGGCCAGGCCGTTTTCCGCCAGGTCGCCGGTCAAGGTCAGGGTGCTGGTGTTGGTCAGGCCGTCGGAGCCGGAAATGCCGCCATCGGGACTCAGTACCAGATTGGTCGGCGCCTGCGGTTTGATGGTGTCCATCGCCCAGCCTTCCGCCACGGAACCCGTGCCGGCATTGCCGGCCAGATCGCGCAGGCCGGCAGCATTCACCGTCAGGGTGTACTGACCATCCTGGCCCACCTTCCAGTTGAAACCGGTGATGCGCCAGGTATGGGTATCGATCTGTGTCACCACGGTTTCACTGGTCAGCAGATTGGGGCCGCCGTCCTTGGTCAGCGTCAGGTCATGCCAGTCGAAACTGGCCGGATCGATCGCTTCGGAAAGCGTCACGTCCAGCGACATGACCACCGTATTGCGCGGATTGGTGGCCAGGTGTTCGATGCTGACCAGAACCGGCGCGGTGGTATCCACGCTCCAGGACTGGCTGAGGCTGCCGGTACCGGCAATGCCATTGCTATCCTGGGCGCCGGCGGCCGTCACCGTCAGCACGTAATCGCCCTCGCTGCCGGTAAAGGCATTCAGGCCGCCGATGCGGAAGGTGCTGGCGTCCAGTTGCGCCACTGTGACCCTGGCATCCAGCGGCAGCGCAACGCCGTTGCGGGTCAGGCTCAGATCGCTCCAGTCGAAGCTGGCCGCATCCATCGCCCGCGAGAAGCCGACGTCCAGCGTGGGGACGGCGGTGTTGCGCAGGGACGGGCTGACGGGCTGGACGGACAGGAGCACCGGTGCGGTGGCGCCCATCGCCCAATCCACGGCAACGCTGTTGCTGCCCGCGTTGCCGGCCTGGTCGGTGATGCCGTGGGTGTCTACCGTCAGGCGATAGTTGCCGTCCGCAGCGGTGGCGGCGCCCAGGCCGGCGATACGCCAGGCGGTGCTGCTTTCCTGAGTCAGCGTCAGGCCGGCCGGCAACGGGACGTCGCCACCATCGAGTTGCAGATGCAGGTCGGCGGTACTCAGCGTGGCCGCATCGATCGGTTCTGAGAAGGTGACATCGACGCTGTCGACCGGTTCCGTGTGCACGCCGCCGACGATGCCGGTGAGGCTATCCACCGTCGGTGGCGTGTGATCCACCACCGCGTAGTTGAAGGTGTAGCTACCCGTGGAATTGTAGTCCAGCAGGTGTACCAGATTCTCGTAGATCACCTGGGGCTGATCCGCCAGGAAGCTCCGGTCGGTGCGCCAGACCATGCCATTGATCGGGATGACCTTGCCGTCCGAGCGGGTAACGGATGCCAGCTCGTAGCCGGGCAGCGGATCGGGCAGGGTCAGATAGGACCAGCCGGACTGCATGTCGGCAGTGACGGTGCGGGTCGCGCCGCCGCCGGTCATCTGCACGTTGCCGGCCAGCGTCACCGCCGCCTGCCCGCCGGTGCTGAGGTAGAGGACGTCCGGCTGATTGTTGGCATCCGGCACATCGTTCACCAGATAGTCGGGGATGCCGTCGTCCGTCGGCGTGCTGACCTGAACCTGATGCGTCAGTTCGTGAATCGTCACCTTGTTGATCAGGGACGTTTGCAGATTGCCGTTGTCGTCCAGGTGCTTGAAGGAGGCGGAGAAGTCCTTGAACTTGCCCTGCAGGCTGGAAATGAGGTTCCACTGGGCCGTCACTTCCTGTCCGGGGGCGATGTTGCCGAGATCGACGGTCAAGGAATTGGTGCCTGGATTGGCGCCGACCTGAGAGCCGATGATCTTGAAGTCCGCCAGCAGGCCCTTCTCGTTTTCGACGATCTGGGGCTGGGCCGAGGTGATGGTCAAATTGCCCGCGCCGCCTTTGCCGATGTTGGTCACTTCCAGACCCAGCGCGAACGGAATGGACGGTTCCACGGCATCGGTGAAGGGGTCGTCGCCATAGACGTCGCGCTGCCAGAAGTAATCCAGGTTCAGCTTGGCTTCCGGGTAGACGGTGATCTTCGCCGGCAGCAGCGGCACGTCATAGGTGCCGGCGCTGTCGCTGTAATGCAGGATGCCGCCGATGGTGTACACCGTCGGGGAATCCGGCGCCGCGTCGATGGTGGGTACGAACATGTAAAGGATCTTGCCCAGCGTGCTGGGGTTGACGGTCCACTTTCCATCCGGTCCGACGAGGATGTTTTCGGTCGTCGGGCCGCGCACGACGAACTTGTCATTGGCGGCGTTACCGTTGGCATCGCGGATGTCCAGCGTCAGGGAGGCGTCCGTCAGTGCGGAGTCGGCGAGGCCGTTGTTCAATTCCAGTGTGCCTTGGAACGCGGTGCGGGTGAGTACCGCTTCCTGTTCGATGCGCAGGCGCACTTCGGCGCACACGCCGCTGCTGGCAGTCTGGTTGAGATTGGTATCCGTGCTGCTCGACGTGGTGCCGGAGCAGCCCAGTTGCGGCACCGTATAGCCGATGGGGATGGTATACGGGCTGCCGGAACCGCCATAGCCGCCGCCCCAGTACCAGCCGCCGCCACTGCTGCCTCCGCTGCCACTGCTGCCTCCGCTGCCGCCGAAGCTGGGGATGTTCAGCGTGCACAAGCAGGCCAGAATGTCCGACCAGTTGCTGAGCGCACCCAGCAGGGCGCCAACCGGACCGGCGGTGAGACCGCCGGCCGCCGCCTTGCAAGCGGTGGTGAGAATGGCGTAGATGCATTCGTGACCGTCGAACGGGTTGCTGCCGCCCGCCGCTTCGACGCAGGACAGCGCCGCGGCCACGATATCGCAGCCGGCGCCGAGCAGGTTGCCGGCGCCGCCGGAGGCCAGATATTCGCCGGCGGAACCGACCACATCTTTCAGACCTTCCGCGCAACCGACGATCGGCGCCAGTTGTATCGGCACCTGCACCCACACGTTGTTACGGCAGACGTAGTAGTACTTGATCTCCAGTCCGAGGCACTTGCCGATGGTCAGGAGGTTGGAACCCGCGCCGGCCCAGGACAGATCGGAACTCTGCGCGTTGTACTTGGCCAGGCCGGCATCGCTGAGACGGATGGTGACGGGCACCGTGATCTCGCTCTTGGCGGCCAGTGTGGGAATCACATTGACTAGCGGCGTGATGACGTAATCCGGATCGCTCGGCACGACGACCTGGACGTCCTTGGCCTCGATCAAACCATGGTTGCGCATGGTGATGTTGAACTGGGTGGTCATGCCCGGCAGGATCAGCGGCATGATCATCGGTTCGTCCACCGTCACCACCGGCATCGGCACGTCGGTGACGAAAGTGGATTCCAGCTGGATCTGGTAATGATCCTGGATTTGCGTCGGCACGACGGTCCAGTTGTAGGTCACCGCCTGGAAGTGCAGGAAGGCTTCTTGCGTGACCGTGCTGCCCGGCTTGATGTCGATCTGCTGGCGGAAGGTGTCGTGCTGCGGCGCGGTCACCTGCAGCGCATAACCGCCCTCGGCGATCCCCGCGAAGGTGACGATGCCGCTGGCGTCGGTGACGGCCGAGGCCACTACCGCGTAGGTGTAGGGGTCCAGCAGTTGCACCGTGGCGCCGGCCAGATTGGGCGCACCCTGGGCATGGTAGGTCGATTCGTCGGTGACGGTGATCTGTGCGTCGCCCTTGGCTTCGGAAACCGCCCGGAACTGGAACGGAATCGTCACGCCGCTGTTGTTGCTCACCACATTGACGGTGCCGCTGTAGATTTGCAGCGGCAGATCGTTGGCCGGATTGAGCAGCAGGGTGACGGTGGTCTTCTGCCCCGCGGCCAGGCTGCCGATATCGGCGGCGGAGCCCAGCGACAGCCAGTCGGTGCCCGCCGGCAGTTGCACCTGCAGCGGACCGGTGGCGGCGCCGCCGGTATTGATGACGTCGAAGCTGACCGCGGTCTGGGCGCCGCGCAGCATGCCGGAATTCAGATAGCCCGGATTCACCACCAGCAGAGGCGTCAGCGGGGTGACCGCCAGGTTCAGACTGGCGGTGGTCTGAATACCTTCCGCACTGGTCAGGGTGATCGGCGTGCTACCCGACAAGGCACCCATGCCATCCGCCGCACTGAGGGTATAGGCGAGGCTGGCCGTGCCATTGCCGTCGAGCGTCGGCAGCGGGCCGGCAAAGCTGAGGCTGATACCCGGCGGCAGGTTGGCGATCGAGGCGGTCACATCGTGCAGCGCCACTGGACTCAGGTTCCTGAACTGCAGCGTGCCGGTGATCGTCGCACCCGGCAGCAGGCTGGCGTTGATGGCGTTGGTGGCCTGCATGCCGAGGATGTCGAAACTGTCTTGCGGCGTGGTGTCGGTGATGCCCGGATAGACCGCATTGATCGTGTAGTGACCGGCTTCGCCCGGCAGAGGAGTGAAGCTGGTGCTGAAATTGCCGTGGCTATCGGTCAGCGCACTGAGGGTGCGTACCGTGCCGTTGCCGGCGACGAGAACCTGCACCTGGGAATATTTTTGCGGATTTCCGCTGGCCACGTTGGTCGCGTGGCCGGTCATCTGAATGGTGGTCCCCATCGGCGCCTGTTCGGTCGCCGTCGCCACGCTGGCCGTATACGGCGCCGTCACGTTGATGGCCAGCGCGCGGACGTTGTTGCCCTCGTTCAGTTCGGTCACCGTATTGCCGGCGTCGGTGACGATGAAGACGTAGAGCATGCCGGCCCGACTGCCCAACCCGAAGGACACGGACTGGCTGTAGGTGGCGCTCGCCGCCAGCGGAGTGCTGCCCAGGATGGAGGTCAGCAATTGATCGTCACCGGAGAGCACGCTGTCGTTGGAAAGGTAGATGCTGTCCTGCCAGGTGCCATTGGCAGCGCCCAGGCCATTGTTGCCGACCGTCCAGGCGAGGGAAATCGTCGACCCGGCGGCCGCGCTCGCCGGCAAGGCGGCGGCAGTGACTTGCAGGTCGGCCAGTTCCCGGTCGGTGACTTGCAGACCGGCGCTGCCGCTGTTGAAGCCGTTGGCGGAAGCCACCAGGGTGACGTTCTGGGTGCCGTCCTGGATGCCGTCCTGGACACCGCTGACCAGGAAGGTCGCGGAGGACTGACCGGCGTGGATGACCACCGCGGCAGAAACCGTCGCTTCGCTGGTGTCGTTGGAACTCAGGTACACCGTCATGTCGCTGTCGGTCGGCGTATTGCGCGTCACCGTGGCCAGTATGGTGCCGGTTTCGGAGATGACGTTGGTGTCGAGGGACAGGCTCAGGGTCGGACCGTCGTCGTCGGTGATCAGCAGCGTCTTTTCGACGCGGGTGGCCGCCAGCGGCACGCCGGTGAACTGATCGGCGACGGTGGCGCCGATGATGACCGCGTGGTCGCCATCGGCGGCGTTATTGTCGAGTACCGAGATGTTGAAGTTGACGGTGGCCTGACCGGCGGCGAAGGTGACGAAGTCCGGCACCCGCACCCGCCCCGAAACGCCGCTCAGCGCAACGGTCAGCGGATTGTCGCTGACGATGGAGCGGGTCAGCGTGCCGTAGGTGGCGGTGGCGCCGGCGCCTTCCGAAACCACGCTTTGGGCGAGATCCAGCGTCAGCGTCGGAATGTCGTTGTCTTGAATCACGAAACGCAGGCCAGCCGCCGCGAAACCGGCGGCGCTGGCACCGATGTCCACCGTGCGATCGCCTTCGGGGATGGTGTCATCCACCGGCGTGACCTGGAAGGTGAGGCTGCTTTGGCCGGCCGCAAAGGTGACGCTGCTCGGTGCCGTCAGCTTGTAAGACTTGTTGTTGGTCAGGGCGACGGTCAATGCCGCGCTCGGATCGGTATTGCGTGTCAGGGTGACGGTCAGTGGACCATGGCCTTCGCTGATGACGGTGTAGGGGTTCGGCGTGATGGCGGTGGTCATCACCAGCGTCGGCACGTCGTTGTCCAGCACCGTCAGGGAGGCATGGCCATCGGCGAAGTTCGGGTTGCTGGCGGTGATCAGCACGTTGCGGTTGCCGTCTACCCGGGTGTTGTCCACCACGCCGACGGCGAAGGTGGCGCTGGATTGACCCACCGGGATGGTCACCGTGGCCGGCACCACCACGCCCGCGTTGTCCGAGGACAGGCTTACCGTCAGTTCGCTGGCGGTGTCGCCGCTGCGCACCAGGGTGGCTGTGGCCGCATTGCTGCCGGCGGCTTCGCTGACTGCCGCCGTATTGAGCGTCAGGTTCAGGGCCGAGCCGATGGCGAGCGTAGACGCCGCCAGCGCGGTATTGTCGGACTTGTCGAGTTCGAACACCGCATTGCCCGCATCCACCCTGACCAGCAGCTTGTAGCTGCCGGTGGCGAAGGTCGGCAGGGTGATGCTTTCGCTGCGGGAAACGCTGCTGCCCCCGGCGATGGCATTGTTGGCATAGTAGAACTGACCCACCAGCAGGGCGTTGGCGAAGCTGCCATCGGCAGACAGGAAGACTTGTTCGGTCCACCCGGCGGACACGTCCTTGTTGCCGCTGTTGGCAACTGTCCAGCTCACCGAGACGCTGTGGCCGGCCAGACCATTGGCTGGTCCCTCGACGTTGCTGACTGCCAGGTTCGGGTACGCTGCCAGTGCCGACACGACGGCCAGCGTCGCCTCGTTGTTGCTTTCGCCGTTGCCGTCGGCGTTGTATTCGTAGATCGCATGGCCGCCGTCGGCGGTCACGCGCACCAGCAGATTGCCGGCACCGCGGCTGCCATCCGGCAGGGTGAAGCTGGCAGACAGGCTTTGGCTGTTGCCGGCCGTCAGGGCCGCTGCGCTGACCCACTGGGCGGCGAGCACTTCGCCGGTGTCCTGACGGGTGATCTGCACGTAGTCGTAATAGCTGCTCGCCATGTCGGCATTGCCGGCGTTAACGTCGCTCCACTGCACCATGAGCGGGCTGCCGGAAGTGGCGGCGGAAGTGCTCAGGTTGTCGACCCGCAGATCCGGGTAGCGGGCGATGACACTGCTGCGGCTGATGGAAGCCGTGTTGTCGGCTTCCGCCGAGATACCCGGCTGGTACTCGAAGATCTGGCCATACAGGTCGGTGGTGACCTGGAAACTCAGGTTGCCGACACCGTTGCTGCCGTTGGGCAGGTTGAAGCTGTCGGTGTTGTGGACCGCCTCGCCGGCGCCGATCCGGTTGGCGCCGGTGGCATCGTGGTAGAAGGTATTGGCATAGATCACCTGACCGGTAGTCTGGTTGGTCACCCGCAGATAATCGTAGAAACCGCCATTGACCGGCGCATTGCCGGCGTTGCTGCTATCCCAACTGACCGTCACTGCGGCGCCGGATTGCCAGCCGGCCGCGGCGGTCGCATCCAGGTTGTCGACTCGCAGGTCGGCATAGGCGGCGAGCGTGCTGGTGGTGGTGACGCTGGCGGTGTTGTTGCTCGTGGCGGTGCCGGTGGCGTTGTGTTCGTAGATCGCGCCGCTGGCATTGGCGGTGACCTGAACGCGCAGATCGCCGACGCCCGCCATGCCGTCCGGCAGACGCAGGTCGAGGGTGTGCTCGACATTGCTGCCCTGCGCCACGCTGCCGGAACTGGCTGGGTCGCAATACAGCCACTGATCGGTCAGTAGCGCGCCGGTGGTCTGGTTCACCACTTGCACGCGGTCGTAGTAGGCCGCCGTCACGTCCTGGTTGCCAACGTTGGCATCCTGCCAGCGGATGGTCATGGTATCGCCGGACTGCAGGCTGGGCTGATCGACGCCCAGGTTCTGCACCGTCAGATCGGCGTATTGCGCCAGGGTTACCGTCACGTCGGCGGTGGCGCCGTTGTTCGACTCGGCGGTGCCCGCGTCGACGCCATTGCCGTTGTACTCGTATTGCCAGTTGTAGATGTCGGCCGTCACCGTGACGGCCAGATCACCCACGGCCACGACGCCGTCAGGCAGCGTGTAACCGTACGAACGGACCAAGCTGGCGCCAGCCGCGACCGTGCCTTGGGAGGACGGATCGTGATAGACGTCGATATTGGCAACGCTGGCACCGGTAGTGGTGTTGACGATGCTGATGCGGTCATACCAGGCGGCGTCGGCATCGAGCGTACCGCTGTTGTTGTCCTGCCAACTGATGTTCAACGTACCGCCGGAAACCGGATTGGCCGGGCTGACGGACAGGTTGGCGACCTGCAGATCCACATAGTTGCTCAGCGTCGAGGCAGCCGTTACGCTGGCGCTGTTATTGCTCTCCGCGTTGCCGTTGGCGTTGTACTCGAAAATTTGGTTGTAGTAGTCGGCCGTGACGATGAATTGCAGATCGCCGACGCCGGCGGCGCCGTCCGGGAGGGTGTAGTCAAATGAACGGGACAGGCCGCTGCCATCGGCGACAGCACCGTCCGTACCGTTGTGATAGACGGTGCCGGTATACAGCGTGGCGCCGATACGGGTATTGACCACCTGGATCAGGTCGTACCAGGAGCCGGTGGCCGGCAGGTTGCCGTTGTTCTGATCGGTCCACGTGAGGTGGGCCACGCCACCGGATTGCAGGCCGGCGGAAACCGCCAGATCCTGCACGTGCAGATCCGGATAGCGGGCGAGCGTCGAACTTGCGGTGGCGGTCGCGGTGTTATTGCTCTCGGCGGTACCGGCAACGTTGTACTCGAAGACGTTGTTGTTGTAATCGTTAGTGATGGTGATGGCCAGGTTGCCCACTCCGCGCGTACCGTCCGGCAGCGTGAAGCTGTAGCCGCGAGCCGCACTGCCGCCTGCATCCAACGAACCTGCGACGACGGTTGTCCACTGCAGCCATTCGCCGGTGGTGGTGTTCTGTACGCCGACGAAGTTGTTGTAGCCGCCGCTGGCCAGATTGCCGGTGTTGTTATCGGTCCAGTTCAGGGTGACCTGATGACCGGATTCCGGGCTGGCCGACACGCTGAGGCCGGATATCGACAGGTCGGCATAGGGCGCAATGGTGGTGGACAGGGATGTGCTGGCTTCGTTGTTGGACTCGGCGTTGCCGCCGGCCAGATATTCATAGACATTGTTGTTGACGTCCGCATCGACGATCACCGAGAGGTTGCCCACTCCCGCCGGGCCATCGGGCAAACGGAAGTCGTAGCCGCGGGCCGTCGTGCCGTTCACCTCGATGGTGTCATTGGCAAACCACTGCCAGGTATCGAGCAGCGTGCCGCCGGTGCTGTTATTCAGCACGCGGATACGGTCGTAGTAGCCGGCATGGGCGGTAACGGTGCCGCGGTTGGCATCGTTCCAGGCGATATGGATGGTTTGGCCGGACTGCACGCCGGATGCAGGCGTAAGCGCCAGGTTTTCGACCTGCAGGTCCGGATAGGCCGCCAGCGTGGCGGTACGGATCGCGCTGGTGGAATTGTTGTCTTCGCCGCTCTGGCCAGCCGTCGTACGCTCGAAGACATGGTTGTAGATATCGGTGGTGACGGTAAAGCGCAGGTCGCCGACGGAAGTCGTGCCATCCGGCAGGCGGAGGGTGGCGCTGCGCTGTACGGAAGCGCCGGCCGCGATCGCGGCGCTCTCGCCACGACCGTCATACCAGTAGTCCCAGTCGCCCAGATTCTGGCCGGTAGTGGTGTTGTAGATATTGACCCGGTCATAGAAGTAACCGGTCAGGTCGCCATTGCCGATGTTGCTGTCGGTCCAGTTCAACGTCACGTTGGCGCCGGATTCCATCTGCGGCGCGGCGCTGACGTCGAGGGCGGAAACCGTCAGGTCCGGACGGTTGCCGTAGGTCACGTTCACCGCGCCGCTGGTGCCGACGTTGTTGTTTTCGTTGGCTTCCTGTTGATAGTTCCAGATGTCGGAACGCACCACGAAGTAGTAGGTGCCATCCACCCGACTCATGTCGAGCGGCAGGGTGACGGTCAGGGAGTCGCTGTAATCGGCATGGCCATCGATGGCGCCATGCCAGACGGAATCGAGATTGCTGACGATGCCGGCCACCGTACCGTCGGTGGACAGTGACAGGTAGTCGTACCAGCCGTTATTCTGGGTGGTCGGGGCGGACAGGTCGTTGCGTCCGGTCCACGTCACGGTGACCTGCTGGCCCCAGTTGAGGCTGCTGGCTGGCGGCGTGACCTGGGTGATGACCAGGTCGACGGAGTTCACGTGGGCAGTGGCGGTGTAACTGTCACCGGCTTCGCCGTTCACACCATTCTGGTTCTGGTCCATGGCGTTGCCCACCAGGTCGGTGAGGTTCGGCCCGACGGTGAGGTGGTAATCGCCTTCCTGATACTGGCTGTTGAAGGTGACGTGCAAGGTATTGCCGTTGATGACGCTGGCGCCGGCGATCTGGTTGAGCAGGTTCGTGCCGTCCGGAGCAGTGAAGGCGGAAATGTCGGCAGTACTGACGCTGGCCGGATCGATGCCTTCGGTGAACACCAGATCGATGTAATTGAACGGTGCGTTCGCGGCGATATTTTGCGACACCACCCGCGGACCGCTGTGATCGACGTGGAAGCCGCCGGAGTAAGACGCGTTGCTGACGCCTTGCAGGTCGGTCACTCCGTTTGCGTTGAGGGTATAGCTGAAATCGCCTTCAGTATTGGTAAGGCTGACGTTAAAACGCAATGTGCGGCCGTCGATGATGTCCACGGAAGTGGCCGTGGCGCCGTTGTCCAGCCGCAGGTCGGAAGCCTGTACCGAGCGGGCGTCGATGGCTTCCGAGAAAGTCAGGGTGATGGAGGTGGGGGGCGGAACAAGCAGGTTGCCGCCCTGGGCCGGTACCGCCGCCGTCACGATCGGCGCAGCGTTGGCCGACGCATTCAGGTTGGCGCCATTCACCTGCAGGAAATAATCGCCGGTGCGGTGACCGACGGCGATGACCCGCACTTTGTAGCTGCCATCGCTGGTCGGGGTATACAGCAGTTGCGCATTGCGGCCATCGGGCGCGCCGTTGTCGTTGCTGGCCAAGAGGTTGCCGCTGGCATCGTACAGTTCGAGACGCGCATCCAGGGTGTTGCCCGGCTGGCCGCCGCCGTCGCCCGGTGTGAAAGTCTGGATAGCGAGCGGCTGCCCGGCGGTCGCCTGGATCGTGTAGCGGTCGGAGAGGTCACCGGCCGCCCAGGCGACCGACTGTTCCAGCAGACGGTCGCCCTGGCCGCTACGCAGTTGGGACCCATTGCCCAAATAATAGAAAGCATAGGCCGGAGCCAGATAAACGGTCCGCCCCGCACCCACTTCGGCAGAAGCGCCGGCTGCCAGCCCGCCAACCGTACCCAGCAAAGTGGCGCCGGGGTCCAGTGACGGCGTGCCATTGGGGTATTCAGTGTAGGTATCGACAGAGAAATTGGTGACACCATCGACAATCGGACTCGTTCCGGAGGCGATGAAAGCTCCGCCATTCGTATAACCGTCACCACTGCCGCTGACGTTGACCGGCACGACCGTATCGAGAATCGCCCGGTCGGCACCGTCCATGCCGTAAGTGGTATCGAACAGCAGCCATCCGGTAGAGATCAGGCCGCCGCCCTGCTGCACGTAAGACTGCAGAGTCGGCGCCAGTGCATTCAACTGGTTGCCTTCTCCGTAGGTATATCGCGCACCGCCGATCACCACCACGTCATACGCCGAAATTTCCTGCAAGGTGTCAATCTGGGAGGCGGAAACGAGACTGGCGCTGAAATGGAAAGCGGTACTGTCGTTGAGTTGATTGACGATGGCCTGCAAGCCCTGATCGGCGTAGCTGCCATAGCCCGAATTCAGGACGGCGACATGCAGCAGTGCGCTCGAAGCCAGTTCTGTCGAACTGCCCATGCCGCCCAGCACCTGGCCAGTAGTCGAAATGTCCTGGGCACCATTCTGCTCGAGGCCGAAATCGGCGCCACGGCTGACCACCAGACTGTAGGGCAGGCTGGTTGCGGCGCTGACATGCACGTAGTAGGTGCCCGCCGCGGAGGCGACGAATTGCGAAATCGACTGATCGACATTGCCCGGATCGGCAATGCCCTTGACAATCAGATTGCCGCTGGCGTCGTAAAGGGCGAGGTCGAGTCCTGCCTGGCTGGGGGTGTCCGTGCGCGTGACGGCCAGACTGGCAGACTGGCCGGCGGCCAGACTGAAACTGTACCAGTCCGCGCCGCCGGAAACGTTCCCGAGCACCGCCAGACGGTCGGCTCCCGTGGTCAATGCGACCGCGGAGCCATCGATATTTTCCGCCGTAGTCTGGCTGTCGTTGCTGGCGCCACCCCAAGCTTCGCTCCCGATCTGGGCGTTCAGCAGCAGTTGGGTGTCGTAGTTGCCGGAACCGGCGAGGCCGCTGATCCGCAACGTATATGTGCCGGCGGTCGCCACGTCGATATTCTGCAGAAGGACGGTCTGGCCGGCGCTGGCACTGGCCGTGCCGAGCACGGAGCCGTCCGGCGCGATCAGTTGCACCTGTGCCTGCAGTCCGGAGACCGCCGGCGTCACGCGCACACTGGCCTTCTGGCCGGCGGCGAGATTCACCGTGTAGTCGTCCACGTCGCCCGCGCCGTACAGGCTGCCGCGGCTGGGCGAGTCATAGACCAGGGAGCCTTGCGGAGCGATGGAGGTCAGGGCGGCCAGCGGCGTGGCGCCGGCGGCATCGATCCGGAAATTGACTACGTAATCATCGCCGCCAAAACCGTCGGCATTGCCATCCAGCAGGTTGCCCTGCAGATCGCGGAAGCCGCTGGCGCCGGCAGACAGGCTCAGCCGGTAATTGCCTTCCGGCAGGTTCTTGTAGTTCAGGGTCAGCGTGCTGGTGGCCGGATCGTAGGCAAAGCGGTTGCTGTCCGAACTCGTCGTGTTGAACAGGACACCGGCCGGAATGGCACTTTGGCTGCCGCCGGGCGGTGTCCAGGAAACGTCGATATGGGCGCCACTGTAGTTCTCGAAGTACAGCACCTTGATGTCGTGGTAGCCCGCGCTCAAGGTCACGCTGCCGCCAGCCTGCGACGTGCCATGATTACCGTCGTTGTTCACCACCAGATTGCCGTCGATATAGAGCTGGCTGCCGTCATCGCTGTTGGTGTAGAAGCTGTAGGTGCCGGCGCTATCGATACGGATACGACCAGTCCAGCGTGCCGCGTAGGTGTCATAGAGGCCCAGCCCACCCATGCCGTCGCCGTCACCGAAATTGATCCCGTCGTCTGTACGCGTATAGGTCGGCGTGGCGGTGAAGTCCACATCGGCCATGGAATTGATGTTGTGGCCCACCGACCAGTACTCACCTTTCAAACCATTGGCGGCAATCGGGATGATGGTGCCGGTGTCGGTGTCGGTCAGCGTGACGCTATTGAGATCCAGCCCGGCAGACGCCAGTTCTTCGCTGAAAGTGGCGGTGTAGGTCAGATCTCCCGGCACGACGACGGCGCCGTCGCCGATGCTGCTGCTGACGACGGTGGGCGGCGTGTGGTCGACGTGGGCAGTGCTGCCCAGCACGTTGAGAACATAGGCACCTTTGCCATTGTTGGTGTTCGATACGCGCACCGTGAAAGTGCCGCCCTGCGACGGCGTGTAGTCGATACGGACGTTATGTCCGTCCGTGGAACTCACGTTGTAGTCCGCCTCGGGAATCGGGTTGCCGGAGGCGTCGAACAGCGCCAGTTCCAGGTTCAGCGTGTTGTCAGGCTGACCAGCCGCGTCGCCCGGTGTGGCGGTCTGAATGGTGAGATGGTCACCGGAATTGGCGACGAAGGTGTAACTGTCGGACTTGACCCCTGCCCATTCGACGGCCTGCTCCAGCAACTTGTCAGCATTGCCGGTACGCAGCCCCGGCCCATAAGCGCCGTAGTAATAAGCATAGGTCAGCCCGAGGTAGACGGAACGTCCGCCTTCCAGTTGGGCCGCGGCCGCCACCGGGGTGGAACCGATTTGAGCGAGAACGGTCGCCCCCGCATCCACCAGCGGTGTGGCCACCGGATACTCCACATAATTGGAGCCGGCGCCGTCGTACCCGACAGAGAAGCTGCCGACGCCATTGACGATCGGGCTGTTGCCCACCGGCGTCACAGTAGCATTGTATGTATATCCACTCCAGTTCCAGCTCGACGCATTCACCGGCACCACAGCATCGAACTCGCTACGGGTGACCGAATCCATGGAACTCGTTTCGCTCAAGGCCCAGCCAGTGGTGATGAGGCCGCCGCCATGCTGCACATAGCCATTCAGCACCGGCACGACGCTGTTCAGCTCGGAGATGTTGTATAGCGAACCGCCCAGCACGACTACGTCATAGGCAGAGATTTCCTGCTCGGTGTCGATCTGGCTGGCGGAAACCAGGCTGGCGTTAAAGTGGTAGACCGTACTGTCGTTCAACTGGTTGACGGTGGCTTGCAAGCCCTGATCGGCGTAGCTGCCATTGCCGGTACTCAACACGGCGATGCGCAAGGCACTCGCATTCGATCTGGTTGAGTCGCCACCAAAACCGCCAATGACCGAGTTGGTCTGGGTAATGTCCTGGGTCTGACCGGGGATCTGCAGGGAAAGCCCGGCGTCTTTGGCAACCTGCAAGGAATAAGGGGCAGCATCCCCGGAGACACGCAGATAATAGGTGCCGGCGACGCTGGCCACATAGTCCTGGATGTAGCTGTCGAAACGGCTGGAATCGCTGTTGCCGGTGGCAATCAGGTGCTTGGCACCATCGTAGAGTTGCAACTGGATGCTGCCTGCCGCGCTACGATCAGCACGGGACAGGGTGATGGTGCTGCTCTGCTGCGCATCCAGATGGACGCTGTACCAGTCCTCGTCGGTCACCTGCCGGGTATTGAGCTGAACCTGGGCATCGAGCTTGCCGTAGTTGTCCTGGTAATAGCCAGGAGGATTGCTCGGGAAGCCGAACTGCAGGGAATCGGCAAAGCCGAGGAAGAGGCGCGTCGCCCCTGCGGGTGCATGGAACTGCTGCACAGTCCCTTGGGCAGTAAGCCCGTTCCCGATGAAGAAGGTCTGACCAAGCTGCGGCGACAGGTCGGTGAAATCGGTGCCCATGCCATCGGGCGCATCGGTGAAGTCGAGGCGAGCCGGGGTGGCATTCGGATCGGCGACGCCATCGCCGAGGAACACGCCGACGAGGAACATGGTCTTGCCCGGCACGTAAGGCAGCGAGGGCGGGTTCGTCGTCAGGTCGCCGTGCCCGTAGATGATGCCGGAGAGGCCGGGATTGTCGGCAGAGGACGTGATGTCCGTCGTGCCGCTGCCACCGTCGCCACCGTCCGGCGGCACCGACAGATCCATGCCCCCGAAGGAAACCCGCCCGCTGACACTCGGGAAAGTAAAGACGTTGTCGCTGCCGGCAGCGAAGCTGATTACCGGCGGCAGGGTGCCATCGCCCGTCGAGGACAGGCCGGCTGCGAAGATGTTGGACTGGCCGTCCACGGACACCGTGACGTTGTGGGGGCCGGAGAGCTGGCCAACCACCGCGCCATGACTGATGCTGTTGCCGAGATCGATGAAACTGCTGTCGATGCTCTGGGCGGTGGCAATGCCTTCATTGAAGCCGTTGTTCTGCTCGACTTCCTGCGCCGCATTCACCATTGCTTTCACGGTGTAATTGCCCATGCCGCGGTCGGCGTGGAGCTTCAGCGTATAAACGCCGTTGAAAGCGATCGTCGCCGTCTGGATGACGGCGCTGCCGCCCGAGACGGACGAAAAGACATCGGCGATGATGTTGCCATTGACATCCAGCAACTGGGCATTCACGCGGATACTCGGATCCTGGGCGGTGAACACCAGCGTCAAAACCTGATTCGCTTCCAGGTCGAGCGTGAATTCGTCCGCGTCGCCTTCCGCGTTGAAATGGCCCGCGGCGGTATTGCTGTAGACCAGCGAACCGTCGGGCTGTACGCTGCCCAGCGGCGTCGGGAAAGCGCGGGTGGTGACATCGACGCTGAAATTGAAGACAAAATCACCCCCCGGCGCGCCGTCGGCGTTGCCGTCCAGCGCGTTGCCGGCCTGGTCATGCAGCGTCGATGCGCCGCTGAGGAGCTTCAGCGTGTAATCACCTTCGGCCAGGCCGGGCACGTTCACGGCCAGCGTCAAGTTGGCCGCATCGAACTGGACGGAACTGACCGTCACCGTGTTGCCCGAGGCATCGGTCAACAGCACGGCATTGCTGCCGATGGCGGCCAGATCCAGCGCTTCGCTGAAGGTGAAAACGAGGGTTCGGGCATCCATGTTGATGACCGCATTCTGGGTGACGGAGGTCTCCACCACCGCCGGTGGGGTCGTGTCAGTGGAGAAGGTGGTGGCGAAATCCTGCAGACCGACGCCGGAGACGGTTTGCAGATCGCCGGCGGCGATATGCACGTTATACACGCCCTCGCTACCCGTGTTGGCGTTGCCGATGTCGAAGCGCAGGGTATGGTTGTCCAGGATGGCGACCCCCTGGGCCGCGATGCCGTTGATGGTCAGATCCCAGGGTTGCACACTGGCATAAAGCAGCGGCGCGGAGAGGGTTACCTGATAGGTGTCGGGAAAAACGTTCAGATCCGCTCCCTGTGACGGTACGGCTGCCGTCACACTGAAATCGGCCGGGAGGGTGGTTGCGCCATCCACGGCCAGGGTATACGCGCCGGCGCCAAAGACCGGCGTCACGACGACCGTATATTTGCCGTCCAGCGTCGCCTGGGTCTGCAGCCACGGATTGCGCCCATCGAGGCTGTTGTCATCCGTTGCCAGCAGCGTGCCGTCGGGGGCATACAGGGCGATGCTGGCATCGAGGGTGTTTGCCGGCAGGTTCGGGCCATCTCCTGGCGTCCGGGTCCACAGCGTCAGCGTGTCGCCGGCGGTCGCGGTAAAGGTGTAGGTATTGGCACGGGAGCCGGCCGCCCAGGCGACGGCCTGTTCCAGCAACTGATCGGCGGAACCAACGCGCTGAGTGCCCTCAATGGTGGACATGAAGTAGGTGCCGAGATAGACCCCGCGCCCCTGCCCTTCCTTGCCGACGACAATCGTCGGTTGGCCATTCACGGTACCCAGCACGGTGGCGCCCGGATCGGCCGGCGCAAACTCGGTGTAATAGTCGAAGAAGGAGTTGACGCCGGCGGTCAGCGGATGTGAGGTATCCGTGATGTCGACTGTGCTACCGTAGTAGTCGTCGGCATAGCCGCTGGTATCGACGGGAATGATGGCGTCGACGTCGGCCAGCGGTACGCCGTCACTGGAACCGGCGATTTCGACCAGCGGGCCCGCGCCGACAACGCCGCCACCGGCCTCGACCCACTGGCGCAGCACGGCCGCCACGGTCGCCAAACCGTCACGACCACCCTGTTCCCCAATCACCACCACGTCGTAGTTGGCCAGCTTGCCCAGCGTATCGATGTCGGTCGGCGCCACGACCGTTGCCTGAATGGAAAAGGCGGAGCTGTCGTTCAACTGGTCGGCCACAGACTGTGCCGCCCCGCCGGGACCCTGCTGGCCCAGCACCGCAACGCGGAACGTCTTGCTCAAATGGGAGAGAACGCGGTCGGTGGTGCTGATGTCCTGGTCGTTCCGGGCGTTGTCACTGGGGGCCTGAACGAAGGCCGAGTTGCGGGTCACCACCAGGTTGTAGTCGCCCGGCTGGCCACCGCTCACCCGCAGGTAATAGTTGTGCGTACCGGCCAGATTGGCGCGGAAGTCGCGGATGGCCGCATCGGTATTGGCGGCATCGGCTGTGCTGCTGGCCAGCGGGTTGCCCGCGTCGTCAAAAAGATCGAGCGTGAGGTTTGCCCCGGCACTGGAGACGGCAAAGGTCGCCACCTCGCCTGCATCCAGCGACACGGCGTACCAGTCCTGGCTCTCGCCGAGAACCTGCATTTCACCGATGGCATATGCGCCATCGCCGCCGGAAGCGGAAATACGCAGGTAGCGCGCGCTGAGCGGTGTGAAATCGACGTTGCCATCGTAGTTGGCGCTGGCGGCGCGGGTGTCGAAGGTCTGCATGCCGTAGTTCACGCTGCCGGCCCAGTCGGGCAGCGTGACGAGGGACTGCCAGTTGTTGCCATCCAGGGACCACTCGACATGGTAGGTATCGTTGTTATCCACCGACAGCAGGAGATCGCTGACATTCACCGCCCCGCCAAGGTCGTACTGGAAGTAAAGCGTGTTACCGGATGGATTGTTCTCCGGGTAACCGAACCAGTGCACGGTGCTGGCATCCGTCCAGTCGGTCGCGTTCGCCGGCACCACGCCGTCGTCGAGAGCAGCGCGATCGTTCGAGTAGTCGATGCCGGGGAGGAAGCCGCTCGCAGCCGTGATCGACGTCGGCACATAGGCTTGCGGCGGACGGGTGGTGATGGACAGGCTGCTGATATAGCTCAATTCGTCCGTGTCGTTGCCGGGAGCGTACTGCTGGAACTTGATATACCGGACGTCAATCAGGGACAGACCGCTGTCGGTCAGGGCAGCGCCAAGATCGATCTGGTGTAGCTTCCAGGTTTCGGAAGTATCCGTGGGCTGGCTGTACACCGGCGCCCAGTTGATGCCGTCGCTGCTCACGGCCACGCCATCGGCATTGTAGGAACCGACGAAATTGCCGCCGAACGGTGTGCCCTGGTTATCCTGGTATGCCCAGTAGGACAAGGTGGCATTGGCGAGACCGGAGAGGTTTACGTTCCAGACGGCCTCATTGCGGCTGGGCTGGCTGCCATAGCCTTCCATGTAGAGGCTGTAGCTGTCGTTGTATCCCCATCCGTCGAGGCCCTGGTAGGCATTGTTACCGCTGGAATTGAAGGTCCAGTTGTTGGCCTGCCAGCCGGCAAACTGTTCGGTAACCACGGTGGTGGCAGTGTCGGAACCCGCCTGCAGCGTCCCCAGCACGGCCGCGCGCGAGGAGCCGTTGCCCAGGTCGACAAAGGTACCCTGGATGTCCTGTGCCGACTCCGGCGTGTCGTTGGCACCCAGACCGAGCATCTCCGCCTCGCCTGCCGCGTTCACGGCCAGCATGAGCTTGTAGCCGCCGGGAGTACTGGACTGGCTGCTCACCTGGATGAAATAAGTTCCCGTTTCCGTGATGGCAATGTTGTTGGCCAGCAGCGCCTGCCCGTAGGCCGAGGTCGCATTGGCGGCATTGCCCGTGTCGCCGGTCTGGCTGCCCGACGGACTCGTCAGCAGGACATTGACCGTACCGTCGAGGTTGTCCGGCCTCACGGCCAGACTCAATATCTGCCCGGCGTTGAGGTCGATGCTAAAGGTGTCGGAATCCCAGGAATCGTTGAAATAACCCGTCTGCTCACCCGAGAAGACCTGCGAGCCGGCCGGCTTGTCGAGCGTCAGCGGCGTCGGGAAATTCCGGGACTCGTAATCGACCCTCAGCAGGAAGCTCTGCGTACCACCGTACAGGGTATGGCCGTCCATGCCGACGATGGATTCGCCATTCAGGATCAGCGAGTAATTGCCTTCCGCCAGGCTGTCGGTGACGTCGAAGTACACCGTATTCGTCACATTGTCATATGACCAGGTGGTAGGCCGGAGGGTGTTCCCGGTAACCTGGCTCTGCAGATACATGGCTCCGTCCAGCATGCCGGTGTCGATGGGCTTGCTGAAGGAGAACCAGATCTGCTGCGGCCCCGGCGCCGGGCGGCCGTTGGCATTGGTACCGGTCAGTACCGGGCCGGTGTCGAGATGCACATTTTCCGCATAGGGCGTCAGCGTGACGCCGGCGATATCGGAAATGCCTCCCAGCGAGAGGGTGTAGGTGCCGTAGTCGTTAGCAATCCCGTCGATGGCAAAGCGCAGAGTATGGCCATCGACGATCTGCACACTGTTGGCGGCGACAGGCGAGGCCAGCGTAGCGCCGAAAATCGTCAGGTTGGCAGCACTGACGGTGCGCAAATCGAGGCTGTTGGAGAAGCGGTAGTCGATCGTCGTCGGCATGACCGCCACGGTGGCGTCCGCGGTCAGGCTGGTGGACAAGACTTGCACTTCCGTAGCCGCTGCGGCCGTCGCGCCCTGCACGGAGAGGGTGTAATCGCCCTCGCCGGCCAGTTGAAGTACGCGGATTCGGTAAGTTCCCGCCGCCGTGACCGTGTAGTCGAACGCCACATCCGGGCTGTCGACGGTCGCCACCAGGTTGTTCAGCGGGTCATAGACTTCAACGCGCAGGGCGAGCGAGTTGGCGGGACTGTTCAGGCCGTCACCTAGCGTAGTGGTGGCGAGATGCAGGGTATCACCGGCATTGGCGGCGACCAGGTAATTGTCCTGCGTATCGGCACGGGAGCCGGCGGCCCAGGCGACGGACTGCTCGAAGAGGCGATCCGCACTCCCGGTGGTGAGACTCGGATAGGACCAGCCCCAAGCCATGTAGATGGGGGCGAGATAGACGCTGCGGCCGGAAGCCGGCGTGCCGATGACCACGGCAGGGTGGCCGTTCTCGGTGGCCATCACGGTACCGTTGGGGACGTCGGCCGGCACCCAGTTGATCCAGGTATGCGGATTGAAATCATTGACCCCGGCCGTCACGTCGCTGGCCTGATCGACGCTGATGACATCGCCGGAATCGTAAGCATAGGGTGCCGTCAAATCCACCGGCATGACGCTGTCGATAGCCGGAATCAGGTTGCCGCCGCCCGCCGCGTAGCCGAGCCAGCCCGCGCCGACCAGACCTCCGCCGTCCTCCACCCAATTCTTCAGTACCTCGGCGATGGACGCCAGCGCGCTGTGAGTGGCAGGGTCGCCAATCACCACCACATCGTACTGGTTGAGTTTTTCGATGCTGTCGATCTGCTCCGCGGTCACCGCGGTCGCGGTGAAGTTGTAATAAGTGTCGTCGTTGAGTTGATTGATCACCCCGGTGCCGCCACCGTTACTGCCGGCACTGATGTCGCTGAGCACCGCCACCCGGATATCGGCATGCGCCGCCTGCTGGTCCCGCCCCAGACTGCCCAGGGCCACGCCAGTGCCGGACAGTGTTTGCGCGAGTCCGACGGCATTGTTGGATTCCAGATCGGCCATGCTGCCCTGAAGGGCGGTCAGGGTGTAATCGATGCCGGCATCGCCGCCGACGCGCAGGTAATAGGTGTCCGTGCGGGGAATGGCGAAATTCTGCAGGGACTGAGCGAAATTGAGGGTGGGTTCGCCGAGGGCGATCAACTGATCGGCCGCATCGCGCAGTTCCAAGCGCAGGCTGCCCGCCGCCGCTCCCTGGGTGGCCGCCAGCGCAAAGCTGGCCAGCTGACCACCCTGCAACTGGATGCTGAAGTAGTCGGGCGTACCGGCATCCGTGGTGCCGGCAACGGCGTAGCGCAAACCACCGTTGGGCAGGGTGAACTGCGATGGCGCCAAATCCTGGGCTGAAGCGGCGGTATCGTTGTTTACGCTGTGTTCGACGGAGGCGTTCAGGAAGATGCCGGCGCTGAAGTTGCCGCTGCCGCTTTGATCCTGCACCTTCAGGGTGTAATGACCGCCGGAAGTCGCCGCGATGGAATCCAGGAATGCGCTCCCGCCGGGCAGACCGGCCTGGGCGGAACCCAGCAGGGTCGTGCCATCGCTGTCGAAGATCTGAATCGAGGCCTGCACGCTGGCATCGGTGTTCATCGCCACCGAGATCTTTTGTCCCGGGTCGAGAGCCAAGTCGTACGAGACTTCCGCGCCGGCACCGGCCAGTGAGCCGTTTTGCGTCGATTGATGCACCGCTGTGCCACCCTGGGCCACCGGCGTGAAGTCGGCAGACATCAGGACGCGTTGTTCCAGACTTTCGAAAACGATTTTTTCTCGCCCGGGCAGTCGGGAAGCGCCCGGCCGCGGCTGACGCCCCCTGATCTGTCCCATCATTCCGCCAATCAGCTTGGCAATCTTGGTCTTGGCATGGTTTTGCTGTGTGGAGAACATGATGACTCCTTCAAAGGGCTTGAGATCGGGATGCGCGTGCCGGGATCGGCGACAAGTCGCCATGGCGGAGTTCGGCTTGATCCGGGTGTAAATTTTCGAAAAGAAATAGCGGTCGCATCTGCGCAGCGATATAGGGCAATGCGCAGCCAGCAGTGGTAGCAACCACTTGGGGAATGGCGGGGACACAGAATCCGACCGCAACGGATCCGGCGCGCGGCGTGTGTGCGCTCACTCGTTGACAAGCCATAACGATTCCCCCTTGGCGTTATGGTAACCCGGCTATCTTCCGCTCTCAGCAATGGAAGACCCGTGGCTTTCCGACCCCGTCTTGCGGCGGGTTTGGCTTTCTCTTTTTACAGTATGGGGCTGACCTCGAGTGCAGCCCGTTTGTCGTTCGCCTCCGCGAGTTTCACTGGTAACGACGGCGCAGCAGTGCAGCCAATAGGCCGCCAGCAACAAGGATCAGACTGCCCGGTTCCGGTACACCTGTGGGCGGATTGGTACCGACGATGTCAAAAAGGCCATTGAAGTAATACGGATGTCCGGCAGAACTGCCATCATCCACCGTCAGGCTGGCGGTGGGGTTGCCATTCGAATCCGCGGGCCCGACCTCGACCATGGAAGTGCCTGCGCCAGCGACAACGAAAGACAGCGTCATCGTTACGTCACCCCAGACATTTAATGGGATGAAGTTGAGATAATTGGAGCTGTTCGGGTCCATGTCGAGTTGAGGAGCCGCATGGAAATTGTATTGTCCGCTGGTAGATACGCCGCCAAGGCTGGTGATCGTAACCGGTGCCAAGCCGAGGAAGGCAAGCGTGGTGTTCGCTTCGTTCAGACTCAGCTTCAACGGATCGTAAGCCACTTTCAGGTCATAGCCGACGAACTGGAACGGGTTGGCCGAAGTGTACTGCGGATCGAAGGACACGACGTAAGTCCCCGTGACCGTCTCGCCGACCTTCCCCGACAGCGCTGAAGGCGTGGAGCTTACGATGAAAGGATCGGCCATGGCATCGCTGGCGGCAACAGCGAGCAGCCCGAGCAAAATATAAGGAATACGAGAGGGCAGCATGGAAATTCTCCTGACATGTCTCACATTCGGAATATCCTCTGAGGTCTCGGCTCGTCAGCTATTCCCGTTCTCGAAGCACTCTGTCCGCGTCTTCTGGCAAAACAAAACGTCTAAACAGACGGCCAGTATAAAACAAACGCGAACAAGAAAAATGTTATTTTTTCACAGTCTCTTACAGATAGCGGTACAGGAATTCCTGAAGACCAGATGTCCAAAGTATCGGAGCGATTTTACCGCGTACCTGGATCACCAGGAGATGGTTGTGGCCTGGGATTAGCCATTGGGCACGAGATTGTCGGTCTGCACAGCGCCTCGATCAGCCTGACCGCCGTTTAAACCGGTGGCCTTAACGTTCAGATCACCTTTCTTGCCGAATACGAGCCCTCGCAATCGGCGATCAGGCAATCCGAAAACGCCGGGCAAGCTTGAGCCGTCGTTCGGATAGCAGGAACATGCCAAAGGCAAGGTGAAGGAGTTGAGCCTTCAAACCGGCATGGACATAGTCTAACTTGCCACTTTGTCCTTCTGTTTCGATGGTCAATGGAGTTTTTAGACAGCTTCTCAGTGGGCCACAGACGATGACAGCTTGCGCACGAAACCGTCACGATGATGAAAGTCGGGACGCGCGACGGGATGATGCAAAGCCCAGTAACTATGCCGCCCGTCTACCAGATCGGCTGCTTCGACCACGGCGGCCAGACCGAACTCCAACGCGCCGCCGGTCGGCAAGGGTGGCAGCGCCGAGCCGGGAAGACGGACAGACAGTTCGAGCCTGCCGGCGGTCAGTTCGACGTTGATCAGCGGTGGGTTGTCGTGCGCGCAGATCGGTTCCGCGGCCGGATCGCGCTGTCGATAACCGGAAAAGGCGTAAGCCGCCCATTGCCCGGACGGCGAAAAATTGAACTCACGATACGACGTCTCACCGACAACGCCGACGAACAGTTCGCAGCAGGTATGTTCCCATAGGCCATCCGCCGGCCCCGGCATTTGCCTTTCTGGCATGCGCAAGCGAACCATATCTCCGCGCAGGCGATAGACGATCACCAGATTGCCGTCGGCGGTAAAAACCGTCTCCCCGGTCAGCGACTGCACCAGCGGAGCGGCGGTCGTTGGATGCGGCAGCAGAATCAAGGCCAGTTCGGAGGAAGCAGACATCAGCGTGCAAATTGCGCAAAACTGCTTATTCTAGGGAAGCGCTGATTAAATCGATTTTCGCCCCAAGATGGCAGCCTAACCCATTGGTTGTACTGATGTCGAAATTTTTTAACACGATTTAATCAGCGCTTCCCTAGCAGCCTGTCGGAGTTGACCTGATCGGCGGCAACAAGCCCCAGCAGTTCTCATTTCAAATTCCATGGTAGCGGTTGGTGAGGGTAAGGACTGT
>CAYRXO010000003.1:0-40717 GCA_964428215.1 uncultured Candidatus Accumulibacter sp. | reverse complement strand
TCATCGTCTGCCGCATGCGTTCCACCCACCAGCGATAGCCTTCGGCGGCATGCGCCGACCAGCGATAGAGCGGGTTGCCCCAGCGCTGTCCGGTGGCGCTGAAGTAGTCGGGCGGAACACCGGCGACGGTGTTCTGCCGTCCTTGATCGTCGAGATCGAAGAGACCTGGGTTTGACCAGACATCGGCACTGTGTCCGGCGACAAAAATCGGCAGGTCACCGATGATTTCGATCTGTCGCGCGTTGGCATAGTCCTTGACCGCCTGCCATTGCCGGAAAAAGCACCACTGCGCAAATTTCCAGAAGGCAATCTCGTCGGCATGCGTGCTCTCTGCCCGACGCAACGCGCTGACCTGTCGTTTGGCCAAAGGCGCCGGCCAGTCTTGCCACAGCTTGCCCGTCGGGGCAAATTCGGCATCCAGCGCCATGAACAAGGCGTAATCAGCCAGCCAGGACGAGTTGGCGCTGCAAAATGCCAAGTAAGCCTGGTGTGCTGGACTGCCCGCTTCGCCAGCGAAAAAGCGTCTGGCGGCCTGACGTAACAATTTTTCCTTGCCTTGGCGGACAGCAGCGTAATCGACCCGTCCCGGCGGAGTGACGGGCAGCTTTGCCAGATCGGCTGCGTCCAGCCAGCCTGAACGTTGCAATTCGCGCAGATCGATCAACAGTTCGTTGCCGGCAAATGCTGACGGACTGACATAGGGAGAATTGCCGGGGCCAACCCGACCCAGTGGCAATATCTGCCACAGTGACTGGGCAGCCGCTACCAGCCAATCGACGAAATGATAAGCCGACTCTCCGAGGTCGCCGCAGCCGTGCGGACCGGGTAAAGAAGTGGTGTGGAGCAAAATGCCGCTGCGTCGGGTTAATGATGAGGACATGACATTCCCTTGTCAGATGGATTGGGTCAATCGAGGAGGTGGAACAGGTGCCCGGGGTTGGGGTCTTGGGCGGATGCCAAGCCTGCCCGGGGAAATCAGTACTCTGCTCCGACGGTTTCCGAGTTTGCCAGACCATTGCTCAAATGCAAGTTCGAATGTCAAACCCATTGATTATCATCAACAGATTCTTAAGACCAGTCCGATGGAGCGAGGTGGGAGCACCTGCTGCAACGATCCGCTACGCAACCAGTCGTCGGGATATTCGTCAGCCTCTCCGGTCCACCAAAGGCACAGCGGGCAATATGCGTGCAACCTCTTCTTTATTCGCGGTCCATTGCCCACAAGTCGTTTGCTGTCTCGCGGCCGCTCTCTATCGGCAAGCAACTGCTGTTACGATGACGAACTCTGGCAGGAGTTTCGAGCCATAGATTATTGCTGTAAAATTTCGCCTTTTTCGTGTGTTGAATCGAAGCGTATCAACTGCCATCGATTATTGCTGCTGGCCCGCCGACTGCTGAAAATTTCTCACTGTATTCTCAATAAAACAACAGCTTGATGAGGCGCCTTCTACAACTGGCCGGGAAGCCGCAGCACGAATGCAGGTCGCGTAGCCATAATTCGTACGGCCTGTGCATCTCTATCCGACCGGGTGGGTTTGTATTCCCGAGCCCGGATTCAGCCACCTTTGAGCCTGATCGCAAGGATTGTTATGGAAACAAACGCCGCCAACCCCGACACTGACGCCACAGTTGTCAATCCTCTCGAGCGCCGTCTGGAACTGTCGGTGGCCATCGCCGATCTGGAGAAGGATGTCGATCAGCGACTGAAGCGACTGGGCCGGACGGCGAAAATGCCTGGATTTCGCCCCGGTAAAGTGCCCGCGAACATGATCCGTCAGCAGTATGGTTTCGATGCTCGCAACGATGCTTTGAACGATATCCTTGAACGATTGTTCAGAGAAGCCGTCATTGAACAGAAGCTGCGTGTCGCCGGCAGTCCGCACATTGCGCCCGGAACCAACAGTGACACACACGTCGGATTTACGGCCGTCTTCGAAGTCTTTCCCGAATTGGAGTTGGGCGATTTTTCCGATGTGACCATCGAACGTCCGCTACTGACCGTCAGTGCCGCCGAAGTGGACGGAACCATCGAAGTCCTTCGTAAACAGCGGGTGCGCTATGAAGTGGTCGATCGTCCGGCGGCGAATGGAGATCAGGTATGCATCGATTTCGTCGGCAAAAAGGATGGCGAGCCTTTCCAGGGCGGCCAGGGACAGGACTACCGTTTCGTACTTGGTGAAGGCCGGATGCTGGCCGATTTTGAAGCAGCGCTTATCGGTAGCGGCGCGGGGAGCAGCAAGACATTCGATCTGACGTTCCCGGATGATTATTTCAACAAGGACCTGGCTGGGCAGAGCGTGGTCTTCGAAGTGACGCTCAAGGAAGTTTGTCAGGCCATTCTGCCGGAAGTGAACGCGGAATTTGCCATCCTCCTCGGGGTTGCCGATGGCAACATCGAACAGATGCGCGCTGAAATTGAACAAAATCTAAAGCGTGAAGTGAAAAAACGACTGCAAGCCGAGCTTGTCAAGCAGGTCGCGGACGTCCTGTTGCAGAAGCACGAATTCCCGTTGCCGACCGCCCTGGTCGCTAGCGAAGTCGAAAACATGCTTCAGACAGCGCGTCAAGGATTGGAGCGGGAAGGCATGAAGATCAAGGGTTTGCCGATCAAGTCCGAATGGTTTGCCGAGCAGGCCAAACGACGGGTGAGCCTGGGCTTGTTGTACGCCGCGGTTGTGAAAACACATTCGTTGGAGGCGAAACCGGAACAGGTGCGTGCCTTGGTCGAAGAAACCGCGCAGAGCTACGAGAATCCACAAGAAGTCGTCCGCTGGTACTATGCTCATCCTGATCAACTGGCAGAAATGACCGGTGCGGCGGTGGAGGCGAACGTGGTTGACTGGGTGTTGAGTCAAGCCAAGGTTGTAGGCAAGCCAGTAGAATTCAATGAATTGATGGGGCGGCCGTCCTGAACGAACCGGCCGGAAAGCGGCGTAACGCGCCACAGGAGACAGTATGCATATAGACCACCATTCTGACTGGCATCCCCAAGCGCTGGGGCTGGTACCGATGGTCATCGAACAGAGCGGTCGTGGGGAACGTGCCTACGACATCTACTCGCGTCTGCTCAAGGAACGAGTTGTTTTTCTCGTCGGGCCCGTCAATGACATGACGGCCAATCTGGTGGTAGCGCAGCTGCTGTTCCTCGAAGCCGAAAACCCGGACAAAGATATACATTTTTATATCAATTCCCCTGGCGGTTCTGTGTCGGCCGGGCTGTCGATTTACGACACGATGCAGTTCATCAAGCCGGATATTTCGACGTTGTGCATGGGCCAAGCCTGCTCAATGGGGGCATTCCTCTTGACGTCTGGAACGAAGGGCAAGCGTTTTGCGTTGCCCAATTCGCGGGTGATGATCCATCAGCCGATGGGTGGCTTTCAGGGGCAGGCAGCGGATATTGCCATTCATGCCAAGGAGATCCTGGCCTTGCGCAGCAAGCTCAACGAGTTGATGTCGCTGCACACTGGTCAATCGATTGAACGGATCGAACGGGACACCGATCGTGATAATTTCCTCTCCGCCAGCGAAGCCGCCGACTACGGCCTGATCGACAAGGTACTCGCCAAGCGGGACGCGGGCTGAACGTTCATGCCGACACACGGCAGTACGGCTTGACCAAGAGGTAGCACAAACATGTCGGAAAAGAAAAGTGGCAGCGAAAAGCTGCTGTACTGCTCGTTCTGTGGCAAAAGCCAGCACGAGGTCAAGAAGCTGATCGCCGGACCGGCGGTGTACATTTGCGATGAGTGCATCGAACTCTGCAATGACATCGTCCGCGAAGAAGTCGTCGGTGAGCAGGGCGGCAAAGGCAACAAGAGCGATCTGCCGACGCCGAAAGAAATTGCCGCCTTGCTCGATCAATACGTCATCGGTCAGGATCAGGCCAAACGAATCCTGTCAGTGGCGGTTTACAACCATTACAAGCGTTTGCGTCATTTCGGCAAGACCAGTGATGACGTTGAACTAGCCAAGAGCAACATTTTGCTGATCGGCCCCACTGGCTCGGGCAAGACCCTGCTCGCGCAAACACTGGCCCGCACACTCGACGTCCCTTTCGTGATGGCCGATGCGACGACGCTGACCGAAGCCGGCTACGTCGGCGAGGATGTCGAAAACATCATCCAGAAGTTGCTGCAAAAGGCCGACTACGATACCGAGAAGGCGCAGCGCGGCATCGTCTACATCGACGAAATCGACAAGATTTCGCGCAAGTCCGACAATCCGTCGATTACGCGCGACGTCTCCGGCGAGGGCGTCCAGCAGGCCCTGCTCAAGTTGATCGAAGGCACGATTGCCTCGGTGCCGCCACAGGGCGGGCGCAAGCACCCGAATCAGGACTTCGTGCAGGTCGATACCACCAACATCCTGTTCATTTGCGGTGGTGCTTTTGACGGCCTGGAAAAAGTGATCCGCAAACGTTCGGAAGGCGGCGGCATGGGTTTTGGTGCCGAAGTGAAGAGCAAGGACGATAAAAAGGCGATCGGCGAGGTGCTGCGTACCGTGGAGCCGGAGGATTTGATCAAGTTCGGGCTGATTCCTGAACTGATCGGCCGCCTGCCGGTCATCGCCACCCTTGAGGAGCTGTCCATCGCTGCTCTGGTGCAGATACTCGTCGAACCCAAGAATGCCTTGGTCAAACAGTACCAGAAGCTGTTCGGCATGGAGGGCGTCGAACTCGAAATTCGCCCGGCAGCCATGCAGGCCATCGCCAAAAAAGCGCTTGATCGTAAAACCGGTGCCCGCGGTTTACGGTCTATCCTTGAAGCTGTGCTGCTGGATACGATGTACGAACTTCCTGGCATGGAGAATGTCACAGAAGTCGTCATCGACGAGAATGTGATCGTTGGTGACAGCCAACCGATCCTGATTTACGCGGACCAACCCAAGGTTTCCGGCGGCAACTGAACGGCTGCCCGCGCAGCCGCTTGAAATACGGGTTCGTGCCCCCATGTATGGCACGAACTTTTACCTTAAGGGCCCCTGTCATGTCTGCACCTCCAAAACTGTCTGCCGAGTCGGTCGAATTGCCGCTGCTGCCCTTGCGCGACGTGGTGGTCTTCCCGCACATGGTCATTCCGCTTTTCGTCGGACGGCCAAAGTCGATCAAGGCGCTCGAAGTTTCGATGGAAGCCGGCAAAAGCATTCTGCTCGTCGCCCAGAAGTCGGCGGTCAAGGACGAACCGGAGGCGGATGATCTGTACGGTGTCGGCTGCATCGCCAATATTCTGCAGATGCTCAAGCTGCCCGACGGCACGGTCAAGGTGCTGGTCGAAGGCATGCAGCGCGCCCGGCTCGATTCGATCAATGCCCGCGAAACGATGTTCTTTGCCGAAGCGCGGCCGGTACTGGTCGAAGATGGCATGAACCATGAAGTCGAGGCGCTGCGCCGTGCCGTTATTGCGCAGTTCGACCAATACGTCAAGCTGAACAAAAAAATACCGCCGGAAATCCTGACCTCGATCACCGGCATCGAACAACCGGGCCGACTGGCGGACACCATTACCGCGCATTTGCCGCTGAAACTGGAGCAAAAGCAGGAGATCCTCGAGATTTTCGACATCCGCACGCGCATCGAACGTCTTCTGGCGCAAATCGAAGCCGAAATCGACATTTTGCAGGTCGAAAAGCGCATCCGCGGGCGTGTGAAACGCCAGATGGAGAAGAGCCAGCGTGAGTACTACCTGAACGAACAGGTCAAGGCGATCCAGAAAGAACTCGGCGAAGGTGAAGATGGGGCCGATCTCGAGGAACTGGAGAAAAAGATCAAGGCCGCCGGAATGAGCAAGGAAGGACAGGCCAAGGTGATGGCCGAGTTCCGGAAACTGCGCCTGATGTCGCCGATGTCCGCTGAAGCGACCGTCGTGCGCAATTTCATCGAGACGCTGACTGCCTTGCCCTGGCGCAAACGTACGCGCATCAGCAAGGATTTGGCCGCTGCCGGCAAGATTCTTGATGCCGACCATTGGGGACTGGAAAAAGTCAAGGAACGCATCATCGAATACTTGGCCGTGCAACAGCGTGTTGATCGGCTGAAAGCGCCGATCCTCTGTCTGGTTGGCCCGCCCGGCGTCGGCAAAACTTCGCTCGGCCAATCGATCGCTCGGGCAACCGGACGCAAATTCGTGCGCATGAGTCTGGGCGGCGTGCGCGACGAGGCCGAAATCCGTGGTCATCGCCGGACCTACATCGGCTCGATGCCCGGCAAGATTTTGCAGAACATGAGCAAGATCGGCGTCAAGAACCCCCTGTTCCTGCTCGATGAAGTCGACAAGATGGGGCAGGATTTCCGTGGCGACCCGAGTTCGGCGCTATTGGAAGTGCTCGACCCGGAGCAGAATTCGACTTTTGTCGACCACTACGTCGAAGTCGAGTACGACTTGTCGGAAGTGATGTTCGTTGCGACGGCCAACACGCTGAACATACCGGCGCCGCTGCTCGACCGCATGGAAGTCATCCGGTTGTCGGGTTACACCGAGGATGAAAAGGTCAACATCGCACAGCGCTACCTGTTGCCAAAGCAGATGAAGAACAATGGCTTGCGTACCAGCGAGCTAACCGTTGCCGAAAGTGCCCTGCGCGATATCGTCCGCTACTACACCCGCGAAGCCGGCGTTCGCTCGCTGGAACGGGATATCTCCAAGATTTGCCGCAAAGTCGTCAAAACGCTCCTGTTGCGCAAGAGTCAACAGAAAGTTGCCGTCAGCGCGCGCAACCTCGACAAATTTCTCGGCGTGCGTCGCTACAATTTCGGCGTTGCCGAACGCGAGAATCAGATCGGTCAGGTGACTGGTCTGGCGTGGACCGAAGTGGGCGGTGAATTGCTGACCATCGAATCGGTGGTCTTGCCGGGCAAAGGCAAGACGACGACGACCGGCAAGCTGGGCGAAGTGATGCAGGAATCGGTGCAAGCCGCCCTGTCGGTGGTGCGCAAACGCGCGCAGTCGTTGGGTATCGACCACGAGTTCTACCAGAAGAGCGATATTCACATCCATTTGCCCGAAGGTGCGATCCCCAAGGATGGACCGTCGGCGGGCGTCGGCATCTGTACGGCGCTGGTCTCGGTCCTCACCGGCATTCCGGTGCGCTGTGATGTGGCGATGACCGGTGAAATCACCTTGCGCGGTGAAGTGCTGCCGATCGGTGGGCTGAAGGAAAAACTGCTGGCGGCCGTGCGTGGCGGGTTGGCCCGGGTGCTGATTCCGGAAGAAAATACCCGCGATCTGGCCGAAATACCGGACAACATCAAGAACAAGCTCGAATTGATCCCGGTGCGCTGGATCGATCAGGTTCTCGAGCATGCGCTGGAACGCAAGCCGGAACCGCTGCCCACCGAGCAGCCGGTTGCCGCCAGCGTGGCGACTGCCGCGAGTGACTCGTCCGGGGTACAGCAGACGCTGATCACGCACTGATCCGTCGCTCAGGCGACTGATCGAAGACAAACCGGGGGCACGCTGTGAAGGCAGCGTGCCCCCGGTTTGTTGTTCATGCCACTTGGCGCATCGTTTCTTAAGCGCTCATACGGACCCGGGCCGGACGGACAAGATCAGATCAGCGCACCCGTGAGCGATATTCGTTACTGCGGGTATCGATCTCGATCTTGTCACCAATCTCAATGAACGCCGGGACAGGCAGTTCGAAACCGGTCGCCAGTCGGGCCGGCTTCAGCACCTTGCCCGAAGTGTCGCCTTTGACCGCCGGCTCGGTATAAACCACTTCACGCACCAGGCTGGTCGGCAATTCGACCGAAATGGCCTTGCCGTTGTAGAAAACGGCTTCGCAGGCCATGCCGTCTTCCAGATAATTCAGCGCATCGCCCATGCAATCGCGTTCGATTTCATACGGGTTGTAATCGGCATCCATGAAAACGTATAACGGATCGGCAAAATAGGAATAAGCGACTTCCTTGCGTTCGAGCTGGATGACGTCGAATTTGTCGTCGGCGCGATAGACCGTTTCGCTCGGAGAGTCGGTGAGCAGGTTCTTCATTTTCATCTTCACAACCGAAGCGTTGCGGCCGGATTTGACGTACTCGGTTTTCAGAACCACCATCGGGTTGTTGCCGACCATGAAGACATTGCCTGCGCGAAGTTCTTGAGCGGTTTTCATAGGGGATTCCACAATGCTGAAAAATGGTAAGCCTATGATTATATCCTGGAACGGGCAAATCGCAGCAAACTCGACGCCAGATCCGGCAACGCAAGCAATTGCTGCTGCCACCGTTTTGCGTGACACGTCAGTCGATCGGCTTCGACGAGCCATTGCTGCCATTCATCGCCAGCGAGATGACCGCTGTTCCAGGCCAGCCAGAGCTTGCGCAATGCGCTATCGGCGGTTGCCGGCAAGCCCTTCCGGTAACGGTCGAGAAAAGCTTCGAGCTTAGACCGGTGCGCGTTTTCGGACTGCGGGTAGATGTGCCAGACCAGCGGCCGGGCGGCCCATTGGGCGCGAACGAAGGAGTCTTCGCCTCGGACGAAATTGACATCGCATAACCAGAGCAACTGGTCGTAGTCCTCCTGAGCGAGAAACGACAAGCGTCGGAATTCCAGCGCCCCTCGCCGGATGCTTTCACCGATACGCAGCGGTCGACCGGCGAAGATGTCGACCGCCTGCTGTCCGCGCGTTGCCGGAGCCAGGCAGCAGACCGGTTGCGCAGATCGTTCCCAACTTTGCAGTAAAGTCAGCAGGGCAGGGTTGTCGTAGGCGAACAGCGATACCAGCCGGGTGCCGGCATCGGGTGCCGACTGAGCGAGTGATTGCCAGAATGCTGCTTGCCGACAGGGGGTGGCCACAAATTGGCTGCGCCGCAACTCCAGGTCATTTTCGCGCAGCAGGCCGCCGGTATCTGATGTGAAACCGGGAAAGAAAAAATATTTGGTCAGCGGCAGTTGCGGATGCGGCGAAGGCAGGGCATGGCAGCCAGACACCCAGTTCTCTGCGCTCAGGTAATCCAGGTTGATCCACACCGGTGGCGGCACGATCTGTGCCATGCGATCGACATACGTATCAGGCAAGTGGCAGGCGAACGTTTCGAGCACCACCTCCCCCGGAATGACGCTCGGAAAAGGATCGTCCCAACGGCCTATGTCGAGTCCGTCGATGGTCTGGCAGGCCATTTCCGGGGTAACTGCCGGACACAACCGCTTGAATGTATGCAAATCGTTGACCCATAGACGGACGCGCAGCCGATATTCCCGGATCAATTGCCGCGCCAGACGCCAACAGACGCCGATGTCACCGAAATTGTCGATGACCCGGCAGAAGATGTCCCAGTCGGGACGGCTTGCGGATGGCGGCATGGCGCGTGTTGTCCTGCGTGTAAAATCAGCGAGGTTACCATCCTACGGCAGCTCGTCGCTGTCGCGTAGCTTCGATGAATCAAGCGTTCGACGCCAAAGCCCTGCTTGCCACATTGACCGAATTGCCGGGCGTCTATCGCATGTTCGACGACAACGAGCAATTGTTGTACGTCGGCAAGGCAAAGAATCTGCGCAAACGGTTGGCATCGTACTTTCGCGATCAGCCTGCCAGCCCGCGCATCGGACTGATGGTGGCACAAGTCGCGCGCGTCGAAACGACGGTGACCCGTTCCGAAGCCGAAGCGCTGCTGCTCGAGAACAATTTGATCAAGCGTTGCGCGCCGCGCTACAACATATTGTTTCGCGACGATAAATCGTATCCGTACATCGTGTTGACGCATGATCCGCAACCGCGCTTGGGATTTTTTCGTGGCGCTACCGATCGACGCGCCGACTATTTCGGACCGTTTCCCTCGTCGCTGGCCGTCCGCGAAAGCATCCATCTGTTGCAAAAGATGTTCCGCTTGCGCACCTGCGAAAACAGCGTCTTCAGCAACCGCGCGCGCCCCTGTCTGCTTTACCAGATCAAGCGCTGTTCAGGGCCGTGCGTCGGTTTGATCGACGATCAACAGTATGCGCACGCCGTGCAACTGGCGACCCTGTTTCTGCAGGGACGGCAACAGGACGTGATCAAGCGGCTGTCTCAGGCAATGGACGCGGCTGCCGGCAAACTGGCTTTCGAGGAAGCGACGATCTACCGCGATCAGATTCAATCCTTGCGGCAAGTGCAGGAAAAGCAGCATGTCGACAGCGGCAACGGCGATGACGTCGACATCGTGGTCGCCGTCGAAGAAAACGGCATGATCTGCGTCAATCTGGCCATGGTGCGCGGCGGACGTCATCTCGGAGATCGTCCACAGTTTCCTGCCGACAATGCGACGTCCGGCTTGCCGGCCGATGCCCTGACGGCATTCCTCTACCAGCATTATCTGCATCATCCCATCCCGGCGCGCATCATCGTCAATGTGCCGCCAAGCGACGATGAAGTTGCCGATTGGCTTAGCGCGACCGCCAAACGGCCGCTGAAAGTGCTCGTCCCGCATTTCAACCTGCAGCGGGTTTGGGTGGAAATGGCCACCCAAAATGCGCATTTGGCGATTATCGCCCGGCGCAGCCGGCAATCGCGACAGACGGCGCGGCTCGAGGCATTGTGTCAGGAACTGGCGCTGGACGTCGAAGACGGCCAGGAGGCGCGCATCGAGTGTCTCGATATCAGCCATACCCAGGGCGAGAACACCGTTGCCGCCTGTGTGGTTTACCAGGGTGATGGTATGCGCAAATCGGAGTACCGACGGTTCAACATCAACGACATCCGGGCCGGTGACGACTACGCAGCCATCCGGCAGACGGTATTGCGGCGTTATGGCAAATTGCTGACCGATGGACAAGGTGCCGATGCAAGCGGCCCGGCGAATGCAAGTTCAGCGCCTTCATCGCCCAATTGGCGGCGAGCGCGCGGCACGCAGGATGAGCAGCGTGCATCGTCGATCGATATGCAGCTGATCGACAGCGCGGTGCCGACCTTGATTCTGATCGATGGCGGCGCTGGGCAGGTTGCCGCGGCCGCGGCAGCGCTCGCCGAACTGGGTTTGGCGCATCTGCCGCTGCTCGGTGTCGCCAAAGGCGAAGCGCGCAAACCCGGGCTTGAAACATTGGTATTCGCTGACGGCCGCGAGCCGGTACAATGGTCGCCGGAGAACCCGGCCTTGCATCTGATTCAGGAAATTCGTGATGAAGCGCACCGCTTTGCCATCACCGGGCATCGCGCCAAACGCGGCAAGACCGGGCGAAGTTCGCGGCTCGAGGAAATCGACGGCATCGGACCCAAACGACGCAAAGCGCTTGTTGCGCGTTTTGGCGGCTTGCAAGGCATTACAGATGCCGGGATTGATCAACTGTCCGCGGTTCCCGGGATCAGCCGGGAACTGGCCGAGAAAATATACGCGGCGCTGCACTGATGCCAATTAACATACCCATCCTGCTGACCTGGCTGCGAATCGTGCTGATTCCGCTGCTGGTAAGCGTCTATTATTTTCCGGAAGACTGGCTCACGCCCGAAGGCCGCAATTCTGCTGCCACCCTGATTTTCATCATCGCTGCGCTGACCGACTGGCTGGACGGCTATCTGGCCCGACGCTGGCAGCAGACCTCGGCATTCGGTGCCTTTCTCGACCCGGTGGCCGACAAACTGATGGTGGCCGTGGCCCTGATCGTCCTCGTGCAGCTGGCGCGGCTCGATGCCATACTGGCGGCGATCATCATCGGTCGCGAAATTACCATCTCTGCGCTACGCGAATGGATGGCGCAAATCGGCGCACAGCGTAGTGTCGCCGTATCGATGATCGGTAAAATCAAAACCACGGCACAGATGTCGGCCATACCGTTGCTGCTCTATGACTCAAGCTTGGGCTCGGTGAATGTTGCGGAAATGGGCACCTGGCTGATTTACATTGCCGCCGTGCTGACCTTGTGGTCAATGGGTTATTACATGCGCATGGCCTGGCCGCATCTGATCGAGGAAGACCGTTGGCGCTGACCGACTGACAGGTGTTCAGGAAAGATTCAAGGCGATGATTTTTAAGTAAAAATAACTGTCACCCACCGGCGGCAACGCTTTGCACCTGTGCATCGCCTGGAAAGCGCAGTTCAAAGACGATGCGGGCGAGTCGTTGGTTTGCGCGCGGCTCGCCGTCTTGTCGAATTATCCGATGACCATCCCGCTGCCTGCGTTCGTACCGCGAAACCGTTGCGCTTTCCTTGGCGTCCCTCGTCAGTAAACCTTGCCTTCGCCAGGCGGACGGGTTTTGAAACGGCGATGTACCCAGTAATACTGCGCCGGCATCGTGCGTACTGCCGATTCGATCCAGGCGTTCATGCGCACCGTATCGGCGACCACGTCGTCGGTCGGAAAGTCGGCCCAGGGTTCACCGATGGAAACCAGATAGCCATGACCGCCCGGCAAGATCCGGGTCAGGCACGGCAGGACACTGGCCCCAGCCAGCCGTGCCAAACGCGGCAAACCGGTGATCGTCGCCGTCGGCACGCCAAAAAATGGCACGAAAATCGAATCGCGCGCGTGAAAATCCATATCCGGCAGATAATAGAGCGGCCGACCGGCTTTCATCGCCTTCACGCTGACCCGGATGCTGTCCTGGCGCGACAACAGCAACTGATCGCCAAAACGCTGCCGCCCACGCAACAACAGGTGATCAAAAACGGCATTCGATTGCGCGACGTAAATGCTGGCGCAATTGAAACGCTGGGCGATCGCCACTCCACCGGCGTCGAGGCCGACGAAATGCGGGGTCAACAACAGCACCGGCCGACCGGCATTGAGCATGCCACGCAAATTCTCCTCGCCTTCGAGGCGGATCACTCCGTTCAGCCGCTCGGGGCGACTCCACCAGAGCAGCGAGCGTTCCAGCAGGCTGCGTGCCAGCACCTGGAAATGTTCGCTTGCCAGCTGCCGCCGCTGGCAAGCGTCGAGTTCGGGAAAGCACAGGCTCAGATTGACTTCGACGATATGCCGGCGTCTACGGGCAAGGGCAAAGAGCAGTACCCCCAGCCCCTTGCCCAAGCGGGCCAATAACGCCAGCGGCAAGAAATGCAGAAGCCAGAGCAGAAAGACGGTCAAGCGACTGAAAGCCTGTGTGATCATCGGCGCAGAATGAAGTATGAGGCGAGCGAGTGCCGTGACATGGCGGATGGAATAGGCCCAGTCAGCAGTCCGGAAATCCCAGGCAGCGACTGTGTCTCTTCAGACGTGCGGCGTTAACGTTATCGACAATGGTGCAAAACGATCAACAGAATACGGGTCTTGACGCTGCTCTGACGGTATTTTACTGCCGGCATGGCCGGAAAATCGTCCGCTGTCAGCGCAGAAACGCCGAGCAAGGTCCAAGTGCCGCTACCCCGCTCAAATGGACAAGCGGCGCGTAGCCGACGCGCGACGATCAATTTTTGTTACACTGGCTCGTTGAGGCCAGTGGAATGAAAAGGGGTGATAGGGGTGGAGTAGGGGGGCGAGATCGTGTGAAATGGTCCGGGACAGCCCATACCGGCCGGCCAAACGAATATGCTGGAAAAAATGGCGGGGAGCACCGGTGCAGTTTTCAGGCGCTCCCCGAGTTCGGGCCGAAGCCGGAACTCCCAGGACCATGAAAAGGAGAACAGCATGCGGAGCTTAGCCGTCAGGACTTACAATCAGCTTACGCTTGCACAATAATTGCGGAATTCATGCGCATTCTTCTCGCTGAAGACGACAAGATCATCGCCGATGGCCTGAGCCGTTCGCTGCGTCAGGCAGGTTATGCCATCGATTGCGCGGATAACGGCATCGACGCGGATACGGCGCTGATGACCAATGTCTATGACATGTTGATCCTGGACCTTGGACTGCCACGCCTCTCTGGACTCGATGTGCTGCGTCGCTTGCGCGCACGCAAGACGACGACGCCGGTATTGATCCTGACCGCGCTCGATGGCATCGACGATCGGGTCAAAGGTCTCGACCTGGGTGCCGACGATTACATGGCCAAACCTTTCGAGCTGGCGGAACTCGAAGCCCGCGTGCGGGCCTTGAGTCGCCGTTCCTCGGGGACTTCACGGACCATCCAGTGCGGTTCGCTGACTTTCGACCAGACCGACCGTTGCGCGTTGGTCAATGGCGAGATGCTCGAACTGTCGGCACGCGAACTCGGATTGCTCGAGATTCTTCTTTCCCGCAGCAAGCGATTGGTCAGCAAGGACCAGCTGGTCGATCATCTCTGCGGCTGGGGCGAGGAAGTGAGTCATAACGCCATCGAAGTGTACATTCACCGTTTGCGAAAAAAACTCGAATCGACCAGGGTCAATATCATTACCGTGCGCGGACTCGGCTATTACCTTGAAAAACCTGCGGAAGAGAACAAGCCCTGAAATCCAGCGCTCGCTGTTCGGCGAGATTCTCGACTGGATGCTGGCGCCGCTGCTCTTTGTCTGGCCGATCAGCATCGCCTTTACCCACTATTTTGCCAACAGCGTGGCCGGATTTCCTTACGATCAGGCCTTGCGCGAACGTGTCAGGACGCTCTCCCGGCAAATCGTTGTTATTGACGGCAAGGCACGACTGGCCGCTCCGGCGATCGCGCAATCTTTTCTGCGATCCGACGAGACGGACACGGTCTATTTCCATCTCATCGACAGCCGGGGACAACTGCTTGTCGGCGATCAGGAATTGCCTCTGCCGAAGGAAGGGCACAAGGTAGGCAGTGAAATGTCCGGGCAAATCACTTTCCGGGAAGACGATTTCCGTGGCCAGACATTGCGTATCGCCTCGCTGTACGTGCCGCTGACGATGACGCGTTCATCCGACTGGTTATTGCTCGAGGTTGGCGAAACGACCGAGAAGCGCTCGCAGCTGGCGAACAAGATCATTGCCAGCGTCATCCTGCCGCAATTCGTGATCATCCCGTTGGCGGTGGTGCTCGTCTGGTTCGGGCTCTCGCAAGGGCTGCGTCCATTGACACGCCTGCGTGATCGCATCGAGGCACGTCGCGAAGCGGACTTGTCACCGATTGCACTACGGCGCGTTCCGGAAGAATTGCGGCCACTGACCGAAGCGTTCAATGCCATGCTCGCCCGTCTGCAGCAGAACGTCGTGGCACAGCAGCGTTTCATCGCCGACGCCGCGCATCAGTTGCGTACCCCGCTGACCGGCCTGAAGACGCAGGCGCAACTGGCGATGCGCGACAACGACCCGGCAGAACTGCGGCACGCTCTTCGACAAATTCTGCTCGGTGTCAACCGCGCCTCGCATCTGGTCGATCAGTTGCTGACACTGGCCCGCGCCGAGACCAGCGGACGCACCGAGCAACTGCTGTTGCCGATCGATCTGCACGCACTTCTGCGTGAAGTGGTGGAAAACTGGGTACCGCAAGCCCTGGCCAAAGGTATCGACCTGGGATACGAGCCCGCCGGGGCAGTGATGATCAACGGCAATGCCTTTCTGTTGCAGGAGATGATCAACAACCTGCTCGACAATGCGCTGCGCTACACCCCGCGCGGCGGACAGGTCACGGTGCGCATCGTCGAACAGGGTGATTTCGCCCTGCTCGAAGTCGAAGACAACGGACAGGGCATTGCCGACGACGAAGTGTTGAAGGTCTTCGACCGCTTCTATCGCGTCGAGGGCAACGACAGTGAAGGCAGCGGCCTCGGATTGGCCATCGTGCGCGAAATCGCCGAAGTGCATCAGGCCGCGGCCAGCTTGCGACCGAATACCCGCCAGTCGGCCGGCGACACCTCGCCCGGCTGTACCGCCCGGATCGTTTTTCCGATTCACCGTCCCGTCCCGCTGCGGCCGGTGATCCCCGAGCCGGTGCAGACCGGATTCGCTTGAGCGCAGGCTGAACCCGCGCCCGCGGATCGAGCCTGCGGGAGCGCGCTGATGGCTAGACTGGTCGCTTGTTGAAGCGTCGGTCAGAAGTGCCGGCAGCGATTCCGTCGTGGATCCCGTGTACGCACTGCAGCCCGCATTGCCATCAACCCAGTTTTTTCAGGTAGGCAGGGGCAAATTCGAGAATGAAATCCCAGAATGCGGCGAATGCCGGCGTCAATTGCTTGCTGCGATGGCGCACCAGATGCCATTGCCGCACGACCGGCGTTCCCTCGACCTTGAGCACCGACAGTCGACCGGCGCTCAGCTCGAGGCCAAGCGTATGCTGTGAAATGAAGCTGATGCCCAGGCCGGCGATCACCGCCTGTTTGATCGCTTCGTTGCTGGCCATTTCCATGCCGATATGTGGCTTCAGCGAGCGCTCGAGAAAAAAATCCTCCATCGCTGCGCGAGTTCCCGAACCGGATTCGCGGACGATCAGCGTTTCATCGGCCAGCGCATCGACCGGCAGATTGTCGACCGACGCCAGGCGGTGATTGGCTGCGGCGACCAGCACCATTGGATGCGGCGCGAAAGCGACCGAAAACGCATCGAGCGTAGCGGGTGGACGACTCATGATCGCCAGGTCGACTTCGTTGCCGGCCAGCAAGCGGACTACCTTGTCGCGATTGTCGATCTGCAGCCGGATGCTTACGTCGCCGTGCTGCCGGCCGAATTCGGCCAACAATCCGGGCGCGAAATACTCGGCCGTGCTGGTCACGGCGACGGCGATGCGCCCGCCCTTGAGACCTTTCAGCGCCAGCAAGGCTTCGTCGGCTTCCTTCAATGACTGCAGGATTTGCCGGGCATGCACCAGCAAGGTTTCACCAGCAGCGGTGAGGAAAACCCGCTTGCCGATCCGTTCGAAGAGCAGTGCGCCGCTGACATCCTCGAGTTGCTTGATTTGCAAAGAGATTGCTGCATGCGTCAGATGCAGATTCTCGGCGGCACGTGCAAACGAAAGATGAGCGGCGGCGACCGAAAAGATCTGCAGCTGGCGAATCGTGGCGTTTATCATTGATTAATTTTTGATTAACAATTCGAATAAGATGATTAACTGGAGTTTTTTGATCGAATCGTTACAATCAGCCCCAGCTGAAAGCGGGCACCACTGCCCCTTGGAGATGCGCGATGTTATGCGGACGTACCAACGTCAATAAATTCCTGATCGAACAACAGCGGCGCAATCCGATACTGGCCGGTGACTTCACGATGCTGATCAGCGATATCGTACGTTCGTGCAAGGCCATTGCCCAGGGGGTGGCGCGCGGCTCGCTGGTCGGCGTTTCCGGCGACAGCGAGGATACGCAGGTGCCGGGCGAAACACAGAACAAATTCGACGTGCTGGCCAATCATGCCTTTCTTCACCATTGTGAGTGGGGCGGACATCTGGCAGCGATGGCCTCCGAGGAAATGTCCGGCATCTACCCGATACCTGCCGAACATCCGCGCGGCAAATACCTGCTGCTTTTCGACCCGCTCGACGGTGCGTCGAATATCGACGTCAATCTGGCGGTGGGCAGCATCTTTTCTGTCCTGCTTTGTCCGGAAAGGACGGACGATCGGCCGCCGACGATCGCCGATTTTTTGCAACCCGGCTCGCGCCAGGTGGCGGCCGGCTACGCGCTCTACGGTCTGGCGACGATGCTGGTGCTGACCGTCGGCAACGGCGTCTTCGGGTTTACGCTCAATCGCGAGATTGGTGAATTCTTGTTAACGCATCCGAATCTGCAGATCGCGCCCGACACGCGCGAGTTTGCCATCAACGCTTCCAACGAACGTTTCTGGGAACCGCCGGTGCAACGTTACGTCAGCGAATGTCTGGCCGGCAGGACCGGTATCCGCGGTCAGGATTTCAATATGCGCTGGGTGGCGTCGATGGTTGCCGAAGTGCATCGCATCCTGATGCGCGGTGGCGTGTTTCTTTATCCGCGCGACAGCAAGGACCCGGACAATACTGGTCATCTGCGCCTGTTGTACGAAGCCAACCCGATGGCGATGATCGTCGAGCAGGCCGGCGGACTGGCCTCTACCGGCGAGGAGCGGCTGCTCGAGGTGCTGCCGAACAGTCTGAATCAGCGCATTCCGGTCATACTCGGCTCGCGCGACGAAGTCGAACGTCTCGAGCGCTATCACCGCGAACACGCCACGGGCGATGATCGCCCTTTCCGCTCCCCCCTGTTCTCGACGCGCACGCTGTTCTGGGACGACTGATCCACCCGGCCAGGTCTTCGCACCATTCACCTATCCCGAGTTCTTTCATGTCAATAAGCAATCCGGTCATCGCCATCACCGGCTCCTCGGGAGCGGGAACCACCTCGGTGACCAAAGCATTCCAGCATATCTTCCGGCGCGAGAATCTGAACGCGGCAATCATCGAAGGCGACAGCTTCCATCGCTACAATCGGCAGGAGATGCGTGATTCGATGGCCGCACGCAGCCAGGCGGGCGATCATCACTTCAGTCATTTCGGTCCGGAAGCGAATCTGCTCGCCGAACTGGCCGAACTGTTCCGTACCTACGGCGAAACCGGTCGCGGATACAACCGGCATTACATTCACGATGATGAAGAAGCGCGACGATATGGCGCACCAGCGGGTACTTTCACCGCCTGGCAGAAATTGCCGGCAAACACCGACCTGTTGTTTTATGAAGGATTGCACGGTGCGGTGCAAAGCGGTGACATCGATGTCGCCCGCCATGTCGATCTGTGTATCGGCGTGGTGCCGATCATCAATCTGGAATGGATACAGAAGCTGCACCGCGACAAGGCGTATCGCGGCTATTCGACCGAAGCGGTGATGGATACCATCCTGCGGCGAATGCCCGATTACGTGAATTACATCTGTCCGCAATTTTCCCGCACGCACGTCAATTTTCAGCGCGTGCCGACCGTCGACACCTCCAATCCGTTCATTGCCCAGGATATTCCGGGCGCTGACGAAAGCATGCTCGTGATCCGTTTCGCCAATCCGAAAGGAATCGACTTTCCTTATCTGCTGAACATGTTGCACGACTCGTTCATGTCGCGACCGAACATCATCGTCTGCCCGGGCGGCAAAATGGGACTGGCGATGCAGATCATCTTCACGCCGATGATCTTGAAACTGATGGACAAGAAGCGTCGCGCTCGCTGAAGAGCCGCGCCTTGTCTTGACAGCCGACGAGAATGGCAGCCCTGTTCGCAGCGCGCAACCCCCGACCCCTCTCCGCAAACCGAGAGGTGAGGTTTGTCAGTCGCCTGGCGACAGGAACAACCCTGAGGGCCGCAAGCGGTTTTACCCGATGCCGTGACCGATGGCATCACCCTGGCCAATGGCCATGTTTTATCGAAGGAGAAAGTCGTGCCCACCGAATCACGGAAGTTCCGCCGTCGCTGCGCCAATGCTTTGCGGATGCTGTCCATCGACGCCGTCCAGGCCGCCAATTCCGGCCATCCCGGCATGCCGATGGGCATGGCCGATATCGCCGAGGTGCTGTGGCGTCGCCATTTGAAACACAACCCGGCCAATCCGGGCTGGTTCGACCGGGATCGGTTCGTGCTATCCAACGGCCACGGTTCGATGTTGCTCTACGCCATGCTGCACCTGGCCGGTTACGATCTGTCGCTCGATGACATCCGGAATTTCCGTCAACTGCATTCGAAAACGCCCGGACACCCCGAGTTCGGCGTGACGCCCGGAGTCGAAACGACGACCGGTCCGCTCGGCCAGGGTCTGGCCAACGCCGTCGGCATGGCTTTGGCCGAACGCCTGCTCGCCGAAACCTTCAACATCGGCGGGCACAAGATCGTCGACCACACTACCTATGCCTTCGTCGGCGACGGCTGCCTGATGGAAGGCATTTCGCATGAAGCCTGCTCGCTGGCCGGACGGCTGTCTTTGTCCAAGCTGATCGTCTTCTACGACGACAACGATATTTCGATCGACGGACAGGTCCAGCCCTGGTACGCCGACGACACGCCGAAGCGTTTCGAAGCCTACGGCTGGCGTGTGGTGCCGAATTGCGACGGTCACGACGTCGATTCGATCGAAGCGGCGATCCGTCTGGCGCGTACCTCGGTCGGCCGCCCGACCCTGATCTGCTGCAAGACGATGATCGGTTTCGGTTCGCCGAACAAGGGCGGCACGCACGAATCACACGGTGCACCGCTGGGCGCCGGCGAAGTGGCCGAAACCCGACGTCAGCTCGACTGGCCGTACCCGGCCTTCGAGATCCCCGCCGACGTCCGCTTTGGCTGGGACGCGCGCGATCGCGGCGAAGCCGCCGAATACCATTGGCAGGCCGCTTTCGCCAATTATCGTGCCGACTATCCCGAGTTGGCGGCCGAGTTCGAGCGCCGCATGCGCGGCGCCTTGCCTGCCGACTGGTCCGCGCGGGTGACCAGTCTGCTCGAACGCGTCGCGAGCGACAACGCTGCCATGGCGACGCGCAAGGCCTCGCAAAACGTCATCGAAGCGCTGTCGCCGCATTTACCCGAGCTGCTCGGCGGCTCGGCCGACCTGACCGGCTCCAACCTCACCAACTGGAGCGGCACGCGGCCGGCCAATCGCCAGACGGCCGGCAACTACGTCTATTACGGCGTACGCGAATTCGCCATGACCGCCATTGCCAACGGCCTCACCCTGCACGGCGGTTTCATCCCCTATACCGGCACCTTCCTGGTCTTTTCGGACTACTCGCGCAACGCCATCCGCCTGACGGCGCAGATGAAACTGCGCCAGGTGATGGTGTTTACGCACGACTCGATCGGTCTTGGCGAAGACGGTCCGACACACCAGCCGATCGAACACGCGGCTTCGCTACGACTGATTCCCGGTCTCGACGTCTGGCGCCCGGCGGATGCGCTCGAAACGACCGTCGCCTGGACGACGGCGCTCGCCCGTCAGGACGGGCCGACGTGCCTGCTGCTTTCGCGGCAGAACCTGCCATCGCTGCCGCGCGCAGCGACGCAGACCGCCGATATTGCGCGCGGCGGCTACATTCTGCGCGAAGCGGACGGCGGCGCGCCGCGAGTCGTGCTCATCGGCACCGGTTCCGAGTTGAATCTGGTCTGCGCCGCGCAGGAAGCGCTGGCTGCGCAAGGCATTGCCGCACGAGTCGTTTCGCTGCCGTGTTCGCAACGCTTCGACGCGCAGCCGGCGGCTTACCGGCAGCAGATCCTGCCGCCGGAACTGCCGCGGGTCGTCGTCGAAGCCGGACATCCCGACCTGTGGCGCAAATATGTCGGTCTCGATGGCGCCGTGATCGGCATCGACCGCTTCGGTGAATCGGCGCCGGCCGGCGTGCTCTATGACTATTTCGGCATCACCGTCGAGAAGATCGCCGAGGCGGCAGGCGCGCTGCTCGTCTGAGCAACACTCGGCTGGCTGCCGGTTGCGTCGGGGCGCAAACCGGCAGCTTTCTCAACCGTTGATCACAGGCTCGTCAGGCCGGCGCCAGTGCCTTTTCGACCAGTCGCACCCAATAGCGAATTCCGAGCGGCAGCAACTCGTCATTGAAATCGTAATGCGGGTTGTGCAGCGTGCACCCGCCGCTGCCGGGACCGTTGCCCAGCCAGACGTAGCATCCGGGTTTCTCGCGCAGGAAATAGGCGAAATCCTCGGCTCCCATCGATGGCATTTCGTCACCTCGAACCTGATCGAGCCCGAAAACTTCCTCCGCCACTTGCCGGCAAAACTCGGTTTCCGCAACGCTGTTGACCGTCGGCGGATAATGATGATCGAAACGAACGCCGATGTGCGCACCGAATGTTGCGGCAATGCCGGCGCACAGGCGTTCGATGGCGCGTTCGACGAGTTGCTGCGTGTCGGCATCGAAGCTGCGCACCGTGCCGCGCAACACGGCGTCGTCCGGAATGACGTTCCAGGCATCTCCGCCGTGGATCTGCGTCACGCTGACCACCGCCGCGGCGCAGGGATGCACGTTGCGCGCGACGACCGTCTGCAAAGCGAGGACCAAATGGCTGACGGTCAACAGCGTGTCGACTCCCTGCTGCGGCATCGCCGCGTGGCAGCCCTGTCCCTGGACGATGATTTCGAAACTGGAGGTGCCGGCCATCACCGGTCCGGGACGCGCCGCCAGCACCCCGACCGGCAAGCCGGGCCAGTTGTGCAGACCGAAAACGGCGTCCATCGGAAAGCGTTCGAACAAACCCTCGGCGATCATGCGCGCGGCACCGCCTTCCGATTCCTCCGCCGGCTGAAAGATGAAGTAAACCGTTCCGTCGAGCGCCAGCGAAGCGCGATGCCCGGCCAGATAGCGGGCCGCGCCGAGCAACATCGCCGTATGACCGTCGTGGCCGCAGGCGTGCATCACCCCTTCATTCTGCGATCGATGCGCGCAAACGTTTTTTTCGGTCAGCGGCAGGGCATCCATGTCGGCGCGCAGGCCGATGGCGCGACGGCCGTTTCCCCAGCGCAGGCGGCCGACGACGCCGGTACTGGCCAGACCGCGATCGACCTGCAAACCATGGCGGTTGAGCTCGTCGGCAACGATCGCCGCCGTACGATATTCCTTGAAAGACAGCTCTGGATGGGTGTGAAAGTCGCGTCGGATCGCTGCGAGTTCGGCCAGAAAAGGAATGGTCAGCATCGTCGGTGCTTTCAGGCAAGATAAGACCCTTCAGTTTATGCTACCGCGACTTGCCCGGCGAGCATTGCATCCGTTATTGTCTACGGTATGCATCTCGTCTTGATCAGCGGCCTGTCCGGCTCCGGCAAATCGATCGCCCTCAAAGTGCTCGAGGACGCCAATTACTATTGCGTCGACAACCTGCCGTCACAGTTGTTGCAACAACTGGTCGGGCAACTCGACCTGCAGGGGTATGACAAGGTCGGCGTGGTCATCGACATCCGTGGTGGCAACAGCGTGGCGATGCTGCCGATGCAGCTTGATGCCTTGCGCGCCAACGAGCTGGAATTGAAATTCCTTTTTCTCGACGCGCAGGACGCGACGCTGATCAAACGCTATTCAGAGACCCGCCGCCGTCATCCGCTGGCCAGCGACAAACTGACACTGACCGAAGCGATCGCCGAGGAGCGCGAACGCCTCGCCGGGCTGTCGGCGCTTGGCCACCACATGGATACCAGCGGCGTCAAAGCCAGCGTGCTGCGCGAATGGGTACGCCAGTTCGTCGCCGCCGACATCGTCGATGACCCCAATCAGGGATTGACGCTGCTCTTCGAATCCTTCGGTTTCAAGAACGGCATCCCGCTCGATGCCGATCTGGTTTTCGACGTCCGCTGCCTGCCCAATCCGCATTACGACCCGGTCTTGCGCCCGTTGACCGGACGCGACGAGCCGGTGATCGCCTTCCTCGAAGCCGAGCCGGACGTTCTGCGCATGCGCGAGGACGTTGCCCGATTCATCGGCACCTGGCTGCCCTGTTACGTGCGCGACAGCCGCAACTATCTGACGGTCGGCATCGGCTGTACCGGCGGTCAACATCGCTCGGTCTACTTCGCCGAAGTACTGGGGTGCGAATTCCGTTCCTGCGCACGGGTACTGGTGCGCCACCGCGAATTGCGGCCTGAAATGGCCACCTCCGGCGACGTTCCGTGCTGAGCTGGCTCGGGCTGTTCAAGCCCGGCGACTGGCTGATCGTCATTCTCGCTGTTTCCCTCTGTGCCGCTGCCTGGCCGCTGGCCTGGCGGGCAGGCATCCCGGACAAGGTGATCATCAAACGTGGCGGCGAGATATATTCCGAGTTGAGCCTGACGCACGACCGACGTCTCGAAGTTCACGGTCCGCTCGGGACGACCACTGTCGTCATCGAAAAGCAGCGCGTGCGCGTCGCCGCCGACCCCGGACCGCGCCAATACTGCGTCCGTCAAGGATGGTTGAGCCGTGCCGGCGAGATCGCCATCTGCGCACCGAACCAGGTCAGCGTCGAGATCCAGGGCAGCCGGCGGGCGTACGATTCGCTGGCGTATTGACTGTTGCGCTCATCGTTCCCGCTAAATTTCTTGCAAAAAGACGGGAAGCAAGGACATGGCCCCTGCTTGGCAAGCCCGATGTCGCCCGGACTGCGATCGATACGGGATGGCTCAGCGTATGAAATCGCGGCTGATCGCACGGAACGGCTCCGTACCGGCTTGGCGCAGCCACTCGAAAACGACCATTTCCCGCGAGACGATCGTTGCGCCATTCTGGCGCATGCGCGCCAGACTCAGCTCCTTGTCGAGGACGCGACGCGAACCGACCGCTTCTTCAACAACGAAGACTTGTCGTCCAGCCTCGAGCAGGTCGAGCACAGTCTGCTGCACGCAAACGTGCGATTCGGTGCCGGCGACAATGAATTGTTGGCGATCGCCGCCGGGTAACTGAAAAATCTGCTGGTCCGGAACCGCCGAAAAGTGGATTTTCTCGACCATGGCCGTCGCAGGTAACAAATCACGCAATGCGGGCATCGTCTTCCCCAAACCACGCGGATATTGTTCGGTGCAGATGATCGGCACATGCAGTTGCTGCGCAACCCGGGTCAGCCAGATGCAGGCCTCGAGCACCTGACTGGCGTTGTCGATGACTGGTTGCAGACGCTCCTGCAGATCGATCAACAATAGAACGCTACGATCAGAACGCATCAACATCGATTTTTCCTTAACTCAAGACGATCATCACAGCAGAGAAAACGTGTCCAGCCGGCAGCAATGATAATATCCGCGGAGAGAAACGCCGCGTGCAGAGTACACGCTTTCTCCGCCGAGGCGTTACTTGATTTTCGAATCGTCGGTGATGTTCGGATGGTGCGCATGGATCGGCTTATCGACGGTTTGAAATCGAGCGCTGTCGTTTCGTCGATCCGGCTGACAGAAACATGAATTCGATAATTGATCAACACTTGCAATCCAGCGTCAGAAGGATGTCGCCAGTGAAAAGACGCTACTTCATGGCGCCCGGGTTGGCGATCGTCCTGGTCCTGGCTATCACGGCTTGCGGCGAAAGCGGATCGTCCAGCAAAACGCCGCCAGCTGCTGTGGCAAGCACGCCGGCCGACGATGTGCCGACCGCCGCGTCGCCGCTGGCGTTGGCGGCGATGCGCGGCAACTTGCCAGAAATCCGGCGCTTGCTCGATTCGGGAGCGGGCATCAACGTGACTGACGCACTCGGCCGGACGCCGCTGCACATGTCCGCATTCTATGGCCGCACCAAAGCCAGCGAGTTGTTGCTCGCCCGGGGGGCGAACATTGAAGCCAGAGACCGTGTCGGCATGACACCGCTGCATGCGGCTGTGCTCGCCGTTAACCGGCAGGAAGTCGAGCTGCTGCTCGACAACGAGGCGGCGGTCAATGCCAAAAGTGATATCGGACAGACACCGCTGCATCTGGCGGCGGCGACCGGTCAGCCAAAAGTTGCGCGAAGCCTGATCGAACACGGAGCCGATCCGCAGATCAAGGACAAGGACGGCAATACGCCCTTGTTTTTCGCCTCCCGCAACCAGCACCCGGTGAGCACCGAGTTTCTTCAACAGTACGCCGGCAAGTCAAACAGCCTTCCTGGCAAGTAAGCAGGCCGGCAACGCCCTGTTTCGTCGCCGACCGGGGTTCGATTACGGCTTTGCTTGCAGGGATTCGTCGCGCAATTCGCGGCGAAGAATTTTGCCGACGTTCGTTTTCGGCAATTCATTGCGAAATTCAACTGCGCTCGGCACCTTGTAACCGGTCAGGTGCTCGCGGCAATGGGCGATCAACGTTTCCGGTGTCAGTGCCGGATCTTTCCTGACCACGAAAATTTTCACCGCTTCACCGGATTTCTCATGCGGTACGCCGATGGCGGCCACTTCCAGCACGCCCGGGTGGTGGGCGACGACGTCTTCGACTTCGTTCGGGTAGACGTTGAAGCCCGAAACCAGAATCATGTCCTTTTTGCGATCGACGATGCGAACGAATCCGCGTTCGTCCATCACCGCGATATCGCCGGTCATCAGAAAACCGTCGGCGGTCATCACCTTGGCAGTTTCGTCCGGGCGGTTGTAATAACCATGCATGACCTGTGGGCCACGCACGCACAATTCGCCGCGCTCGCCAACGAGAACGTCGCGTCCGGCATCATCGCGTAGCGCGACCTCGGTCGATGAAATCGGCAAACCGATCGCGCCGGTGTATTCAGAAATGTCGAGCGGATTGATGACCACCGCGGGCGATGTCTCCGTCAACCCGTACGCTTCGATCAACGGCTTGCCGGTGACTTTTTTCCATTTCTCGGCCACGGCGCGTTGCACAGCCATTCCGCCACCCAAGGTAACTTTCAAGTGACTGAAATCGAGTGCGCAGAAGGCCTCGTTGTTGAGCATGGCGTTAAAAAGCGTATTGACGCCGGTCAGCGCGGTGAACGGGTATTTAGCCATTTCGGCCACCAGCCCGGGAATGTCGCGCGGGTTGGTGATCAACAGATTGGTCGCACCGATTTTCAGGAAAGTGAAACAATTGGCTGTCAGGGCAAAGATGTGATACAGCGGCAGGGCCGTGACGATCAGATTGTTTTCTTCGCCCACGCCGGGACGAATCCAGGCATGCGCCTGCGCCAAATTGGCGAGAATATTGCGGTGCAACAACATCGCCCCTTTGGCAACGCCGGTCGTGCCGCCGGTGTATTGCAGAAAAGCCAAGTCGTCGTGTCCTACCGCGACTGGCGTCAGTTCTTCGGCCGCCCCCTTGCCCAATGCCGCACGGAAATTGATCGCCCCAGGTAGATGCGCTGCCGGCACCAGTTTTTTGATGTATTTGACGACGAAATTGACCACCGCCCCCTTCGGGAAACCGAGCATGTCGCCAAGTCGGGCCATGATCACCTGTTTGACCGGTGTTTTGGCCAGGATCTGTTCCAGCGTGGTCGCGAAATTTTCCAGAATCACGATCACCTCGGCACCCGAATCGCGCAATTGATGCTCGAGTTCGCGCGGGGTATACAGCGGATTGACATTGACCACCACATAACCGGCGCGCAATGCCCCGAGAATGGCAATCGGATATTGCAGAATATTGGGCATCATCACTGCAAGTCGTGCTCCCTTCGGCAGTTTGAGCACTTGTTGCAGATAGGCGGCGAAATCGCGGGACAGCTTGTCAAGTTGTCCGTAAGTGATCTGCACGCCCATATTGATGTACGCTGGCCGTTCGCGGAACTTGGCGACGCTCTGCGCCACCATTTCGCCGAGCGAACGATACTGATGCAGATCGATTTCGGCAGGCACCCCCTCCTGGTAACTTTTCAGCCAGACTTTTTCCACAGCATCTCCTCCTTGAACGCTTATTTCCGGAAAGTCGCCAAGCGACCCACTTGTCACCCGCACCCTTGTGGGAAGAGGGTTCAGGGTTAGAGGGAATGGACAAGGCTTTTCTATTTACATTTCTACGTGTTTATATCTATAGAAACACCATCTTAAGCAGCGGTGTAATGATTGCGCAAATTGAACTTCTGGGCGCCAAGCGTCCGCGACATCAAACAACTGCTTCGTAGCATGCTGCCCAGCGATAGCGCAAGAAAACGCTAAGGAAGTGCTGATTAAATCGTGTTACAAAATTTCGACATCAGTACAACCAATGGGTTAGGCTGCCATCTTGGGGCGAAAATCGATTTAATCAGCGCTTCCCTAACGCTGCAGATACTTCAGCTTGTCCGGCTGATTATTCCACTCCTCGGCATCCGCGGGGGGATCCTTGCGTTCGGAGATGATCGGCCACTGCTTCACCAGCTCGGCATTGAGCGCGATGAAGCGTCGTTGCGATTCCGGCACATCGTCTTCGGCGAAAATCGCGCCGGCCGGACATTCCGGGACACACAAGGTGCAATCGATGCATTCATCGGGATCAATGGCCAGGAAGTTCGGGCCTTCATGAAAACAATCCACCGGGCACACATCGACGCAGTCGGTGAATTTGCACTTGATACAGTTCTCGGTAACAACGTAGGTCATTGTCTGGGCGTAATGATGAGATGATGAGACGCGGCCGACTATAACGCATTTGTGCCAGGGGAAACAGGTTGTTGGACGAATCCGCCACGCGGAGAAAGGTGTGGAAACGAGCTGGATGCAAAGTGATTTCACCTCCGTAAAGAGGGTTCGTGTAATAAAATAAGGGTCAGGTCTTGAATTGCAACCTTCTTTGCCTTTCGAATCTATCCGATTGAGGTGCCGTCGCCACTCGGGCAGCGCCGGGAACGTCGGTTTCATCTGCGACCAGACCGGCGATCGGACACCAATGCCTGAAGGCGGAAAAAGTGTCGTTCCACTCATCTTCCGAAGCCTCCGTCGTAGCAATCGACGGTGCTGGAATCGACAAGTTGGCAGCGAGGATATCGATACGCCCTGCGACACCTAGGCCCCTTTTACTACTTTTCGGCCGGGGAACTTTGCGTTCTGGAGCGAGCGGCGTGGCGCAGCGTTGGGCCATGTGTGCCGGAAATCGGTCGCCACGTTACAGGACGCGGTGGGATGAGTTGCCAGTGGTTTCATAGTGCAGCCGATGTATGCATTAAAGGAACAAAGCCAGCACTGAAAAACCGATCGATAGATCGTGGCGTAAGTACCTGCACGACTGTTTCGCTGTTCATTGTTTGTGGGGTGCCATAGCCATCGAAAGACCAAGGCAGAATTCCTCGGGGAGATAGCAGATAGGCAGATCCATCAACGGCGAACATCGCTCCAACCGGGATCTCAGCAATCGGCGCCTCAAAGGTCACTTTGCCACCACCACGGACCGCACGTTCCGCGTGCAATATCTTGTCTATTTGTGGCATCCGGAAGTTGCCAAATTCATCCGAATTGGCAACATTGGCTCGTAGCCATGCATCCCGGAACGAGTTGCTGCGATCTCTCTGGCAATACAAGCATGGTCGATGTCCCGCAGAGAAGGCAGTGGCTTCATCCAAAAAAAGGGTTCGGAGTAATTCCCTGCTGAAAATGGCTTGGGGTGCTTGATGCCTTTGAAAGATGTCAGACAGCAGACCCAGCCTTTATGTGCCCAGGGGCGGACAATTTGGTTGTGGCCGTCGTGCGATATCCCGCGGTTTCCCATTCTGGTAGATGCTTTTGATGGGTGGGCATGAAGTTGTCCCCATGGGTCGACACGGTTCTGCAGCGGCATCATGAATTCCAAGAAAATTAAAGAAGACTCAGGTTGCTCGGCATTGAGGTGCTGCTCTGTATCATAAATTGAGCCTGGCCCCTTTTTCTGACGGCTTCCTGCATCCCAACCGCAAAAGCCTGATCGCCTTGCTGCACCTCGTGTTCAAGATCGCGCCGCGCCCATCGCCGCCGGACAAACCCCGGCCGGCGTTTCCCTGCCCTTGCGGCGGCACGCCGATGCCGGTCATCCGGCGGCGGATTCCGGCCAGCGAGGTCAAGCGACGAAGTTTGGCGCAGAGGGCGGAGACGGCCGGGTAAGCCACGCCCACTGGAAAGACGGAGCACCGCCCGGTGCCGCAGCGGCGCTCGGCCTGAAAATGCCGGAAAACGGGATATTGGCGCCCTGATTTGCCGGATCAGCCCGCTTTGATGACTGATGTCGGCGCCGCCCGATCACCGAATCGGGCCACCCGCCCACCTTCGGGCAGGGCGTCAAAAAGCTATTTGCAGGGAACCCGGAACCGGGCTTGTCAACAACCGGTTCACATCGTAGCTCGCTTCGCGATCACGATCTAACCTTAATCGTTAGGCATATGTCACCACACCTTGTACCACGGCTTCTTCTTTTCTGGCGAAGCAGTGGACGTCGGCGACGGGTTCGCGCCTGAAGCTAAAGGAAATGCTGCTGTCTTTGTGCCTTCTACAAAGCCGTACACGGCAATGGCGCTTCCTTTGTCAGCGGACAGTACCTCACGACAATCGTGAACGAGAATTCCCGTAGCGACGGCTGCCCCCAAAGCGGCATCTTGAAGCGCCATTGGGGTCACCTCGCAATACTTGAGAAAGAACGGTGCGAGCCGGTTGTGCGACTCTCTAAACGTAAGTTGCGAATACTTCGCCGACGCGTATTCGGTGTTTAGATTGTCTTGGCCGACCTTATCCCCAAGTTGTTGCAGCGTGGCGAACATGATGTTCATGAGCTTGGGACCATGAATATTTGCTTGGTCCGAGAAGACCGCGGTTCCGGGCTCAATGGCTTTATCGAAGTTGAAGCTTCTGTACATCATTGACCCGGCCATTCGTGCCACGGACGCGATCAGTGTTTCGGCGTGAAGGCGACCATCAATAGTGAGCAGCTTTCGCGCTGATTGATTGAAGAAGTCGGCGGCTGCAAGTAGGGTCTTGTGCTGATCATTGCTCATGTGCTTCTCCATATGCATAACGTTTGAGCTCAGTGGCACGCAACGGCTTGGCCCAGGGCGCGACCGGGCAACAATGGCCGCAGGCCATTGCCGGACGCGAACGGGGCCAAGCCGTTGCGTGTCCACTGCAGCGAAGGGTTAGGCGCCACGGTTTTTGGCTTGAACGCCATATGTGCGCATGGCGGATTCTTGTTGTGTTGCTTCTGTCGTCTCGGAAGGGTAGAGGCGATAGCTTGGGGCGACGATGGCTTGCACGCTGGCTGCAGTGAGCACGAAGACGCTCCGCACCGGAAAGCGCGGCTCTGCTATCTTGAGCAGCGGCGCCGCAAAGCGATTGAAGTCATGTGCTGCTCGGTCGATGTTGCGACACGGCCCGACGACCTTGAAGCCCTTCTGGACAAAAACGTCGATAAAGCTCACGCAGGCCTTGCCCGTAGCGATGATGTTCCGCGCAGTCTGCGGCGATGCGATGTTTGCGACGACGATGTGTTGATCATCGGCGATGGCCCAAACCTCCTTGGGAGATACGTTCGGTTCGCCCGATGTACCAACCGTGGCCATCCAGCAAAGAACGCTTCGCTCGGCGGTAGCGCGGACTTCCTGGTTCAGCATGCTCGGCGTGCCCTGTTTGTGGCGCCTAACGTTGGAGTTGAGCACCTTGGCGCCCGAAGGGCGACGAGTGTGCTCGAACGACGTGTTGAACGGGAAAGGCGGCGGGGATCTCGCCGAATCGTTGGCCTACTTCACGGAACCGCCCCCTCGCCCACATCGGCTTATCCTTCCGAAGTGTTTTCTAGGCGTGTGTATGAACGCTCGCGTCATACACACGCCTAGAAAACACTTCGCTATTTACCAGATTTTCGACGCTTTATACAGCCCACCGCTTCATGCGACCAACCAACTTGGCATGGCGTCCGTCAGCGCAGCCGCCTTTCTCGGGCAACGTGTAGTAGCCACCAAAATTGGTGCATATAAAAATCGTAACGAGTAGCGCTTTTGGTGTAAACATCCCGACATGAGACGTATACTACGTGCCATTGGATTTACCCAACTGATTTTCATACGCCCTCTGCGGATGAAAACCCCTTCTCCCGCCAAAAATACACCTCCCGATCGACAATATAAAACCAGCACAACAGGAGTAGGCATCGCCAAGCTGCGCCTGCTCGATCAAGTGCGTGCAACAAAAGGGCCAAGTCTTCAATTACAACATTTCCCGCCCTTGGAATCTGTCCGATTGCAGTGTCCTCGCTACCCAAGCCACACCGGAACACCAATTTCATCTGTGACCAGATCGACCGTCAGACGCCAATCACGTCAACTTCGGCAGCATCGATTTTCGCGGAAAAAACACCGTGCACCCGAGCAATATCAACACCGCAGCCGCCGCTCAACGAATCGAGCGATCGCCGCACAGACCGCCGCCGGCTGATCGCGTTGCGGTGAATGCCGGCAATCAGGCAGTTTGAGCAATTCGACGTCGGGCGAGGCCTCGGCGATGCAGTCGATCTGCCGCATCGTCCCATATTCGTCGTCTTCCCCCTGAATCGCCAGGATCGGGCAGTGGATCGCCGGCAGGCAATCGAGAATCTGCCAGGAACGGAATTCCGCCGACAGCCAAGTATCGTGCCAGGCGTAAAACACGGCTGACGGGTCGCGGTGGTAACGCGCCAGCCGCAGCGCCCAGTCGCTACTGGCGAAATGTTCGCCGGCGCGGCGGATGCCGACCAGCGCCTTGTCTTCGACGAATTCGTGCGGTGCCAGCACCACGGCCGCCGCGATATCCTCAGGAAAAGCCGCGGCGTGGATCAGCGCGATCGATCCGCCATCGCTGTGCCCGACGAGCAGCGGCCGGCGGATATCGAGCGCCACCAGCAGGCGCGGCAAGTGCCGCAGCGCCTCGTCGTGCAGATAACGCGCCGTGCGCGGCACCGACAAGGGACTCGACCAGCCGTAGCCCTGGCGCGACCAGAGCAGCGTCCGGCAGCCGGTGGCCGACGCGACGGCAGCGGGAAAATCGCGCCACATCGCGACGCTGCCCAGGCCCTCGTGCAAGAGGACCAGCGTTGGCAGTCCGCTGCGGCGCGCCGGCAGCAGCCGATATTCGAGAACGACGCCGTCGACCTCGATGGTGGTCATCGGCTCAACCTGCGGCCGTGCGCTGTTCGCTGGCAGGTGCCGGGGAAGAAGCGCCGAGCAGGCGCACTTCGCGCTGCGGGAAGGGAATTTCGATGCTGTGCGCCTGGAATGCGCGCCAGATCGCCAGGTTGATCGCCGAACGGACGCCGCCGGTGCCGGTTTGCGGGTCGCCGATCCAGAAATTCAAGTCGAGATTGATGCCACTGTCGGCGAACGCGGTGAGCAGCACCTGCGGCGCGGGGTCGGTCAGCACTCGCGGCTGTTCGGCGGCGGCGCTTTCCATCAACCGCATTGCCAGTTCGAGATCGCTGCCGTAGGCGACCTGCAGCGAGACGAGCACGCGCACACGGCTGTCGGAGAACGATTCGTTGCGGATGATGTTCGACACCAGGTATTCGTTGGGAATGATCACTTCGACGCCGGCCAGGGTGCGCACGACGGTGTAGCGGACGGTGATCTGGCTGACGACGCCGCTGGTCGCCGGGTCGACGGCGATAACGTTGCCGATGCGGATCGAGCGGTCGAGCAGCAAAATGAAGCCGCTGACGTAGTTGCTGGCGATTTTCTGCAAACCGAGGCCGAGACCGACGGCGAGCGCGCCGCTGAAGACCGACAGGGCGGTGATGTCGATGCCGACCAGCGACAGGCTGACCAGCAGCGCGACGACTGACAGGAGCGCCTTGACCAGCCGGCCGAGGACGACGCGCAGATTGGCGTCGATCGTCTCGCTGTGCAGCAGCCGCTTTTCGATCAAGCCGGACAGCCACAGGGCGATGATAACGGTGGCGATGACCGTCACCAGCCCGTTGAGCAGCGTCCACAGGTCGAGCTTCTGTTTGCCGATATGCAACGTCACCTGCTCGAGCAGTTCGATCAGCGGTTCGGCGAGACCGCTGAGGTGCAGCGCCAGACCGAGCCAGATGAGCGTGGATACGAAGCGTTCGGAGCTGACCAGCCAGCCGCTCGGCGAAAAGGCGTAGCGCAGAAAATAGATGACGACGCGCACCAGCGCCATCGAGGTCATCAATGGCACGGCGACATCGAGCAGGCTGACCGGCGCGAGGTGCCAGACTTTGAACACTTTGCGCACGATCAGCACCAGCAACAGCGCCAGCAGCGGAAAGAAAAGCCGCCGCAGGCTGCCGGTGCCGAAAGCGCGCCAGGCACCGTGCCCGTCGCTGACTTGCGCCAGTTCATGCCGCCGTCCATAGCGCGCCAGCAGCCAGGCCAGCAGTAGGCTGACGGCCAGTGCCAGCAGTTGCCAATAAAACGCGGGGTCGCTGATGTCCTTCCACAGGTCGAGCAGCAGGGCGAACAGCACCTTTTCGTCGAGGGAGTTCATCGTCTTTCGAGGATCGCGGCGTAAAAGGCATCGGTTCCGTGCCGGTGCGGCGACAAGCGCAGGCGTTCGCCGCAGTCGATGACGATCGCCTGCGCGGCCAGCACCGCCTCGGCCGAACGGACGACGAAGTCCGGCTGTGCGGCGAGAAAGGCATCGACGATGGTGTCGTTTTCGGCGTCCAGCAGGCTGCAGGTGGCGTAGACCAGCCGGCCACCGGGTTTGAGCAGAGTCGCCGCGGCGGCGAGGATCGCCGCCTGCTTGACGACCAGTTCGTCGACGCTGGCCGGCGTCTGCCGCCATTTCAGATCGGGATTGCGGCGCAAGGTGCCGAGTCCGGAACACGGCGCGTCAACCAGCACGCGATTGAATTTGCCGGCCAGACGACGGATTTTGCCGTCGCGCTCGGAATCGATGCGTACCGGGTTGACGTTCGACAACCCCGAACGCGCCAAGCGCGGTTTCAGTCGCGCCAGCCGCTTTTCATTGACGTCGAGGGCATACAGCCGCCCTTGCGAGCGCATCAGCGCGCCGAGCAGCAGCGTTTTTCCGCCGGCACCGGCGCAGAAATCGGCGACCATTTCGCCGCGTTTCGGCTGCAGCAGGTAAGCGAGCAACTGGCTGCCTTCGTCCTGCACTTCGAAATGCCCCTCGAGGAACAAGGGATGACGCGCCAGCGCCGGTTTGTCGGTGAGTCGGATACCGAGCGGCGAGTAGACGCAAGGCTGGGCCGCCAGACCGTCGGCCTGCAGGCGGACGAGCAGCGTCGGCCGGTCGTTCTTCAAGGGATTGACGCGCAGGTCGAGCGGCGCCGGCTGATTGAGCGCGTTGGCCAGTGTTTCGATTTCCCCGGCCGGGAACTGCTGGCTGAGCGCGTCGAACAGCCAGTCCGGCAGGTCGAGCCGCACCGCTGGTGTCAGGTCAGCGATAGGCACCGCCTTGGCCTCAGCCAGCCATTTGCGCTCGCTTTCGCTGAGCAGCGGCGCCAGTTGCCGCAGGTTGAGTCCCTGCGTACACGCCAGCCAGGCGAGCAGCAAGCGGCGCGAAGTGGCATCCGCCGCGCAACGCGCTCTCAACGAACGCTTGCGGCGCAGCACGGCGAAGGCTGCTTCGGCGACAAAACCGCGTTCGGCGTGGCCGAGCTGGCGATGCTGCCTGAAGTAGCCGGCGACGACCTTGTCCGCCGGATACGGCGAGCGCAGCAGCTCGGCGAGCAGCACTTCGGCGTGGCGGAAGACCGCCGGTGAACAGACGCCGCTGAGGGTCGGCTGGCCCGGCGACGTCATGGCGCACTTCCCGATTCGATGCTCATCGCCACCAGCACCAAGGTATTGCCCTTGCCATCGACGTGCTGCACCTTCACCGGCAGTTGCGCCGCGTCGCGCGCCAGCCAGACTTCGGTCTGCGCCACGCCCGGCACGCGCAGGTGCAGCGCATGGAAGGTGCCGGCGGGAACGCTGATTTCTTCTTCGCCGACCACTTCCAGCCGGAACTGCCCGTATTTCTTGCCGGTGGTGATGGCGATGTGGCCGACGCGCGCCGGGTCGGCGAGCATTCCCAGGTGGTAGGGCAGCGACAGCACGTCCTGCGATCCCGCTTGCAAGGTCTCGAGCGGGCGATTGCCCATTTTCAACTGTTTCTGCGCCCAGTCGAACTCGGCGCCGTTTTCGGTCGGCTGGCCATTCTGGCGGACGATGAACTGATCGGGAACCAAGCCGTCGGCACTGGTATGGCCGCGGCTTTCGTATTCGATGCGCAACGGGCGCAGCATGCCGACCAGACCGGTGGTCTCGGTGACCGAGGTGATGCGGTAGGCGCCGTCGACCACCTGCCAGTCATTGACCGACAGGCCAACCTGGAAGCCCTGGTCGCCGCGATCGACGCGATAGCGGATGCGGCCGGTAGCCGGCATCGGCCGCACCGCCGCGGCTGATGCCGTTTCGGCGGGCGGAGCGTCGGCTGGCTTCGCCGCCGCCGGCACGGCGTCGGCCGACGCCGCTTCGGGAACGGATACCGGCGACGCCGGCGCGTGCGCGACGGTCGTCCGCGCGGCGCGGACCGTCTTGCCGGCCGGTTTCTTCGCCGGCGGCGCCTTGTGTTCGCTGGCGGCGGCGGCTTGCGTCGGCGGATGGGCCGCTTCTTCGTGCGCTTTCGCTTTCGGCAAGGGTTTCAACTCGGCGTGCAGGGGTGGCGGATCGCTGGGGCCGGGCAATTCGTAATCGGGACCGAAGAGGACCATGCCGTGGATACCCAGCGAGGCGGCAAAGGCAAGAATCAATAACACTGGCATCGTCAGTCCTCAGGGCTTGTGCATCAATCGGCTACGTCGGCGTTCACCCGTAGCGGCCATTGCGCTCGACAGGCATCGACTATGTCACCGCCTGCCGCTCGGCGAGGGCGCGATCAGCGCCGCTGTGTCATCCTGCGCCGCCTGCAGCCGCACGCGCGCATCCTGCAACTGCAAACGCCCTTCGGCAAACCAGCGCACCGCCTGCGGGTAAATGCGATGTTCCTGCGCCAGAACGCGCGCTGCCAGCGTCGCCTCGTCGTCGTCGTCGAGCACCGGCACCGCCGCCTGGATGATCACCGGCCCGTGATCGAGCGCCGGGGTGACGAAATGCACCGTGCAGCCGTGGATGCGCACGCCGTCGGCCAGCGCCCGGCGATGCGTATCCAGGCCGGGATAAGCCGGCAGCAGGGAAGGGTGGATGTTCAGCAGGCGACCCTGGTAATGGCGGACGAAGGTTTCGCCGAGAATGCGCATGAAGCCGGCGAGAATCACCAGTTGCGGAGCGAAGGCGTCGATCGCTTCGGCCAGCGCGGCGTCGAACTGCGCGCGGTCGGCGAACTGGCGATGATCGACGACATGCGTGGCGATGCCGCGCGCCGCCGCGTTTTGCAGCCCGAGCGCGCCGGGACGGTTGCTGATCACGCCGACGATGCGCGCCCCGAGTTGGCCGGCGTCGGCGGCGGCGAGCAGCGCCGACAGATTGCTGCCCCGGCCGGAAATCAATACGACAGCCTCGATCGTCGTCATCCGCGGGCCTCCTGGCGTTGCCGCCACCAGCCGACGATCACCGGCAGCAGCGAAACGACGATGATCGCCAGGATCACCGTCGTCAGGTTCTGCTTCACCCAGGCGATGTTGCCGAACCAGTAACCGGCGAGCGTCAGCGACAGCGCCCAGCCGCAGCCGCCGATCAGGTTGAAGAATGTGAAGCGGCCGTAAGCCATGCGTCCGACCCCGGCGACGAACGGCGCAAAGGTACGGAAAAGCGGCAGAAAGCGCGAAATGACCAGCGTCTTGCCGCCGTGCCGTTCATAAAAGGCCTGCGTCTTTTCGAGCGCCGCCTTGTTGAAAAAACGCGAGTTTTCCCAGTGGAAGACGCGTGGCCCGATGAGGCGGCCGATCTGGTAATTGACCATGTTGCCGAGCACCGCCGCCGCGCACAAAACGGCGAGCAGGATGCCGATGTCCATGCCGCCGAGTGCGGCGACCGCGCCGGCGACGAAGAGCAGCGAATCGCCGGGCAGGAACGGCGTCACCACCAGGCCGGTCTCGCTGAAAATGATCACGAAGAGGATGGCGTACACCCAGGTCCCGTATTGCTCGACGAGCAGCACCAAGTGTTTGTCGAGATGCAGGACGATGTCGAAAAAACTGCTGAGGAGTTCCATGGGCGGGCAACGGCGGACGACAAGCCGCGATTCTACCGGAAGGCGGCCGGTATAATCGCCGCATGCCCGAAATCATCCTGTTGCTCTCCGACCGGCTGATCAGCCAGATCGCCGCCGGTGAAGTCGTCGAACGCCCGGCGTCGGTCGTCAAGGAACTGCTCGAAAACGCGCTCGACGCCGGCAGTTCGTCGATCCGCGTGCAGCTCGAGGAAGGCGGCGTCAAGCTGATCCGCGTCAGCGACGACGGCCGCGGCATCGCCCGCGAGCAACTGGCGCTGGCGCTCACCCGGCACGCGACGTCGAAAATCGCCACGCTCGACGACCTGGAACGCGTCGGCACGCTCGGTTTCCGCGGCGAAGCGCTGGCGTCGATCGCCGCCGTCGCCCATCTTTCGCTGACCAGCCGGCAAGCCGACACGCCGCACGCCTGGCGGCTGGAAGGCGAGGCTGGCGCACAGCCGGAACCGGCGGCGTTGTCCGGCGGTACGGTCGTCGAAATGCGCGACCTCTATTACAACACGCCGGCACGCCGCAAATTCCTGAAAAGCGAAAGCACCGAGTTCGCGCAATGCAGCGAGGCGTTGAAGCGCATCGCCCTGGCGCATCCCGACGTCGCCTTCACCCTGACGCACAACGGGCGCGCCACGCTGCATCTGCCGCGCGCCGACGTCGCGGCGCGTGCCGGCGCGCTGCTCGGCGACGATTTTCTGGCGCAGGCGCGGCCGATCGACGTGCAGGCCGGTTCCTTGCGTCTCTGCGGACAACTGGCGCTGCCGGCGTACTCGCGGGCGCGCGGCGACGCGCAATACTGCTACGTCAACGGCCGTTTCGTGCGTGACAAGCTGTTGGCACACGCGCTGCGCCAGGCTTACGACGACCTGCTGCACGGCAGCCGCTATCCCGCTTATTGCCTGTTCCTCAGCATCGATCCGGCGGCGGTGGACGTCAATGTCCATCCGCAGAAAACCGAAGTCCGCTTCCGCGATTCGCGCCCGGTGCATCAGTTCGTCTTCCACGCCGTGCAACAGGCGCTCGGCAGAACGCTCAATGAGCCGCTATCGGCCGACGACGGCAAGTCGTTGCCAACCTCACGCCGACCGGCGAGGGAATGGGGATCGTTTCGCCCGACCGACAGCGGCGCGCAAGAGAAATCCGCGCCGAACGACTACGGGCGCCAGGCGTATCAAGCGCCGCTGCAAATCGGCGAGCGGCTCGACGACGCGCGCTATCTGGCTTTCGCCGACGCGGCGCGGACAGCAATCAGCGCTCCCATCGAGGTCAGCACGTCCATATCGCTGGCCGCTAGCCCACCTCCGGCGGAAGTCGACACCGCGCAGGTGGAACGTCCTGCCTCACCGCCACTCGGCTACGCCATCGGCCAGATACACGGCATCTACATCCTGGCGCAGAATGTGCAGGGGCTGATCGTCGTCGATATGCACGCCGCACACGAGCGCATCCTCTACGAAAAGCTCAAGCAGGCACTCGGCGACGCGCCGCTGGCGGCGCAACGGCTGCTGATCCCCGCGGTATTCACCGCCGACGAAATCGACATCGCCACCGCCGAGGAACATGCCACCGCACTGCAACGGCTCGGCTTCGAAGTGGCAACGCTCGGTCCGCGGCAACTGGCGGTGCGCAGCGTCCCGGCGTTGCTGCAGGCCGCCGACCCGACGGCGCTGGCGCGCGCCGTGCTCGCCGAATTGCGCGAACACTCGCTCAGCGAACTGCTCACCGCCCGCCGCAACGAACTGCTCGCCAATCTCGCCTGCCAGGGCGCCGTGCGCGCTCAGCGTCGGCTGTCACTGCCGGAAATGGACGCGCTGCTGCGCCAGATGGAAGCGACGGAACGCGCCGACCACTGTAATCACGGCCGGCCGACCTGGCTGAGCCTGACTCTCGCCGATCTCGACCGCCATTTTCTGCGCGGCCGATGAACGATCGCCCGCTGCCGCCGGCGATTCTGCTGATGGGGCCGACCGCCAGCGGCAAGACCGCCGCCGCGCTGGCGCTGGCGCGCCGTTTTCCGGTCGAACTGGTCAGCGTCGATTCGGCGCAGGTCTTCCAGGCGATGAACATCGGCACCGCCAAACCGGACGCCGCGACGCTGGCCGAGTTTCCGCATCACCTGATCGACCTGATCGACCCCGAACAGAGCTATTCCGCCGCCCGCTTCTGCGTCGACGCGCGTGCGGTAATGGCCGGCATCGTCGCGCGCGGCCACGTGCCCCTGCTGGTCGGCGGAACGATGCTCTACTTCAAGGCCCTGCTCGAAGGGCTGGTCGATCTGCCGCCCGCCGACCCGACGCTACGCGCGGCGATTGACGATGAAGCCGCTGTGCGCGGCTGGCCGGCGCTGCACGCCGAACTGGCACGCATCGACCCGCTGACCGCCGCACGGCTGGCGGAGACCGACGCGCAACGCATCCAGCGCGCGCTCGAAGTCTGGCGGATCAGTGGGCAACCCCTGTCGACGCTGCTCGCCGCTGAAAACGCCGCACCGCCGGCATACCGCTTCCTGCGACTCGGCCTATCGCTCGCCGACCGCTCGCTACTGCATCAGCGGATCGCGACGCGTTTCGATGCCATGCTCGCCGCCGGTCTCGAAGACGAAGTCGTTCACTTGCGCCAGACTTACCGCCTGCACGCCGCGCTGCCGTCGATGCGCTGTGTCGGCTACCGGCAGGTCTACGCCGTCCTCGACGGCAGCGCACCACGCCACGAACTGCGCGAGCGCGGCATTGTCGCCACCCGTCAGTTGGCGAAACGGCAAATCACCTGGCTGAACAACACCTTGCGCCCGAAAATGCTCAATGCGCCGGCCGGCGACCTCGACGACAGGCTGGCGCGGCTGGTCGAAGCATTTCTCGTCTGACGGCGGCATCCGGCATAAAAAAAGCGGGCCACGGCCCGCTTTGCTGTTCGCCAAAACGGACTCACTGCACGCGAATCTCGACGCGGCGTCCTTCCTGCAGCGAACCGCTGCCCAGCGTCGTTTCCGGGCGGCGCAGCTTGATACGCTTGGCATCGACGCCGCCGGCGATCAGCGCATCGCGAACGGCTTCGGCACGCTGCTTCGCCAGTACGGCATTCTGCTGCGCATTGCCGGACGGATCATGAAAACCGGAAAGCAGCACGATGGCGCTCGGTTTGGCGGCCATGGCGTCCATTGTCCGGGCGACGACTTCCTGGTCAGCGTCGAGCAGCTTGGCCTGACCGACATCGAAATAAACCTTGGCCAGAGGTTCGCCGATTGGCGCAATTTCGACAGCGGCCACTGCCTGCGGCATGCGCACCAGACCGCCGCCGGCGTAGATCACCGCCACGACACACAGCGCTATCCCTCCCAGTACCCCGGCGATTACGCCCGCCGATTCGTCTTCGTCATCATGTGTGGCCATATATCCCTCATCAGTAAAAATCGGTGCTTTTCCACCGAGAACGGGCGAAATTTTAGCGCTAAACGGGCTAGAAGAGAACGGCGCTTCCCCCATCCAGGCCCCAAAACACGCTTCC
>CAYRXO010000002.1:17839-45335 GCA_964428215.1 uncultured Candidatus Accumulibacter sp. | reverse complement strand
CAGTCAACTTTTCGGCGTGAACATCACCGGGCCGCAGAAATATTATTTTCTGCTCGTCGCGCTGGCGATTCTGGTCATCATTGTCAACATCCGCCTGCAGGATTCCCGGGTCGGTCGCGCCTGGCAAGCCATCCGCGAAGACGAGGTGGCGGCCAAGGCCTGCGGGATCAATACGCGCAACATCAAGCTGCTGGCTTTTGCCATGGGCGCTTCGTTTGGCGGCATCGCCGGCGGCGTTTTCTCGGCAATGCAGGGATTCGTCAGTCCGGAAAGTTTTTCGCTGATGGAGTCGATCACCATCCTGGCGATGGTCGTTCTCGGCGGCCGGGGGCACATTCCAGAGGAGATCCTCGGCGCGGTGTTGCTGACCGCCCTGCCCGAAGCGCTGCGTTACGGCATCGAACCGCTGCAGCAGATGATTTTCGGGCGCATGATCCTCGATCCCGAGAGCTTGCGCATGCTTGTCTTCGGGCTGGCGCTGGTGCTGGTGATGCGTTTCCGGCCAGCGGGTCTGTGGCCGTCGTCGCAACGCCGACGCGAACTGGCCGAGAAGGCAGAATGACCATGAGCACTGACGCCGTCCTTCTCGAAGCCCATGCGGTCGCCAAGCATTTCGGCGGCGTCAAGGCACTGCACGATGTTTCATTGACCATCCGCCGCGGTGATATCTACGGACTGATCGGCCCGAATGGTGCCGGCAAGACGACTTTTTTCAACTGCCTGACCGGCCTCTACAAGAACGAAAGCGGCCACTTCGTCTTCGATGGCGCTCGCCTGGCCGCTGACGCGCCGCATAAGGCGGCAGCGGTGGGCATCGCCCGCACTTTCCAGAACATCCGCTTGTTCGGCAACATGACGGCGATCGAAAACGTCATGGTCGGCCGCCATTTGCGTACGCGCGCGAACGTCTTCGGCGCCATTTTCCGCAATCGGACGACGCTTCAGGAGGAAGCGGCGATCGTCCGCCGTGCCGAGGAACTGCTGCACTACGTCGGCATTCACGAACGGGCGCACGACTACGCCAAACATCTTTCCTACGGTGACCAACGGCGGCTGGAGATTGCCCGCGCGCTGGCAACTGAACCGAAGCTGCTGGCGCTCGACGAACCGGCGGCCGGCATGAACGGTACGGAAACCGAGGCCCTGCGTGTGCTGGTTGAAGGCATCCGCCGTGATGGGGTGACCGTGCTGCTGATCGAGCACGATGTGAAACTGGTGATGGGCCTGTGCACCCGCGTCGCGGTGCTCGATTATGGTGAAAAAATCTGTGAGGACGTGCCGGTGGTAGTGCAACGTGACCCTCGGGTCATCGAAGCCTATCTCGGCGGCTCGGTGGCTTGAACGAACGGACGAACGATGCTCGAAGTTAATGGATTGCGAGTAACTTACGGCGGCATCCAGGCGGTGCGCGGGATCACTTTCCATGTCAACGAAGGCGAGATGGTCGCCCTGATCGGTGCCAACGGTGCCGGCAAGAGCAGCACGCTGCGCGCCCTCGCCCGTCTGCTCGATCCAGCCGGCGGCAACGTCCGCTACCGTGGCCAGGAAATCCAGCGGCTGCCGCCGCATCGACTGGTCGAACAGGGCATCGCTCTGGTTCCTGAAGGGCGCGGCGTCTTCCCACGCATGAGCTGCGTCGAAAACCTGCGCATGGGCGCTTACAGCCGCAACGACCTCAACGAGATCGAGCGCGATCTCGAACACGTCCTTGGCCACTTTCCGCGGCTGAAGGAGCGCGCACAGCAGCTCGCCGGCACGCTCTCCGGTGGCGAACAGCAGATGCTGGCCATCGGCCGGGCACTGATGAGCCGGCCGAAGCTGCTGCTGCTCGACGAGCCGTCGATGGGCCTGGCGCCGATCATGGTGCAGAAGATCTTCCAGGTCATCTGCGCGGTTGCCGCCGAAGGGATGACCATCCTGCTCGTCGAACAGAACGCCAAACTGGCGCTGGAAGTCAGCCAGCGCGGCTACGTGATGGAAAGCGGTGAAATCACTGTCACCGACGAGGCCAGCAAACTGCTGGCTGACCCGAAAGTCCGCGCCGCATACCTCGGAGAATGATCATCTGCCGGTCGATCGCTGGCCGGCTCCGCCCGCATTGCCGGTCGTCCGGCTGTCCGGCGACCGAGCTTGTTACAATGTCAATCTGGCGATTCCGCTCAGTCATTTCCCTTCTCCCGAGCCCGCGATCATGAAACGCAGTCGATTTTCTTCCCGCAAGCGCATTTCCGCCGACGCCAGCGAACTTGGCCGGCTGGCGATCGGACTGGCCGAATCCGGCAGCAAGCTGGAGGATTTCTTCTGGCAGGGCCGACTGGCGGATGTGGTCGATAAGCTGTTTCACAACAGTGCCGAGGACGACCTGACGGCGGCGCTCGACCGGCTGTTCGATACGCATCCGATGGCGCACGACGATCTGGCCGACATCATCGAATCGCACGCCGAGTCTTGCGTGATGCTCGATCAGGGACACGAATTCGACGTGCTGCTCTTTGTCGCGCCGCTGCTCGCCTGGTCGCGTTTTTCGATTCCGGCGGCGTCGATCCCGAAAAACATCGTGCAGACGCTGAAAGTGCAGCTCGGCGCGCATCTTTTTGCCAACGGCGCGCGCATCGCGCTGGCCGATTATCTGTATAGCCCCGACCAATTGCCGCACAGTTTTGTCGACACCTGGCAGTTGATGCGCCATCTCGGCAGTTGTGCGCTGGCTGGCGACGATCTGCGCATCGACGCTTCGGCGATGCCGGAAACCAACCGCTTTCTGTCCGATACCCGCTATCTGGTCGGCGCACTGACCGTCCCCCGTCGGCAACCGCTTTTCCGTTGGAACGAAGTCGACCGTGTCAGTCGAGAAAGCGTGCTCAAGGAATGGGTGCGCCAAGGCGGACCGGCGTTCGAAACCTTGCTCACCGGTTGCGCGTATCAGGTGTTGCTGGCCGATGCCTATCATGCTGCCTGCCGTGCCGCCGACAGTGCCTCGCGCCCCTATTCGCTGAACGCTTCGGTCTCCTTCCTGCAATCGACTCTCGGCCAGTCGAGTGAGGAATTGCGCGCGGTAATCGGCGCTTTTCACGATAAACGACTCGAGGAATATCGGGTCAGTTTCTGTCCGCAAGACGGCGACGGGGTGTACCACGGTGTCGTTTGGCCCTTGCTCGGTGTCGAGGATGAAAGCAACGACATCGCCGGCGAAATCGAAAGTGTCTTGCGTAAAGCCGGGGTAAACGAAATCATCACGCTCGATCAGCAATTTCCCTATGAATTCTGCGACGATTGCGGCGCACCGTTGTATCCGAACGCCGAAGGCGATACGGTACACGCCGAAATGCCCGAACAGACCAACAACGCGTCGCAATCGCTGCATTGAAAAAATCCACCGCGATGACTGCTGGCAATGACGATCTGCTCAAGCGCAGCCTGGCGGCTGTCTGGCATCCCTGCACGCAGATGAAACACCATGCGGCGGCTGTCGAAGCCTTGCCGATGATTCCCATCGTCCGCGGTCAGGGAGTCTGGCTGTACGATGCTGACGGCCGACGCTACCTCGACGGCATCAGCTCGTGGTGGGTCAACCTGTTCGGTCACTGCAATCCGCGCATCAACGCGGCTTTGCGCAGCCAGCTCGACGAGCTCGAGCACGTCATCCTCGCCGGCTGCACGCACCGGCCGGTGATCGATTTGTCCGAGCGGCTGGCAAAACTGACTCAGGATCGGCTCGGCCACTGTTTTTATGCTTCCGATGGCGCATCGGCGACCGAAATCGCGCTCAAAATGGCTTTTCACGCCTGGCGCAACCGTGGCCGTCCGGAAAAGCAGGAATTTCTTTGCCTGGCCGGCAGCTACCACGGTGAAACCATCGGCGCGCTGGCCGTCACCGATGTGGCAATTTTCAAGGATGCTTACTCGCCGCTGATCCGCCAGGCGAGCATCGTTCCCTCGCCGGATGCGAGACGTGCCGAGTACGGCGAAACGCCGATCGAAGTTGCTTTTCGTGCTGCCAGCGCGCTGGAAGCGCATCTCGCCGCGCATCATTCGCGCATCGCCGCATTGATCGTCGAGCCGTTGATCCAGTGCGCCAGCGGCATGGCGATGTACGATCCGGAATACCTGCGCTTGGCGCGCCACCTTTGCGACCGTTATGAAGTATCGTTGATCTGCGACGAAATCGCCGTCGGTTGCGGTCGTACCGGCACCTTCTTCGCGCACCAGCAGGCGGCGATCCGTCCCGATTTTTTGTGTCTGTCGAAAGGCATTTCCGGTGGCTACCTGCCACTGTCGATCGTCATGACCACCGACGACATTTACGCCGCTTTTTACGACGACGCCACCAGTCGCGGCTTCCTGCATTCGCATTCTTACACCGGCAACGCGCTGGCCTGTCGCGCGGCGCTGGCAACCCTCGACATTTTTGCTGAAGACCAGGTGATCGAGACCAATCGCCAGCGCGCCAAACTGATTGCTCAGTGTCTGATGCCGCTCGACCGGCATCCGGCGGTACGCCACCTGCGGCAACGCGGCATGATCGCCGCTTTCGACGTCGACACCGAGGACCTCGCTTTCCCGCGCCGCTTCTACCGCGAAGCGCTGGCGCGCGGCCTGCTGCTGCGTCCGATCGGCAATACCGTCTATTTCATGCCACCATACGTGATCAACGGCGAAGAATGTGAATTGCTGATCCATGGTGCGGCGGCAGCGCTCGACGCGGCCTTGCAGCCGTGATCGTCGACGAATTGCAGCAGGCGCTGAGCGCCTTGCGCGCTGACGGCCTGCAGCGCCAGCGGCGCACCTTGCAGACGCCTTGCGGCCCGCTGGCCGAAGTCGACGGGCGACAACTGATCAGTTTCTGCAGTAACGACTATCTCGGGCTCGCCGACGACCCGATGTTGATCGAAGCCGCCTGCGCCGGCGCGCGCCGCTGGGGAGTCGGCAGCGGCGCTTCGCATCTGGTCAGCGGCCATCTCGCCCCACACGCCGCCCTCGAGGATCAGCTTGCCGAGTTCAGCGGATTTGACCGCGCGCTGCTATTTTCGACCGGCTATCTGGCCAATCTCGCCATCATCCCGACGCTGGTCGGCCGCGGCGACGCGGTGTTCGCCGACCGGCTCAATCACGCCTCGCTGATCGACGCCGTGCAACTGTCGCGCGCCGACAGCCAGCGCTACGCACACGGCGATGTCGAAGCGCTTGAGCGGCTGCTCGCCGCGAGCACGGCGAAACGCAAGCTGATCGTCAGCGACGCGGTGTTCAGCATGGACGGCGATCTGGCGCCGCTACCTGCGCTGCTGACGCTTGCCGAACGCTTCGACGCCTGGCTGGTGATCGACGATGCGCACGGTTTCGGCGTGCTCGGCCGGCAGGGGCGCGGCACGGTAGACCATTTCCGTCTGCCGGCCAGCCGCCGCCTGCTATACATGGGCACGCTGGGCAAGGCGGCTGGCGGCTCGGGCGCCTTCGTCGCCGGCGACGCGACAGTCATCGAATGGCTGACGCAACGTGCCCGCTCGTACATCTTCACCACCGCCGGCAGCCCGATGGTCGCTTGCGCCTTGTCCGCCAGCCTGCGGCTGATCGCCGAGGGTGATGCGCGCCGGCATCATCTCTGGCAGCTCACCGCCCAGTTGCGCGACGGGCTGGCTAAAAGCGGCTGGCGCTTGCTGCCTTCGCCAACGGCGATCCAGCCGCTGATCGTCGGCGACAATCAACGCGCCTTGCAACTGGCCACCGCGCTCTATGAACGTGGCCTGTGGGTACCGGCGATCCGTCCGCCGACCGTTCCCGTCGGCACCGCCCGCTTGCGCATCTCGCTGACCGCCGCGCACCAGCCGACGCAGGTCGCCTCACTGGTCGACGCCTTACGCGAACTGGCATGACCACAAATGGACAGGGAGATCGGCCGCTACGGCTGATCCATGGTTGGGGCTTGCCGCGCACGGTCTGGGCAGCGCTCGACGAGCCGTTGAGTGCTCGCTGTCGATGGTCGACGCTCGATCTGCCCGGCTATGGCGGGACGCCCGATGATGGGCAGGATTTCCAGCGCACTGCGCAGTCGCTGGCCGACTCGCTGCCGCCCGGCTGCGTGCTTGGCGGATGGTCGCTCGGCGCGCTGCTGGCATTGCAAGTCGCTTTGCTGGCTCGCGAACGTTTGGCCGGTTTGATTCTGATCGCTGCCACCCCTTGCTTCATGCAACGTGCCGACTGGCCGGAGGCACAGCCAGCGGCGCTTCTCGAAGGCTTTGCCGAGCGCGTGCGCACCGACCCAGCGGCGACGCTTTCCCGCTTCATCACGCTGTTCAACCAGGGCGACCTGCACGCGCGGACGATCAGCCGTCAATTGAGCGGTCTGATCTGCCCTTTGCCGGTGCAAGCCGCCTTGCAACGTGGCCTGCAGTGGTTACGCGAAGTCGATTTGCGTCAGCGGTTGGCAGCGATCGATCTGCCCATCCTTCTACTGCATGGAGCACGTGATCCACTCAACCCGCTCGTTGCGGCACGCTATTTGACCGCCAATCTGCCGCAGGCGCGTCTGGAAGTACTTGCCGGCGCGGCGCACGCGCCGTTCTGTTCGCAACCGGAACTCTGCAGCCAACTCATTGCCGATTTCTGTGACCACTCTGTTCAGCACTAAACAGCGCGTGCGCGAATCCTTCGACCGCTCTGCCACCTCGTATGATGCCGCTGCGTCGCTGCAGCGGCTGGTCTGCGAACAGCTGCTGGCCGGTTTCCAGCCGGACACCGAGCCGCAACATGTGCTCGACGCTGGCTGCGGTACCGGTTACGGTTTGCGCCTGTTGCGCCAGCGCTGGCCGCAAGCGCGGCTGGTCGGTCTCGATTTCGCGCCGTCGATGCTGCAATTGGCGCGCCAGGATGCCGATGCGCTGATCGCCGCCGACGTCGAAACGCTGCCTTGTGCCGGCGGCAGTTTCGACGTCTGGTTGTCCAGCCTGACCGTGCAGTGGTGCTACGCTGCCCGCGCCTTCCGGGAAGCGGCGCGCGTGCTGCGCGCCGGCGGCCAACTGGCAATGAGCACGCTCGGTCCGCAGACTTTCCACGAATTGCGTGCCGCCTTCGGCGTCATCGACGACTATCGACACACGCTGAGCTTCAGCGAACCGGATGCCATCACCGACGCCCTGCTCGGCGCCGGCTTCAGCGACATCGATCTCCGCCGGCATACGCAGTGCGTCTATTATCCTGACCTGAAAACCTTGCTGCATGCCGTCAAGGCGATTGGCGCCAATTCGGTCGGCGAGGGTGCGCGCAACGGCCTGTTCGGCAAACGCGCTTGGCGCGCGGTGCAGAACGCGTATGAAAGCTTTCGTACCCCGGAAGGGCTGCCGGCGCGCTACGATGTCCTGATTGTCTACGCCAGAAAATGAACTCCCGACACGCCTGGTTCATCACCGGAACCGATACCGAAATCGGCAAGACACACATCGCCTGTGTCTTGCTGCACACGTTGCGAAATGCTGGATACCGCACGTTGGCGATGAAACCGGTCGCTGCCGGTACCGATGTCAATGGACTGAACGATGACGTCGAACGGCTGCTTGCCGCGTGCACGGAAACGGCTGCGCGCGAAATGGTCAATCCGTATTTGTTCGCGGCCGCCATCGCCCCGCACATCGCCGCCGTCGAAGAAGGACGACGCATCGAAGCGACCACAATTCTCGCGGCTTTTCAGCGTCTGCAGGCTTTGGCCGATGCGGTGATCGTCGAAGGCGTCGGCGGATTCTGCGTGCCGCTGAACGAGCAACTCGATACTGCCGACTTGGCGACGGCCTTGCAGTTGCCGGTAATCCTGGTCGTCGGCATGCGTCTGGGCTGTATCAACCACGCTTTGCTCACGGCGCAAGCGATCGTCGCCCGTGGTCTGCCCTTCGCCGGTTGGGTTGCCAACTGCATTGATCCGGCGATGGCAAGGCTCAGGGAAAATCTCGACGCGTTGCAAAGCCGCTTGCCCGCCCCCTTGATCGGTATCGTCGCACATGGCCAACAGCCGCTGGAAGCTGCGTGCGCTCTGCGATTGCCACCCGGGACAGCCGCTGACTATCTGTCGAAGCGATAGAATTCACGGGGTACAACGTTGCTGTGCGGTCACAAACGAAAACGGCCTGTAAAACAGGCCGTTAAAATTATTGGCGGAGTGGACGGGGCTCGAACCCGCGACCCCCGGCGTGACAGGCCGGTATTCTAACCAACTGAACTACCACTCCATAAAATTTCCTGAGATGAGCACCAGCTATTCCGTTTGCACCAAACGAACGATTTAGCGGGAGCAGCAATTGGTCAGGCTGGCCGCTTTCACCAAACGGCCACAACTGCAAGGAAGCGCGATTATACCGGAATTCACTATGTCGGCAAGCGAGAATTTCTGCAAACTGTCGATGCAGCTATCGCCACTGGACAAAACACGCCGACACATTCATGAAAAAGCGAATGGCCCCATGAAGCGGCATCAATTCAACGCAGTGGAGTTTGTGACACTGAAAACTGAGAAACAGAACACACTGCCAACGTCAATATACTGTTGGCAAAAAGAAAGATGAAAAGGTCGGGATAGCGAACCGACGAATTGTCAGGTGGTCTTCAGCGGTTCGACTGCCAAAATGTCGTCTGGCTGTTGGCCGGTAAGTTGAGATTCTAGCTCGTTGAAAGTGGATCGCGGCAACTGTGCCTGACGGGCCAGACGTCGCATCAGGCGCTGCTGAGCGAAAGTCTGTCGAGGATCAGGTTTTCCTAGCAGGTATTCCGAGCCACGACGAGTAGTGACGACCATCGAGTTGGCATCCAGTGTGTAACCGGTTACTGGAGAGGTTCGCACATGTGATGATGAAGGAAAACGTGGGTTGCTACCGTAAACCCGACCTTCCAGGCAAATCAGGAGTTCGCCTTCAATGGTCTGCAATTCCACGATTTTCCAGTTGTTCAGGATATTCATAGCATTTCCCGAAAACGCCAAGGACATAAAAAGTGCACCATGTGCCGAGAATCGGATTTACCGGACAGAATTGCACGCATTGATGGTGAGAAGGCTCTAAGGTACCACTCTTTCGTTCATCCAGCTAACCCATCTGACGGCGATGGAAATGACCGGATATTCTCCAGAGCAACCATAGCAAGTAAAAAGGGCTTCCAAGGTAGGAATATAACTGGCAATCGTCTCCGTGCCAAGTAGGGCACATCTAATTCTAGTGTATCAGAGCTAATATCTGTTGCCAACGAATTGATGAAGAACAGCAGGGAACACTGCGGCAATCGCTCGCGCAAACGATGTGAATTCACACGATATTGTCGTAAACAATCGTTCAAAAATGGTTTACAAAAAAGCGATCATGACACTGGATTGCAACCCCCGAAAATCAGGTTTACTCCGGATTTTCGGGACGGATTTCAAATGACCTCGCATGAAGCGCGTGCGGAAGTTAACGATCCCCGCAACGAGCCGGCGGCATGAGCAGCAGGAAATGATCTTCGCGGCGATCTGTGCGGCGCGGATGGATGCGTCGATGTGGCAGACGGGTGCGAAGGCAACGCATCCTGGCTGAAATCGTTCCCGGCTCTCCGCCATGGCACGCCCCAATCCTCGCAAGTTATCCTAATGTCATGGACACATAAAAGCCAGTGACAGCAGCGGTTTCGCTGATGCTTTCACGGTCGAGCGCGATCAGGGACGAATTTCTGCACGTTCAATGCGATTTCCTCAAGAAGGGGTTTGAGGCGGCGCGGGATCGGCCAATGTGCGCACGATCCGCTTGGCCGAGTTTCATTGCTAGTCAAGTAATTCTCCGGCGGCGCCTTATTCGAGCTTCTTCAGATAATCCTTGGTGAATACCTTGTCCGGCAGGTCGCGCAGCTTCATGTTGCCATAGTCGAGAATCGACTGTTCGCCACCGCGCAAGGCGTCCTCCATGACCAGCCGCGTCGGCCGCCGTTTGCCTTCCATCAGCTTGAAGTTCTCGTATTTGCACGTTTTCAGCAGGCGGTTGGACAACGAATAGAATTCGGCTTTATACGGCCAGAGATCCTTTTCGCGCACCCAGTACAACACTTTCTGATAGGTGACGCCGCGGTCGACGCCGGTCAGTTCGAGAACGTGGTAGTCGTCGTTGCCGATTTTTTCGCTGCGCAGCAGTTTCGAGTGATAGTCGGCAGCGAAATTGGCGCGCGCCAGATCGCCGTTCGCCACCTGACCGGTTAGGCGTTGCGACAGCGCCAGCCGGATCGGCTGCGATACGTCGGGCATGAATATCCACAAGTCGCGGCCTTTCATGAGCATGATCTGCCCGCGTTCGGAGGCCGGTTCGGTGACCATCACCACGCTGTTGCTGTTACCTTTCGAGAGCACGCGGTACTTGCGCACCTCGCTGCCACTATTGGCGCTGCTGGTGGTGATCGCGACGTCGACCTGAAAACTCTCGGACGGAAAACGCACCAGATCGGCTTTCTCGACGATCGTCCGCGCTTCGACGCTGTCGCTGGCGACGCTCGCCGGTGCTTCGGCCGCCCCGGCGGCGGGGGTGAAGCCGGCGGCCAGCGCAAGAATGGCGACGGCGTAGCGCGCCTTGACTTTGCCAAGTCGGGTTGTCATGATTTCCATAGAATACACCTCGTTATGCGGACCGAAGTTGAACTGCTTGAAAGTGCCTGCGAATGAAAGAAGTGGTACGGATCGAGAATGTTTATAAGGATTATCAGCTCGGCGAGCAAAAAGTCCAAGCCCTCAAGAATATCAATCTGGCCTTCGAACCCGGCGTCTTTCTGGCCATCGCCGGTCCGTCCGGCAGCGGCAAAACGACGTTGCTGAATCTCATCGGCTGCATCGACATACCGACCAGCGGCAAGATCTACATCAACGAGCAGGACGTCAGCGGGCGGACACCGGACGAACTGGCCGATTTGCGTTCGCGCACCATCGGCTTCATTTTCCAGACCTTCAACCTGCTGCCGGTCCTCTCGGCGGCCGAGAACGTCGAATATCCTCTCCTTCATCGTAGCGACGTTTCTGCGGAAGAGAGGCGAAAAAGGGTCGCCTATTTTCTCGACATCGTCGGACTGTCGCGATTCGCCGGCCATCGCCCGAATCAGCTCAGCGGCGGGCAGCGGCAGCGGGTGGCGATCGCGCGTGCACTGGCCATCCGCCCGGCGATCGTCCTCGCCGACGAACCGACGGCCAACCTCGACGCCAACACCGGCGAGGAAATTCTGCTGTTGATGAAGAAGATCAACCGTTCGTTCAAGACCACGTTCATATTTTCCACCCACGACAAGCGGGTGATCGCCAAGGCCGACCGTCTGGTGCGCGTCGAAGACGGTGCGATTGCCCATCTCGGCAAACGTCTGCACACCAAATGGACGGTCATCCGCCCGCGCACCGACGGCGATCATGCACATGAAGCCGGCGGGTCATCTGTTCAACCCAGCCACTCGGCCGCATCCGCTGCGGAGGAATGATTTGATGAAGATAAAAAGAAATCAGCTGTTCGTCGTCTTGACTTCACTTTCCGGCCTGCTGCCGCTGTCGGCCAGCGTGCAGGCCGTCGAGTCAGGCGATGTGTCGCCATTGGCTGGCGTCAAGCTGGCTGCCAAGCCGGCAGATGCTTTGCCGAAGAGTCGCAACGCACTGTTCGACGACAACGAAGCCGCTTCACCGGCGGACGAGACCGCCGCTCCTGCGGCGGCACCAGCGCCTGCCGCCACACCTGCGCCGGCACCTTCCGCCACACCTGTGCCAGCGGCCGGCAAGAAGGAATCGCTGTTCCTCGACGACGAGCAGCCATCTGCCGCGCCGAAGACAGGCAAAACGGCTTCCGCGGCGGCGACTGGCAGCGGCGTCAGCGGCATCAAGGGTTTTACCGAAAATGTGATGGCTTACACTACTGCGCGGCCGCGGCATTGGTCGGAAATGATGTTCCGTGCCGATCTCAGCGCGCAGGGCAATCTGAACAGCGCGGTGAAATGGAAACTCGGCGCACGTGCCGATTTCGACACCACCTACAGCCTGACGCATCATTACCCGTCGGAAGTGGCCAACGATCAGCGCTTCAGCCTGATGTTGCGCGAAAACTATCTCGACATCAGCGCCGGCGACTGGGATTTCCGGCTCGGCCGGCAACACGTGATCTGGGGGGAGATGGTCGGCCTGCTGTTTGCCGACGTGGTTTCGGCGCGCGACATGCGCCAATTCCTGTTGCCTGAATTCGACATTCTGCGTACCCCGCAATGGGCGGCACGCGCCGAATATTTCAAGAACGATTTCCACGCCGAACTGCTGTGGATTCCACTGCCGAGTTACGACGACATCGGCAAACCGGGGTCGGAATTCTACAACTACACCCTGCCCGTTCCCGCCGGCGTCAGCACGGTCTATCGCAACGAAGAGAGGCCGTCACGGCGCCTGAACAGCAGCAATTACGGCTTGCGGCTGTCGTATCTGCGCGATGGTTGGGATGTAGCGGCGTTCGCTTATCGCAGCCTGAGCGTCGCGCCGACTTTCTATCGTGAAATCGTGACCGTTCCGACACCGACGGCGTATTTCCAGGCGCGGCATGACCGCATCACGCAATACGGCATGACGCTTGGCAAGGATCTTGGACCGGTGGTGCTGAAAGCCGAGGCGGTGTACACGGATGGTATGAAATATCAGGTGACCGATCCGAACGACGCCGATGGCGTCGTGCCGCAGAAAACGCTCAACTGGGCGCTCGGTCTCGATTACACCGAAATCGCCGACACGCGCATCAACGTGCAGTTTTTCCAGAGCCACTTCTTCAACCACAGTCCCGACATCATCCAGTCGAAGGACGAAAACGGCTACAGCCTGCTGGTCAATCGCAAATTCGGCAACAAGGTCGAAGCGCAGGTCCTGTTCATCGCCAGTCTCAACCGCAGCGACTGGCTGCTGCGCCCGCGCCTGATGTGGAACTTCGAGAAAAACTGGCGTCTCGCTGTCGGCGCTGACATCTTCAACGGGCCGCCGCTCGGCTTTTTCGGTCGCTACGATCGCAGCGATCGCGTCTACAGCGAGTTGCGCTACAGTTTTTAGCGCTTGCGGGCGAAAATCGTCATTGCTGAGAGTGGGACAGGAACGAGACGACCCCAAACCGACACGTTGCCGACGATTTGGGGTCGTCGCTTTATCGCGCCTGGCGTAGCTCAGCGTTCAAAGGCAAATTCATGTGCTTGGGACGATGAATCGGCGAGCGATTTAACCCCGTAGAATTTGTCGCCAAGTTTGAAAATATAACGGCACCATTGCTCCGTATGACTTTTCCACTCGATCTGCGCGCAATAAGTCGCGTTATCGCCCAGGAACCAGGTTCCCGGAGCATTGGAAGGACCGCGGCCAAAGGAACCGCGGGCATCGGAGGAAGCGATGAATTTTCCATCCGCGTCGTTTTTCCAGCGACGCGTGCTATCGGCAGGTGTCAGGCTGACCACGTTTGCACCGGGCAGCAGCGTCTGCAATTCTTCTTTGCTCAGATGAACGGCACCTTGCGTTTTCAAGTCGGAGAGTTTGAGGCCGGACGCCTCCTGGGCCGCAGAATGCGATATGGCAAAAAGCAGCGAGCAAAGAACAAGTAAGCGACGACTCATGATGGTTCCTTTTTGCAGTTGGTGACATGAACAATTACAACTGATCAATCCGGACACATCCCAAGGTGCCGTTTCAATTTATCGAATGCGTGATAAGGCAATTTCGATCATGACTTTACTCGATATCTTACTGGCGCGAATCTTCTAATAGTCGACTCTTGCCGCAGTTCCGGCAACCTCAAGCCGGCGTCTGCTTGGCGCGCGCGGCGTGCGCGACGAGCACCGCGATCACGCAGGAAGCAAGGCGTGTTTCGGCGCTATCAGCGCGGCTGGTAAGGACGATCGGCACGCGTGCACCGAGTACGATACCGGCGCACAACGCGTTGGCCAGGTATTCGAGCTGTTTGGCGATCATGTTGCCCGATTCGAGATCGGGAACGACGAGAATGTCGGCGCGGCCGGCGACGGCCGAGTTGATGCCTTTGGTTTTGGCGGCGACGATCGATACTGCGTTGTCGAAGGCCAGCGGGCCGTCGAGCAGCCCGCCCTTGATCTGACCACGGTCGGCCATCTTGCACAAGGCCGCGGCGTCGAGCGTTGACTGGATTTTCGGGTTGACCGTTTCCACGGCCGAAAGGATGGCCACTTTCGGTTCGGGGTTGCCGATGATGTGCGCCAGGTCGATGGCGTTCTGGATGATGTCGGCTTTCTCGGTCAGTTCCGGCTGGATGTTGATTGCCGCGTCGGTGATCATCACCGTGCGCGGATAGGTCGGCACGTCCATCAGGAAGACGTGGCTGATGCGCCGTTCGGTGCGCAGGCCGTTATGGGAAACCACCTCGGCCATCAGCTCGTCGGTGTGCAGGCTGCCTTTCATCAGCGCTTCGGCGTCGCTGTTGCGGATCAGCGTCACCGCCATCGCCGCGGCTTCGTGGCTGTGGCGCACGTTGACGATGCGGTACTGTTTGAGGTCTAAGCCGTTTTCGTTGGCCACGGTACGGATTTTCTGCTCCGGCCCGACCAGAATCGGGTCGATCAGCCTGGCTTCGGCGGCCATCAGCGCGCCGCGCAGGGATTCGCGGTCGCAGGGATGCACCACCGCCATGTCGATCGGCGCCAGCCCATCGGCGCGCGCGAGCAGTGTCTGCAGGCGGGCGTATTTGTCGGAAACGGTGATTTCCGGCATCGCCGTGCGTTTGGTGCGGATTTTCTCCAGCGGTGCCAGGACTTCGACGCTGCCGGAGAGCACGAGCAGGCTCTGCTGGTTGAGGCAGGTGCAATCGAGAATGATGTGTTGGTTATGGGCAAATTTCTGCCGGACGACGACAGTGACGGTGACCGTGTCGCCGATGGCCACCGAGCGGGCGAATTGCACCGCAGACTTGATCAATACCGTTCCCGGACCGGGGAACTGCGTACCCAGCGTGGTCGACAAGAGCGAAGCGGTCCACATGCCGTGGGCGATGAAGTCCTGGAACAGGCCGCTATGACGGAACTCGGCGTTGGCCAGTGCTGGATTCATGTCGCCGGACATCAGCGCGAACAGCTTGACGTCTTCCGGACGCAGCGTGCGCACCAGCGACGAACTGTCGCCGACGTTGATTTCGTCATAAGTGCGGCTTTCCAGATATTCCGAGGGGGTTTCCACGTGCATGCTGCCACTCCGTCAGATTTCGCTACGTTGATCATCGGCCGGCGAATGACCGGCCGCAATTGGACAATTCCTTTCATTATGATGCAACGCATCATGGTTTTTCCGGCAATCCGCCGAACGGAAGAAAAAAGCATCCGCCGAGCGCTGCCGGGCTGACCCGCGCCAGAGCGTCGGCTGCTAGCGGACAGCGGGAAGCGACAAGGGGCGATACCCATGATTGTTCATGCCCTGATGTCCGTATTCTCCGTCGCTTCCGGGATTGGAGGTATTGCGGATAGGGGTCGCCACGGCGGCAGAAAGGAAGGTTTCTCTTGTCGCCGGTCAGATGAAAGATGTTCGGTGGCAAGCAGGATGACCGGGCCGCGGTGCAGGGCATTTCAGGCGCGGAGGACGTTGCAGTTAGGGTGCCACTTTTCGCTCTGGAAAATATATCGCCATAAAATTAATCTGTTGTAAGTAGAAAACGGTCAAGAATGGGCGGAATGTCACAAAAGTAAACATGGGTTGGCAGTCTGAAAATATCATCGGCAGAACACAGCGCACACTGTTGTTCGATAGCCGGCTCAGCAGGACCCGTTGCCCGCGACGATGAGCGGGCAAGGATGCGATCAAGCGTTGGGAATGTCGCTCGTCGACTCGGCAAGATAAGCCTGCAACTGCGGTACCAGCAAGGCCAGTTCCCGGGACAAGGCGGCGAACAAGGCCGGAATTTCGGCACTGCCGTGATTCTTGCCGGCGACTTCGAGCCGGCGCGCCGCTTCCTGCGCCAGTTCGGCGCCCGCGGCGGCCAGCGATCCTTTCAACCGGTGAGCGATTTTGCCCACCGTTTCCGTCTGTTGCGCGTCGACGGCCGCTTGCAGCAAGGGCATATCCTCGGCACTCTGCTCCAGAAGACCAGTGATCAGCACGGCGAGCAGTTGTTCATCGTCGTCCACCCGGTTCAAAGCGGCGTCCTGATCGAAACGCTGCAACGGCGGCTGGTCGGTGGCTGATCGGTCGGTTGCCACCTTTGGCGGCTCGGCGGGTGCGGCACACGGCTGACCGTACGCATTGAGCAGCTGTTGAAAGGCGAGCCGGTCGATCGGTTTGGCGAGGTAACCGTTCATTCCCTTCGCCAGGCACTCTTCGCGAAAACCGCTGATGGCATGCGCACTCAGCGCGATGATCGGCGTTTGCAGGCCACTGGCACGCAGCTCGGCCGTCGCCGCAAAACCGTCCATGATCGGCATCTGGACATCCATCAACACCAGGTCGAAATGGTTTTGCCGGGCGGCGTCGACCGCTTCCTGACCGTTGTTGACCACCGTCACCCGATGGCCGTTTTTGCCGAGCAGAGTGCTGACCAGCACCTGGTTGACCAGCGTGTCTTCGGCGAGCAGCACGTCCAGGCCGGTTGCGCTTGCTTCGGCCAGCGCCTGGCCGGCGATCGGTTGCCCCTGCGTCACCGTCTCCGGCACCGCCAGCAGTAGGCCGAGATCGACGTGGAAGGTCGAACCCTGCCCGACGACGCTGTCGACCCGGATCGTGCCACCCATCGCCGCCACCAGTTGACTGCTGATCGCCAGCCCCAGGCCGGTGCCACCGAAGCGACGGCTGATCGAACTGTCGGACTGCGCAAAGGCTTCAAAAATCAGTGCCAGCTTGTCGGCAGCGATGCCGATACCCGTGTCGCGCACTTGTAACTGCAACCGAGCGTCGCTGCCGGAAACATCGAGCTGACAACGGGCGATGAAAGTGACCTGACCGTCTTCGGTGAATTTGATCGCGTTAGCGAGCAGATTGATGACGATCTGCGATAAGCGAGCCGGATCGCCACACAGCCATAGTGTCGGATCGATGTCCAGGTCGACCAGCAAGCGGTTGGCGCGTGTCAGCGCCTGCAGTTCAAATGGCTTCGCTGCGGCTTGCAACGTGGGAAGTACGGCAAAAGGTATCGTTTCGATCGGCAGCCGGCCGGCTTCGATGCGCGAAAAATCGAGCAGATCGTTGATTACCACCAGCAGACTGCGGGCCGAGCTCAGCGCGAGGCCGAGATGTTCGCGTGCTGCGCTCTCCAGCGGGCCTTCGAGAACCAGTTCGGTCATGCCGAGAATGCCGGTCAGCGGCGTGCGAATCTCATGGCTGATCATCGCCAGGAATTCGCTCTTCGCTTTCGCCGACGCTTGCGCGGCATCTCTCGCTTCGGACAATTCGCGTTCGCGCGCCACCCGCTCGCTGAGGTCGATGACGCAGAGCACCCGTCCTTCGACCTGTCCTTTCATCATCAGCGGCCGGCTGCCAAAACGCAGTGAGCGTCCGTCATCAAACGCGAAAACGTGCGCCGATTCATCGTCTTCCATCGTCGTCAATGTACGCCAGTGCTGCAAGGCTTGCCGGGGGTGCGACGTCTGGCGACAAAAGCGGCGCAGGAGGCGCAATTGACCCTGTCGATGGGCGATATCGCTGGCGACCGCATTGCCGACGATGTCGATGAAACGGGCGTTGTAATTGAGCAGCCGGCCGGCGGTATCGAGAACGATGACGCCGTCGGCGACCGATTCAAAAGTCGCCTGCAGGACCGAGGCGGCCGAGCGCAGTTCTTCGGCGGCGCGGATCGTCGTCCGCGCATCGCGCGCCGACAAGGCCAGCAGGGGACGCCCCGCGTCTTCGATCTTGCGCACGACCTTTTCGACCGGCAGGAAATCGCCATTGGCACACGCGTAGAGTCCTTCGCCGCGGTATTCCTCGTCGAGGCGGCCAGCGCTGATTTCCGACCAGAAAAAAACCTCTTCCAGCGAGCATTCGAAATCGGTGATCGCCCGGCCGACGACGGCGTCGCGCGGGTAGCCGAGCGTGGCATGGAAGCAGGGGTTGACATGCAAGATCGTCAGCGTCGCCGGATCGACCAGCGCCAGCATTTCACGGCTGGCGGCCAGCAAGGTGGAGTCGAGGCCGTTTTTTCTCACCGCTGCATCACCGGCCGCCACCCTGCTGATCGAAGGAATAGGTGATCCGCTGGCGCGGACTGAGATATTCATAGACCGGGCGCGGCAGCTGTGATGGCCGTAGGGCCTTGACGATGTTCACTTCACGGTCCTGTTCGAGGTTGACGATCATCGCCTCGCTTTTCGGAATGTGCGCGTCGTAAATGATCACCACCGGTCGCAGTGGCTGCGCGGCGTTGATCGACAGCACCATGCCGATGCCCTCGTTCGACAACAGCACCACCGTTCCCGGCGGGTAAACGCCGAGGATGCGCACGAAACGTCCGAGTATTGCCACGTCGTATTTGCTGCGCTGTTTGGCGAACATCAGCGACAGCGCTTCGTTCGGCGTCAGCGCGTTGGCGATGATCGGCGGATTGCACAGATTGTCGTAGGCATTGGTCAGTGCCAGCACCCGGCCGCCGACCGAGATCGCCTCCCCTTTGCTGCCGCGCGGATAACCGCTGCCGTCGACGTTTTCGTGGTGCTCGGCGATGATGCGCAGCACCAGGGGATCGACGCCGGCGTTTTTGGCGATGTTGTAACCGTAAGCGACGTGTTCCTTGATCAGTTCGCGTTCGGCGTGGGTGTGTGGATCTTTCTTCAGCAGCACGCGGTCGGGAATTTCGACCTTGCCGATGTCGTGCAGCAGCGCTGCCAGTCCGATGACATCCAGATGGTGGCGTTCGAGCTTCATTTCGCGGCCAAGCAGCAGGGCGAGCATCGCCACGTTCAGCGAGTGGTGATAGATCTCCTCGCCGGCGATCTTGTCGCCCAGCAGATGGACGATCGCTTCGCTGTCGTTGAGCAGCGAATCGGCCAGGCCGCCGATCAGACAATTCGCCTGTTCGATGCTCCCTTTTGGATTCGAGAAAATCGACCGGTTCAGTTCGCGACAGGTTTTTGCCGCCTGAACGAACTGTTTTTCAGTGGCATTGATGCGCGTACGCAGCACCTGATTCTGCGCGATGCGCTGGCGTTTCATTTCGATCGCCGCCGTTTGCGCCGGCGATGTTTCCGTTTTGCTCGGTGTTTCTTCGACCAGCGCGGGCGGTGGCGGATTTTCAGCAACGCTGCTTTTCTTCAAGTCGACACGGACCTTGCTCAGGCGCAGCCCGCGGATGACGTCGAGCTGCTCCTGCGATAGGATTTTGAACGTGTTGAACGGAAACGGATGTTCCAGCCAGCCGAGTTCGAGGTGAACGAAATGACCGACGGCCAGTTCGTTTGCCGGCAGGTAGACCAGGGTCGAGGTCATCGTGACAATTCAGCCCTTAGCGTGGAGTTTGCAACTGCCGTAGGACATGCGCGATCTCGCCGAGGATGCCGTCCATGCGGCTGCCGAAATCGAAGATCGGAGCGAGGCTCTGAAAACCTTGCACAACGACTTCCTGCACCGCCTGCTCCTGCATTTCGGACATTTCCAGCTCACTGACGATCTTGGACAATCGTTTCATCAGTGCGTCCGAGGCTTGCGTGCACTGGCTGCGCGCCGCCGAGTTTTCCGAGCGGAAACGGAGAATCGAAGCGTTGATCAACGCCACCCTGGTCGATCGCCGTCTGGCGTTGCCGTTGCTCGTCGTGCCGGGCCAGTTCGACGAGACGGGCGTCGATGCATTCGGCGACAATCGTCAGACGTTCGCGCAAGCGGGCGCAATGCTCGCCGTCAGCGACCGGCAGGTTGTTGACCAGCAGCGTGCCGTGCGCAAAGTTGAAACCGGCGCGGTTCTTGAACTCGATGACCGGGCCCATCGCGCGGATGTGCGCGATGACCGCGCTTTGCAGCGGCCGTTCGTGATCGTCGCTAGTCAGTGTAAGTTCCCGTCCACTGACACGGAACTGGATCGCGCCGTCGAGCGCATACGAGAGCAATAGATCGAGCGTCGCCCGGCCGATGGATTCGGCGCTCGTCATCCCCGGCAGATGGCGCAGCAGAGCAATCAGCTCGCCGCATTCGTCGAGATTGGTCAACACCTGCATGTGCAGCGATTGCGAACGGTCCAGCTGTTGTTCGAGAGCCGCCCGTTCTTCGACGCCGCGCAGCGCGTGCGTCACTTTCGCCTTGACTTCGGCCAGCTTGTACGGTTTGACGACGAAATCGTCGCCGCCGGCTTCGTAACCCTGTAGCGCCGATGTCAGATCGTCGAGCGCCGAGATGAAAATCACCGGCGTATCGGGCAAACGCTGCCGAATCTGCCGACACAGCGCGTAGCCGTCCATCCCCGGCAGACCGACATCGAGAATGAAAACGTCGGGAACGCATTCCGACAAGCGTGCCAGGCACGCTTCGGCGCTGTCGAAGGTCTCGACGGCATGCGTTTTCTCAAAAGCCGCCTTGAGCAGGCGTCGGGCTGCATCCGCGTCGTCGACGATGAAGATCTGGTGACTGTTATCGACCATGACCGCCTTCTCCAAGCTTTGCTTCGCGAGCCCCGCGACCCGCATTGCCTTGAAGTATAGACGGTGATTTAAGGGGTATCTGGTTCAGGGTCGGCCAACAGGACCCCGTCGCGCAACCGCAGAATCCGCCCGGCACGCGCGGCCAGTGCCGGATCATGCGTAACGATGACGAAGCTGGTCTGCCGTGCGCGGTTCAGTTCGAGCATCAGATCGAAAACGTCGGCGGCGGTCTGCCGGTCGAGATTGCCGGTCGGCTCGTCGGCGAGAACGCAGGCCGGCTCGGTGACCAGGGCACGGGCGATCGCCGCCCGTTGCCGTTCGCCGCCCGACAGTTCCGCTGGCGTATGCTGCAAACGGTGACTCATTCCGACGTCGGCCAATACCGCCGCAGCGCGTTCCTCCGCTTCGGCCTTGGCCAGCCGACGGATGTACAGCGGCATGGCGACGTTCTCCAGCGCGCTGAATTCGGCTAACAAGTGATGGAATTGATAGACGAAACCGAGATGGCGGTTGCGCAACTCGCCGCGCGCCTGCTCGGCGATGGTGTGCAGATCGTGGCCCATCAACTGCACCTGACCGCCGCTCGTGGTGTCGAGACCGCCGAGCAGATGCAGCAAGGTGCTCTTGCCGGAACCGGATGCGCCGATGATCGCCACCCGCTCGCCGACTTCGATCGACAGGTCGACGCCGAGCAGCACCGGCACGTCGCTATCACCCTGGCGATACACCTTGCGCAGCCCCTGGCAGGCGAGAACCGGATTACTCATAGCGTAAAGCCGCCGCCGGATTGACGCGCGCCGCGCGCCAGCTGGGGTAGATCGTCGCTGCCAGCGCCAGCACGAAGGCGACACCGGTGATCGTCGTCACGTCGCGCCACTGCAGTTCGGACGGCAGGTTCGAGATGTAATAGACCTCTTTCGAGAGAAACTGCGTGCCGAGCAGGCGTTCGATGAACGGCACGACCACATCGACGTTGAGCGCCAGCGCGACGCCGCCAGCGATACCCAGCGCCAGACCGATGAAGCCGATCAGTGCTCCCTGGACGATGAACACAGCCATGATGCTCGCCGGGCTGGCACCGAGGGTGCGCAGGATGGCGATGTCTGCCTGCTTGTCGGTCACCGCCATTACCAGCGTGGACACGATGTTAAAGGCGGCGACGGCGACGATCAGCGACAGGATGATGAACATCATGTTCTTCTCAATCTGCACGGCGCGGAAGAAATTGGCGTGGCTGCGCGTCCAGTCACTGATGTAGGCATCGGTATGCAAGGTCGCCGCCAGCGTGTGCGCCACCACCGGCGCGCGGAACAGGTCGTCGATTTTCAGCCGCACGCCGGAGACGCGGTCATCGAGCCGATAAAGCAATTGCGCGTCTTCGAGACGGATCAGCGCCAGTCCGCTGTCGTATTCGAACATGCCGACCTCGAAAATGCCGGCCACGGTGAAGGTTTTCAGCCGCGGCACGACGCCGGCCGGGGTGACGATGCCCTGCGGGGCGATCAGCGTCACCCGGTCGCCGACGAAAACGCCCAGCGCACGCGCCAGCTCCGACCCGAGAATGATGTTGAAACTGTCCGCCTGCAAAGCCTCGAGCCGGCCGCTGCGCATATGCGGCTTGAAATCGGCGACCTTGTCTTCCAGATCGGGCAGGATGCCGCGCACCATCGCCCCGCGCACCGCCTGCCCGTAGGCCAGCATGCCCTGCGCCTGGACGAAGGGTGCGGCGGCGAGCACCTGCGGTTGCGCCGCCGCTTCGGCGGCAACCGGTTGCCAGCCGCGCATTTCGCCGTCGGCGCCGGTGATCTGGATATGCGAGACGACGGCCAGGATGCGCGAGCGCAACTCGGTCTGAAAACCGTTCATCACCGACAGCACGACGATCAGCGCCGCAACGCCGAGCGCGATGCCGGCCATCGAAATCAGCGAGATGAAGGAGATGAAGTGGTTGTGCTTTTTGGCCCGCGTATAGCGCAGACCGACCAGCAATTCGTAAGGCAGAGCCATCGTCGGCAGGGGATGTTGGCAAGCGTCCTCGGCAGCGCGCCGGGCGGACAAAAGCGTTATGCTACACGTTTATCGATTCCGGCGCGCTCGCTGTCTGCCACCTGCTGCCCACGCACGCGTTTCGCTTCCCCGCTTCTCTTCTCATATGCATCTCACCGTCGTCGTTCCCGAACTGATCTGGCCCGAGCCGGGCGACCGAACCACACTCGATGCCCTGGTCTGCCCGGCCTTGTCTGCCTTACTTTCCCGCAGCCGTCTACAGCGCCGACCGCCGCAATCATTCGAGGCGACTTTGGGCGATGCCTGCGGCCTGCCGGCCGAACTGGCTTACGCGCCCTTGCGTGTGCTCGGCGAAAAAAATATTGTCGCAGCACCCGCGGCGACCTGGCTGTGTGCCGATCCGGTGCATCTGCGCCTGCATCAGGAGCAACTGATCCTCGCCGACGGCAGCCGTCTGGCGATCACGCCTGACGAAGCACAGGCCTGTATCGACGAACTCAACCGCCAGTTCGTCGATAGCGGCTGCTTTCATCTCGGCGCTACCGAACGCTGGTATCTGCAACTGCCTGCCGAGCGTTCGCTTGGTGATTTCACTGTGCTGCCGCTGTCTGTTGTCGCCGGACGGCGTGTCGAGCAGCAATTGCCGGCCGGCGCCGATCTGCGCTGGTTGCGTTCCCTGCTCAACGAAATGCAGATGGTCCTGCACGAGCATCCGGTCAATCAGCGGCGTGAAGAACGCGGACAGCCGACGATCAACAGTCTGTGGTTGTGGGGCGGTGGACAATTGCCCAATCCGCAGACCAGCGAAATCCGTCGTCTGTGGAGCGATCTGCCGCTGGCACGCGGCTTGGCACGCCACCTGGACATCCCTTGTCAGCCGCTGCCCGCACACGCCGACGCTCTGCTGGCGAAAGCCATTCCCGACGACCAGGCTTTGCTGGTGCTCGATGCACTGCAGGCCCCGGTGCAATACGAAGACGCCGACGCCTACCGCCACGCGCTGCACGATCTGGAGGGACGCTGGTTCGCCCCCCTGCGTCAGGCACTGCTGACCCGTCGCCTGCGCAGTCTGCGCCTCGACGCCCCGACCGCTTACGCCCATCTGCGCTGGCAGAGCCGGCCACAAGAGCAATGGCGTTTCTGGCGACGTTCATCGTCGCTTGCTTCGATCGCGCAAAGCTTGGCCCAGAGCCGTACATGACCCGCATCTGCCGACGTCGAGTGGCACCACGCGCGCAGTGGCAGCTCGAACAACAGGGAGTGCATCCGCTGTTGGCGCGCATCTACGCCGGCCGCGGCATCGTTGAACGCCAGGATCTCGATTATCCCCTGGCGGCACTGTGGCCACCGCAGCGCCTGAAGAACGCCGAGCGTGCCGCTGAACTGCTCGCCAACGCCATCGGCCGTCAGGCGCGCATCCTGATCGTCGCCGATTACGACTGCGACGGCGCCACCGCCTGCGCGGTCGGCCTGCGCGCGCTGCGTGCTTTTGGTGCCACCGTCGACTATCTGGTACCCAACCGCTTCACCTGCGGTTACGGACTTTCGCCGGACGTCGTCGACCTGGCGGCCGCTCGCCGTCCGGACCTGATCGTCACCGTCGATAACGGCATCGCCAGCGTCGAGGGTGTCGCGCGGGCGCGGCAACTGGGTATCGCCACGCTGATCACCGATCATCATCTGCCCGGCGAGGAACTGCCAGCCGCCGACTGTCTGGTCAATCCCAATCTGCCGGATTGCACCTTCCCGAGCAAGGCACTGGCGGGCGTCGGGGTCATGTTTTACGTCATGCTGGCCTTGCGCGCCGAGCTGCGGGCACGGCAGTGGTTCACCAGCGGCAGCGGACGTGTGGAACCGAAACTCGCCGACCTGCTCGATCTCGTTGCACTGGGGACCGTCGCCGACGTCGTTCCTCTCGATCGCAACAACCGCATCCTGGTCAGCCAGGGCTTGCAACGCATCCGGCAAGGTCGACTGACTCCCGGCATGCGCGCCCTGTTCGGCGCGGCCGGTCGCCCGCCGGCACAAGCGAGCAGCGTCGATCTCGGCTTTCTGATCGGCCCGCGACTGAACGCCGCCGGCCGGCTCGCCGACATGTCGCTGGGTATCGAATGCCTGATCACCGACGACGAAGGGCGGGCGATGAACATTGCCGGGCAACTCGATACGCTCAACCGCGAACGCCGGCAGATCGAAGCCGAGATGCAGCAACAGGCGCTCGAGCAGCTCGATCGGGCGGCTCCGTGCATCACCGATCTCACTACCGGGACGGATGCCGCCGTCTCCTTGTTCGACGAGAGCTGGCACCAGGGAGTCATCGGCATCGTCGCCGCCAGAATCAGGGAACGGGTGCATCGCCCGGTTTTCGCCTTTGCCCGCGGCAACGCGGACGAACTGAAAGGTTCCGGCCGCTCGGTTCCCGGCCTGCATCTGCGCGATGCGCTCGATCTGCTCGCCAAACGCGCTCCCGGCCTGCTGCTGCGCTTCGGCGGCCATGCCATGGCTGCTGGCGTCAGTCTGCGCGCAGACGATTTCGCACGCTTCCGCACGCTGTTCGCACATATTGCAGAACAGTTGCTCTCTCCGGCCGATCGCACGCGCACGCTGGAAACCGACGGCGGACTGCCGGACGCCTATTTCTCGCTCGCCACCGCCCGCTTGCTCACCGACGAAGTGTGGGGACAGGGTTTTCCGGCACCGCTGTTCGACGACGAATTCATCGTCGACAGCCAGCGCATCCTCAAGGACAAACATCTCAAGCTGCGCCTGCGCAAAGGAACGCAGCGACTGGAAGCCATCCAGTTCAACTTCCGGGAAACACCCGGTGCACGCATCCACGCCGTCTATCGGCTGGCAATCAACGAGTTCAATGGCGTTCAGACGACGCAATTGCTGATCGAGCATCTAGAAAACTGCGGCGACAGATCCGCACGCGCCTGATCCGTCCAGCCGGTGTACTGACACCTCAAATCTGCCAAACACTTTCGGTACGCACTGCCGCGCCACCGAAATCGACACGACGACCGTCCGGAGCGCAGCGTGCGGCACGACCGCCAGAACGCGCATCAGATGCTGATTTTCGCGATAAATCACCGCTCAAAATGACGCCTGTGTATCCGGCCTCGTCACGGATTGCCGTCACGAAACAACGCAAAGTGTAAAAAAACGATAACAATTATTGATCGCATTTCAGCACGATACCTAGAATCGATTTACTCGCCCGTCAAAGCAATCGACGATCGAGGTGCAAGCAGTGATGCCGACCTGCCTCCCGGCAGCATATAAAACACAAGGACAACTATTTAATTTTTCTGGTCTATAAATTTTTTATCGGATACGCAATAAATTTTATTTATGCAATAAACCTCATGGATCCGATCGTCAGACAGGTTTTCAATACTAAATGTCAAGCGACGGGAGGCTTGAAAAACCGGCAAATCTGCCTTAGCAGTATTTGTAAATTTTATTTGTCTGCAACTCTTGTCTATTGCCAGCGGCATCGGTTCTTGTTCCGGAGCAACCGGCAACTGACAAGCCACTTCTTTAAAGGAGAAATCCCTATGCGCAAGCTGCTTTCTGCTGCTGTTCTGATGATGGCGTCCCTTTCCGCATCTGCTGCACCGGTGCTGAATGTTCCTGAGCCGGAGTCGTTGGCTTTGGTCGCTGTCGCTGGTCTCGCGATGCTGGTTGTCAAGCGCCGCCAAAAGTAATTCTTTTCGGGGTTAGCAGCAGTCTTGTGAAAAAGGGGCGCTTTTCCGGGCGCCCCTTTATTTCGTCCGCACGCCTCTCACCAGCAGACTGTGAGATGGCAGCGCGTGTTGTGTCGTCGCCGAGCACCCGTCGAATACGAGCTACGAAACTCCGCAAATGCCTTGAAACGAAGGAAAGACAAAAATGAGTACCTTTACCATCCGCGTCATCTCTCCCGCCACAAACGAAGCGGGGACCAATTTTGACGGTCAGCTCGACCGCAACGCGCCGAGCTTTCTGGACTTGGAGATCAGCAACAGCACCGACCCGCTGTTGCCCAACGGCTTCTACGATACCTATTGCCTGAATCCGCTGCTCGACATCCATCTCTCACCGACCACTTACAGTGCGCAGAACTACGCCGGCAACAGCACCGCCTCTTTCACCCCGGTCGGCTTCAGCTCGCTGACCCAGACGCAGATCGACCAGATCAACTGGGTATTGGCGCAAAATTTCACTTCCGATGCCAAATACGGCGGTCAGTACAACTTCGGCGAAGTGCAAATCGCCATCTGGAAAATCGTCGGTTTCACGCAGGCGCAGATCGACGGCGAGCATCTCGAACAGTTTCTCAGCAACGGCGGCAGAAACATCGTCTCGCTCGCCGACAGCGATTTCCTGATCTCCGCCTCGCAAGCAGCCGTCTCGAGCGGCATCAACGTCCTGCCCAAGGATGCCTTCTTCACTGAAATCATCGATCCGGCTGGCGACGTTCAGCCGCTGATCATCCAGACGCAGAGTGCCAAAATTGGGAATTATGTCTGGCAGGACAGCAACTATAACGGTGTCCAGGATGCCGGCGAAGCGGGCGTCAATAACGTCATCGTGCAACTCTACAGCAGCACGGGCGACCTGATTGCCAGCACTACCACCGGCGACGACTACAGCACGGCGGCGGTGGAAACCGGCTATTACCAGTTCACCGGTCTCAAGGACGGCAGCTATCAGATCAAATTCACGTCGCCGACCGGTTACGTATTCACCACTCAGGACGCCGGCGCCAGCGATGCGTTGGACAGCGACGCCAATACCAGTACCGGCTTCAGCCAGGTCGTCACCTTGGCCGGCGCCGAATCGAATCAAACCATCGACGCCGGACTGGTGCCAGCAGTCCAGAGCGCCGCGCTCGGCGACCGCGTCTGGCTCGACAGCAACGGCAACGGCCAGCAGGACGGCAACGAAGCCAACA
>CAYRXO010000002.1:0-17739 GCA_964428215.1 uncultured Candidatus Accumulibacter sp. | reverse complement strand
CGCCGATCACCGTCACCTCCGGGCAAACCGATCTGACCATCGACGCCGGTCTGTACCAGAAGGCCGCCCTTGGCGATCGCGTCTGGCTCGACAGCAACGGCAACGGCCAGCAGGACGGCAACGAAGCCAACATGGCCGGCGTTACCGTCAACCTGCTCAACAGCGTCGGCACCGTCGTCGCCACGCAGGCCACCGACACCAACGGCAACTATCTGTTCACCAACCTGACGCCGGGTACCTACTCGGTGCAGTTCGTCGCCCCGAGCGGTTACCAGCTGACCACCGCCAACAGCGGCAACGATGCCACCGACAGCGATGCCAACCAAACCACCGGTACCACCGGCAGCTACACGCTGGCTTCCGGCGAGACCAATCTCACCGTCGACGCCGGGCTGGTGCAGAAAACCCATATCGGTGACACCGTCTGGGTCGACAGCAACGCCAACGGTATCCAGGACAACAATGAAGCCGGTCTGGCCGGGGTCACCGTCCAGTTGAAGGACAGCGGCGGCAACGTCGTCGGCACGACCACCACCAACAGCAGCGGCCAGTACGGCTTCGATGTCCTGCCCGGCACCTACACCGTCGTCGTCACCCCGCCGAACGGCTATTTCGTCTCGCCGCAGAACGCCGGCGGCGATCCAGCGCTGGACAGCAACATCAACAGCAGCGGCGTCAGCACGCCGATCACCGTCACCTCCGGGCAAACCGATCTGACCATCGACGCCGGTCTGTATCAGAAGGCTTCTCTCGGCGATCGTGTCTGGTTCGACAGCAACGGCAACGGCCAGCAAGATACCGGCGAAGCCGGCAAGGGCGGCGTCACCGTCAATCTGCTCAACAGCGCCGGTACCGTCGTCGCCACGCAGAGCACCGACACCAACGGCAACTATCTGTTCACCAACCTCACTCCCGGTACGTACTCGGTGCAGTTCGTCGCCCCGAGCGGTTATGACTTCACCGTCGCCAACAGCGGTGCCGATGCCAGCGACAGCGATGCCAACGCGGACACTGGCATCACCGGCACCTACACGCTGGCTTCCGGCGAAAGCAACCGCAGCGTCGACGCCGGTCTGGTACCCTGCACCGTCGATCTCGGCGACAGGGTGTGGCTGGACAGCAACGGCAACGGCATCCAGGATGCGGGTGAAAGCGGCATCGGTGGCGTCACCGTGCGCTTGATCGGCGCCGGAACAGACGGTGTGCTGGGCACCGCCGACGATACCGTGCGCAGCACCGTCACCGACAGTACCGGCAACTATCTATTCACCAACGTCGGTTTCGGCACCTACAAGCTGCAGATCGATGTGCCGAGCGGCTACGCGACGACGCAGTACCATGTCGGCGACACCGCCACCGACTCGGACTTCACGGCCGCTACACCCACACCGAGCAACTGCAACCTGGTCGTCAACGGCAGCTTCGAGAACTATAACTGTCTCGGCTACACCAGCTCGCTGCCCGGCTGGACGTGGACCGGCGATTACTTCGAAATCAACGCCCCGGGCTCCTACGGTGTCACTGGTGCCAGCGGCAACGTCGTCGCCGAACTTGATTCCTCCTCCTGCTACACCGGCGGTTTCTATCAGGATGTGCAAACCACCTCCGGGCAGACGTATCGGCTGTCGGTCGATCTGGCGATGCGTTCCGGCACCAGCTCGGCGACCAATAGCGTCGAAATCTGGTGGGGCGGAACGAAGATCGCGACCGTCGATCCGACGACTACCGCTCTCACCACCTATAACTTCGATGTCGTCGGTACCGGTGGGGCAACTCGACTGAAGTTCATGGAGCAGACAGGCGACAACGACAGTCTCGGCGGCATCATCGATAACGTCAAACTGTGTACCCTGAGCAGTAATGCGGGTATTGCCGAAACCGCGCCGATCGTCGTCAACAGCTGTGCCGACAACCTGACCATCGACGCCGGTCTGTATCAGAAGGCTTCTCTCGGCGATCGTGTCTGGTTCGACAGCAACGGCAACGGCCAGCAAGATACCGGCGAAGCCGGCAAGGGCGGCGTCACCGTCAATCTGCTCAACAGCGCCGGTACCGTCGTCGCCACGCAGAGCACCGACACCAACGGCAACTATCTGTTCACCAACCTCACTCCCGGTACGTACTCGGTGCAGTTCGTCGCCCCGAGCGGTTATGACTTCACCGTCGCCAACAGCGGTGCCGATGCCAGCGACAGCGATGCCAACGCGGACACTGGCATCACCGGCACCTACACGCTGGCTTCCGGCGAAAGCAACCGCAGCGTCGACGCCGGTCTGGTACCCTGCACCGTCGATCTCGGCGACAGGGTGTGGCTGGACAGCAACGGCAACGGCATCCAGGATGCGGGTGAAAGCGGCATCGGTGGCGTCACCGTGCGCTTGATCGGCGCCGGAACAGACGGTGTGCTGGGCACCGCCGACGATACCGTGCGCAGCACCGTCACCGACAGTACCGGCAACTATCTATTCACCAACGTCGGTTTCGGCACCTACAAGCTGCAGATCGATGTGCCGAGCGGCTACGCGACGACGCAGTATCATATTGGCGACACGGCGACCGATTCCGACTTCACAGCCGCCGCACCCGCGCCAAGCAACTGCAACCTGATCGTCAACGGCAGCTTCGAGAACTATTCCTGCCTCGGCTATACCAGTTCGTTGCCCGGCTGGAACTGGACCGGTGACTATTTCTATGTCAACACGGCCAGTTGTTTCGGTGCCACCGGCGCCAGCGGCAGCATCGCTCTCGAGCTTGACGCCTCTTCCTGCTACACCGGTGGTATCTATCAGGATGTACAAACCACCGCGGGACAGACGTATCGCCTCTCGGTCGATCTGGCCATGCGCTCCGGCACCAGCTCGTCGACCAACAGCGTCGAAGTCTGGTGGGGTTCCACGAAGATTGCCACGGTTGATCCGACGTCTACCGCTCTCACCACCTATACCTTCGATGTTGTCGGTACCGGTGGCGCGACTCGACTGAAGTTCATGGAGCAGACCGGCGACAACGACGGTTACGGTGGCATCATCGACAATGTCAAACTGTGCGCCGTGACCAGCAACGCAGGCGTTGCCGAAACAGCCCCGATCGTCATCAATAGTTGTGCCGACGACCTGACCATCGACGCCGGCCTGGTCTTGCCGCGCGCCAGTATCGGTGACCGCGTATGGGAGGATCTCAACTACAACGGTATCCAGGACGCGGGTGAAGCCGGTATCGCCGGGGTTACCGTCAAGCTGCTCAACAGTGTTGGCAGCATCGTCGCCACCACGACGACCAACGCGAGCGGCAATTATCTGTTCAGCAACCTGAATCCCGGCGATTACAAGATACAGGTGGTTGCGCCGACCGGCTACTACATCACGAAAGCCGACATCGGCAGCAACGATGCGGTCGACAGCGACATCGCCGGCACCGGTTACAGCGCCCTGACGACGCTGGTCACCGGTGAAAACGATCTGAGCTGGGATGCCGGCCTGTATCGCAAGTGTGCCGTCGGTGACAAAGTGTGGTTCGAGGAAAACTACAACTACACGCAGGATTCGTGGGAATCGCCGGTGGTCAACGTCAAGGTATCGCTGCTCAATGCCGCGGGCGCGGTGATCGCGACAACTTACACCGACTGCAACGGACAGTATCTGTTCTCGAACCTCGATCCGGGAACCTATGCTGTTCAGTTCGATAAGTCGCCCGGATATACCTACGGCGTGTACACGGGTTACTACAACACCTACTACGGTAATTGGGCCAGCAAGGACGTCGGCTACAACGACGCCATCGATTCGGATGTGAACTACGGCGGTTACAGCACGCAGGTGACCAAGACCGATCTGTTCTCGCTCGTTTCAGGCCAGACCGACCTGACGCGCGATGCGGGCATCACGCCGATCGTCATCGACTTGAACGGTGATGGTATCCAGACCATCAGTCGGGAAAACTCCGGTGGGCAATTCGACCTGCTCGGCAACGGCAAGCCGATCGCTTCGGGCTGGTTGAGTGGAGAGGATGGCTTCCTAGCCTTCGACGCCAACGGCAACGGCCGTATCGACAGCATCAGCGAACTGTTCGGCGGACAGAACCAGGGCAGCGGTTTCGCGCAGCTGGCAGCCTTCGACAGCAATGGCGACGGCGTGGTCAATGCGGCGGACGCCCACTTCGGCGAACTGCGTATCTGGCAGGACGCCAACGACAACCATCAGACCGACGCGGGCGAGCTGATGACCCTGGTGCAGGCCGGTATCGTTGATCTGAACGTCAGCTACCATGCTCTGCCGGCACTGGATGCACAGTTGAACCTGCATCTGGAACGCAGTGCCGCCACCTTGGCCAACGGCACGACGGTGGACATGACCGACGTCTATTTCAATGTCGATGCGGCACAAGCGGCAGCAGCTGGCGCAACGTCGGCTTCCATGGGCGAACTGATGAACCCGGGTGCCAGCGCGATGGCTGCCAACGATCCGGTACATGCTCCGGTTACGCAAGATCATGGTTGGCTGTTCGGCTGAGCTCTGATTGAGCGCAGTGGCGACCTCTCTGCGGAGAAGTCGCCGCCTTCTACGCCGTGTTTCTGCCGTCGTTCGTTGAACGGCGGCAGAAACACGGCGCTTTTTTTTGTTCACCCGCAGGAAAAGTAACCGCTATCAGTTGTCCGCTCCGGTAGCGGGATAACGCTACGATCGGCGGTTTTCACAAAATCAGACGGCCTTTGGCCAGGCAACCCGCCTGTTGCAAGCGGGCAATCGTCGGCAGCAGATTCAGGCCGCTGCTTTCCCGCCAATATTCGGCACCTTGCACCAATTCTTCGCTGCCGACTTCGATCGCATCGCCAGCGGTGGCCAAAGCGATGCTATTGCCACTATCGCAGGACGGGAAAAGCAGCGAACGACCTTCGAACGCCTGAGCGATACGCTCGGCGCTGATCTCGAAGCCGCGTTCGCGACCGAGCAGGTTGACCGACAGCAGCCCCTGTCTGCTCAGGCGTGCGCGGCAAGTCTGATAGAACGGCAGGGTATCGAGGACGCCGGCACGTGCGTGCTCATCGAAACCATCGACCAGGATGTAATCGAATGACGTTTTTTCGTAGCGCATGAATTCGGCACCATCGTCGAGCACCACCCGCAAGCGCGAGGGATCGTTCGGCAAGCGGAAATGCAGGCGGGCAACGATTTCGACTTGCGGATCGATTTCGACGACGGTGATGCGCGTTGACGGCAGATGGTGATAGATGAATTTGGCCAACGAACCGGCTCCCAGTCCGATCAGCAAGGCGTTGCGCGGCCAGGGTGGCTCGCGCAGCAGCAATCCGGCCATCATTTCGCGCGTATATGGCAGCTCGAGTGCGTTCGGCGAACGGATACGCATCGCTCCCTGTATCCAGTCAGAGGAAAAGTGCAGATAGCGGACGCCGGACTTTTCGCTGACTTCGATCGATTTGCGGGGCATCAGAAAATCCGGCAACAAAAAGGCCAGTCGTTGGCGCCAACGCTCTCGCGGGCTTTGCCCGCTCCAAAGGCATGGATGAAGGAAATGGCGCAATCAGGCGGCCTGACGCATGAGGGCGGCCGCAGTCGGTGGGCTGAACCTGATCCGCTCATGACGCATTGTCGACGATCCGTGCAAAAGCCTGCGGCTGCGCCTGCCGCAAGGCGCGGAATCGATCGACGATCACCCGGCTCGCGTCCGACATCCGCTCGCGCAGCCGGGGCTCGTCGCCGACCAGCCAATGCAAAGCCATGGCGTCGTCGGCCGCCGTTGGCCGCCCGACGACCGCGGCCCAGAATACCTGATGAGCGTTGGTCGCCGATTGGTGTTGAAACAGATACTGCAACGATTCGGCGACCAGCCCGGTTTCTTCGCTCAATTCGCGCGCCGCAGCCTGCAAGCACGATTCGTGTTCCTGAATGCCGCCGCCCGGCAGAAGCAGCATGCCGGCACGGTTTTCGACGAGCAGAATCCGTTCATCGACTTCGACGACGACCGTCGCCCGTAGACGTTTCATGTCTTGATCATCTGGCAAATTGTCACGCGTCATAGCGCGTTCGACTCGTTCTTCATGCCCAAGGGATCGCGCGAAACTAAAGGCCTTATCCATCTGTTGCTCAGTTTGCCGCGTTGTGTCAACCGTCATTTGTCCTCCCGTCACGCACTGGCTCTTGCCAAGGCTGCCAAATTGACCGGCGACCAGCCTCGCCGCTTGTGCAAAATTGTCTGCCCGTCCGGCGGCGAACAGACAAGCGGCCAATTGCTGCGCCAGGGGCCAAGGCAACGGTACTTCTCCGGCGAAGACCTGATGCATCCAGTCGATGGTCGTTGTCAGCGCCGCGTTTGCCGGCAAACAGGGCAGGGTGCGCAAGCTGTCCTGCTCGGCGTCACACAGACTGTCGACGCCGCGCTCGTGCATGTATTCGATCGTCGGACAACGTTTCGGATTGGCGTAGGCCTCGCCTTCGCTGGCACGCAGCAGCAGCGCCCGTTGACCCATGCTCGAAAGCACGTCGCGCATGCCGGCCAGATAGTCGGGATGCGTCGCCGCCGCGATCAGCACACCGGCTCCCGCGAAAGGATCGAGCATCTTGACCAGACTGTGTGCCGCGTTGCGCAGTCCAAGCCGACGACGCACCGCCAGTTGTCCGGCCAGAGCCGGTGCGAATGCCGGCAGGGAAAGAAACGCCAAACCCTGGTCAGCGAGCCGTTGCTGCGCCTGTTGCACACGCTGACAAAGCGGTTCCCCCCAGGCGTGCAGAATCTGCGCGCTGCTCACCCGTCCGAAAGTCTCGGCGTCGTCAAGGCCGTGCAGCAGCACCGGTACGTCCAGCCGATGCAGCGCCAGGGCCAGAAAAGGCGTCAGATTGGCGTTGCGACGCGCGCCGTTGTAAGTCGGAATGACCACCGGCCGCAGCGGGCCGGGCGGTGGCCGCAGTGGCGGCAAACGTTCGCTGATCGCCTGCATGAAACCGTTCATTTCGGCTCTCGATTCGGATTTCATGCGCAGGGCGAGCAAGATGGCGCCCAGCTCGAGATCGGCGACCTGGCCGTCGAGCACCGCCCCGTAAAGCGTTTTCGCCTCGGCAACCGTCAGCGAACGCGCGCCCTGCGCGCCGCGGCCGATTTCTCTGATCAGGGAACCGACATCCATGGCACCACCTTAAGCCATTGAAATGGCATGCAGCACAAAAAAACAGGCCAAGAGCCTACCACGATTGCGGGAGGATTGTGCCGTATGATTCATTAGTATATTCTTATGGACATGAGCGACAGGCGACGTTTCATCTTCTCTTTCCCCTTCCGCTGCGGCTGTCCGGCCAGTTTCCTGGCCTGCTCTCTGCTTGCGACAACGTTGGCGGTCGGCGCCGAGCCGCTGCCCGAACAGGCGGTGCAACCGGCCGCGTTTGGCCAGATTTTCAGCGCCGACGCGCAGATCGAAGCCGTGCGCCAGGCGACCGTTGCCGCGCAGGTCGCCGGACGCGTCGTCGACGTGCGGGTCGATGCCGGCCAGCGCGTGCAGGCCGGACAGTTGCTGATGAAGATTGATGCGCGCGAGGCCAACGAAGCCGCCGCCGCCGCCGCCGCGCAACTGGCCAACGCGCGCGTCACTTATCAGCGGCAGCGCAACCTGCGCCAGCAGGGCTTCATCAGTCAGGCGGCGCTCGACAAGGCGAAAGCCGATTTCGACACTGCGCAGGCGGCGCACAGTCAGGCGCAGATCAGCGCCGGGCACGCGACGGTGCGCTCGCCGCTGTCCGGCGTCGTCGCGCAACGCTTGACCGAACTCGGTGAAATGGCCAACCCGGGCAAGCCGTTGTTCCTGCTTTATGATCCTGCCGGTTTGCGCGTCACCGCCAGCGTGCCGCAGCAGCGTTTGCCGCAATTGCGCGCACTGCAGCAGGCAAAGGTCGAATTTCCCGAACTGGCCTCCTCGGTCGTCGCGACGAGCGTCAATGTCCTGCCGATCGCCGATGCGGCGACGCATGTCTCGCCGGTGCGCGTCGGCCTGCCGGCCGGCATGGGCGGGCTGCTGCCCGGCATGCACGCGCGCGTGCATTTTCAGCTCGCGTCGACCCGCAAACTCGGCGTCCCGACGGCGGCGATCGTCCGCCGCGGCGAAGTGGCGGCGGTCTATGTGCGCAATGCGCAGGGCCAGCCGGTATTGCGCCAGTTGCGGCTCGGCGAGCCGCTCGCCGACGGGTCGGTCGAAGTGCTGGCCGGGCTGCATGCCGGCGAACGGGTGATCCTTGACCCGGTGCGCGCCGCCATCGAAAGCAAGGCCGCTTCGCCGTCGGCCCGCTAAGGCAGAGACAAAATGCCAGGCATGGGCATCTCCGGCCGCATCGCCCGTCTGTTCGCCAGCTCGCAACTGACGCCACTGCTGGCGCTCGTCGCTCTGCTGATGGGGCTCTTTGCCACTCTGGTCACGCCACGCGAAGAGGAACCGCAGATCGACGTGACCATGGCCGATGTGCTGATTCCCTTTCCCGGCGCGTCGGTGCGCGACGTCGAGAATCTGGTGGCGACGCCGGCCGAACAGGTGTTGTCGCGCATGTCCGGCGTCGAACACGTTTACTCGCAATCGCGCCCCGGTCTGGCGGTGGTTACCGTCCAGTTTGCCGTCGGCGTCAAATACCTCGACGCGGTCGTCCGCCTGCACGACACAGTGCAGGCCAACCGCGACTGGCTGCCGCCCAACCTCGGCGTGCTCGAGCCGACGATCAAGCCGAAGGGCATCGACGACGTACCGATCGTCTCGCTGACCTTTTCCACCAGCGACCCGCAGCGCTCGGCCTACGATCTGCAGCAGGTGGCGCGCGCCGCCGAAGTCGAGTTCAAACGCATCAAGGGCACGCGCGACGTATCGACCCTCGGCGGGCCGCCGCACGTGCTGCGCGTGCTGATCGACGTCGAAAGGATGAACGCCTTCGGCATCACGCCGCAGGAACTGGCCAACACCTTGCGCGTCGGCAACGCCCGCCAAGTGTCGGGCAGCGTCGTCGCCGACAATCGTGAAATGCAGGTCGAAAGCGGCGTTTTCCTCGAATCGGCGGCCGACGTCGCGCGGCTGCTGATCGCCGTCAATGGCAAGGACGGCGCGCGCCGGCCGGTCTTTGTCGGCGACGTCGCGCGCGTCGAAGAAGGCCCCGACCAGCCGACCAGTTACGTCTGGCTGGGAACGCGTGACGGCGTCGCGCCAGCGGTGACGCTGCAGATTTCGAAGAAACCCGGGGTAAACGCCGCCGACGTCGCCGCGGCGGTGATCGAGCGCGCGACGGCGCTGCGCGGCACGCTGATCCCCGAAGGCGTCGAGGCCACCGTCACCCGCAACTACGGCGCGACGGCAACCGACAAGGCGCAGAAACTGATCGGCAAACTGGCTTTCGCCACCGCTTTCGTCGTTCTGCTGGTTTTTTTCGCGCTCGGCCGTCGCGAAGCGCTGATCGTCGGCGTCGCCGTCAGCCTGACCCTGGCGGCGACGCTGTTCGCTTCCTGGGCCTGGGGCTTCACACTCAACCGGGTGTCGTTGTTCGCCTTGATTTTTTCGATCGGCATTCTGGTCGATGACGCCATCGTTGTCGTCGAAAACATTCACCGCTGGCAAGCGCTGCATCCGCAGCAAGGGCTACTCGAGATCATTCCCGGCGCCGTCGACGAGGTCGGCGGTCCGACGATTCTGGCGACGTTCACCGTCATCGCGGCTCTGCTGCCGATGGCTTTCGTCAGCGGCCTGATGGGGCCGTACATGAGTCCGATTCCGATCAACGCCTCGATGGGCATGTTCATTTCGCTGGCCGTGGCCTTCGTCGTCACGCCGTGGCTGTCGGCGCGTCTGCTCGCCGCGCCGACAGCCGGCCACGTGTCGGCGGCGAACGACAGACTCGAACGCTTTTTCCGCCGCTTGTTGACGCCCTTCCTCGACGCGCAAAAAGGCGGTAGCGCGCGCCGTCTGCTGTGGCTCGGCGTGCTGCTGCTGATCGCAGGTTCACTGGCGCTGGCCGGTGTCAAACTGGTCGTACTGAAAATGCTGCCCTTCGACAACAAGAGCGAATTCCAGGTCGTTCTCGACATGCCGGCCGGCACGCCGGTCGAGGAAACGGCGCGCGTGCTGCGCGAAATCGGCGATGTCGTGCTGAACGCCCCGGAAGTGAGCAACTATCAAGCCTATGCCGGCACCGCCAGCCCGATCAATTTCAACGGTCTGGTGCGGCAGTATTATCTGCGTGCCGCGCCGGAACTCGGCGATCTGCAGGTCAATCTGGTCGATCGGCAGCATCGCGCGCGGCAGAGTCACCAGATCGCCAGCGCGCTGCGCGCCGAGATCGAGGCGATCGGCCAGCGTGCCGGCGGTAACGCCAAAGTCGTCGAAGTGCCGCCGGGGCCGCCGGTGCTGGCGCCGATCGTCGCCGAAATTTACGGACCGGATTACCGCGGGCAGATGGCCGTCGCCAAGGAAGTGCGCCAGGTGCTGTCGACGACCGCCGATCTGGTCGGCATCGACGATTCGGTCACCGCCGACGGCAGCAAAATCCATCTGCATGTCCTGCAGAGCAAAGCAGCACTGCTCGGCGTCGCGCAGAGCGATATCGTCGATACCCTGCGCATGGCCTTGCGCGGCGAGGATGTGACGCCGCTGCACAACACCGACGCCAAATTCGCGATCCCGGTGCGTATTGCGCTGCCCGCCGAACGGCTCGGCTCACTCGACGCCTTGCTGCAATTGCGCATCCGTTCGCGTGACGGCCGCTTGCTGCCGGTCTCCGAACTGGTCGAAGTGCGCCAGGAAGCGCGCGAAAAAGTGGTCTACCACAAGGATCTGTTGCCGGTGGTCTATGTCGTCGCCGACATGGGCGGCGCGCTCGACTCGCCGCTCTACGGCCTGTTCGCCGCGCGTGGCGCGCTCGCCGAACGCCCGCTGACCGGTATCGCGCACGCCGGCGGCACGCTCGGTGAACGTTTCATCAGCCAACCGCCTGCCGCCGACGCCGGCTACAGCCTGAAATGGGACGGCGAGTGGCAGATCACCTACGAGACCTTCCGCGACATGGGCATCGCCTATCTGGTCGGCCTGATCCTCATCTATCTGCTCGTCGTCGCGCATTTCAAAAGCTATCTGCTGCCGCTGATCATCATGGCGCCGATTCCGCTGACCGTCATCGGCGTCATGCCCGGACACGCGCTGCTCGGCAGCCAATACACCGCGACGTCGATGATCGGCATGATCGCCCTGGCCGGCATCATCGTGCGCAATTCGATCCTGCTCGTCGATTTCATCCGCCAGCAGTATGACGCCGGCTTGCCGTTGCGCGAGGCGATCGTCCAGTCGGCCGCCGTACGCGCCAAACCGATCGCGCTGACCGGGCTGGCGGCGATGCTCGGCGCCTTGTTCATCCTCGACGATCCGATTTTCAACGGGCTGGCGATCAGCCTGCTGTTCGGGATTTTCGTCTCCACCCTGCTGACGCTGGTGGTGATTCCGGTGTTGTACTACGCCGCATTCAGAAAGGAGTTGCAATCATGACCACCGATCGCGCTGTCCGCATCATGGCCGGCAGCTTCATCCTCATCTCGCTGGCGCTGGGCGTCGAAGGCAGCCCGCTCTTCGTTTCGAAATACTTCCTGTGGTTTACCGCCTTCGTCGGCGCCAACCTCTTGCAGAGCGGCTTCACCTGCTTTTGTCCGGCCGAAAGCATCATGGTCAAGCTGGGCATGAAGCGTTTGACGCCCTGAGCGGCGCCGTGAAGTAGCTCAGGCCGCTTTCAGTTGCGGGAAGAAAGCGGCGACGACGCCGTCGATTTCGCTGCGTACTTGCTGGCGCAATTCGTCGAGCACGCTATCGTCGATCTGCAAGTGAGCCAGCGCCGCTTCGCTCGGCCCAAGCGCTGCCGTATGTTCGAGCGACTCGGCCAGTGCCGCCGAGGCATGGATGATCGCCGCTTCGAGCGAGTGTTCCCTGGCCAGATCCGGCGCCAGTTGACAGGCAATCGGTTCGTAGAAAGTCGACGGTAATTCCCAGGCGACGATCAGTTCGGCGCCGACTTCGGCAAAGTCGCAGCCGATCAGATCGCGCTCGACGTCGGCCAGCGCCTGGCCGCTGCGCCGACTTTCCTGTAGCGCCTTGATCGATTGACCCGGCAGCATCGTGTACATCACCAGATGGCCGATGTCCGCCAGTAGCCCCTCGATGAACAGTCGTTCGGCGTCGACGAAACGCTGACTTTTGGCCAACGCGCGCGCGGCAATCGCCGTGGCAACACTCTTCTGCCAGAAAGCTTGCAGCGGGATGACGGTGAATTGAACATTGGCGAACGCCGAACTGATCGCCCAGGCCAACACCAGATCGTGTGCCTGCCGCATGCCCAGCACATTGACGGCGCGATAGACAGTGTCCACCCGCCGATTGAAACCGTAAAACGACGAGTTGACCACCCGCAGCAGCCGCGCGGTCATCGCCGGATCGGTCGATAGCGCTTCGGTCAATTCCATCAGACCGCTGTCCGGATCGTCGAGCACGCGCTTGACGCGCAAGTAAGCTTCCGGCAATGAAGCCAGTTGGCCGATCGAGGCGACGAGTTCGGCGGCTGTGGGCACCCTGTCTCTCCAAAGCACAAAACGGCAAAAAAGCGGCCGCCGGCGAAAATCTCCGATTAGATCGACGGCTTCTCTGCTTATTCTTTCGGCAAGCGCTGATGCACAAGCAACCCTGCACGTGGTCGAAGCACATAACAGCAGGTTACAACAGTGGCTGCCGCAATACCAGAAATCGACGCCAGCCAGGTTTCTTCAAGCCGATGCAGACAGCTGGCACCGCTGCGCCGTGTTCGTTCGCCGACCCGGATTGATCAGCGGGCGGCTGGCGCGGGCGACGGGGATTCGGGGTCGAAACGGCGCAGCCCGGCCAGCAATTCCTGCGGCGTGGCCACCCGTACCGTTTGCTCGTCGGGAAAATGGCCATAACCCCACTCGACGCCGATGAACGCCAGGCCGGCCGCGCTGGCGGCTTGCTGGTCTTCCGGGGTGTCACCAACGTAGAGCGAGGAATGCGTTGCCAATTGCTGATCGGCGAGCAGGCGGCGCAGCATCGCCGCTTTGTCGGGCAGCGGCGGCGACAGGCGGTCGAGCGCGTACACGTCGATGAAATAGCGCTGCCAGCCGAGATGGTCGAGGATCAGCCGGGTCGGATGCAAGCGCTTGTTCGTCGCCAGGTAACAGGCGCGACCGTCGGCGTGCAGCGCGGCAAGCAGTTCGGCAATGCCGTCGAAAACGCGGCTGGTGCGGTAGCCGCTACGGTCGTAACTGGCCTTGAAATCGGCAATCAGCGCCTCGAGCAAGGCCGCGTCGACGCCGCCGGCCAGTTCGCGTAGCGTCACCGCCAACGGCGGGCCGATGCGCAGCGCCGGCCAGGGAACGCGCGGTTCGATGCAATGCTTGTGCAAGACGGCGGCAAAGGTGTCGATGATCGCCGGGCGCGAGTCGATCAGCGTGCCGTCGAGGTCGAAAAGGATGGCGGTATTCATGACGGACTGTCAGCGCTTCAGCTTGGCGAAAGCACTGGCCATCGCACCGACCGGCGCCGGCTGGGCGCTCTGCCGCTGGCGGCCTTTGGCGCTCAGTGGCGCTGGCGACGCTTTCGCCGCCGTTACCGGCTCGTCGCTCAGCCGCATGCTCAAGGCGATGCGTTGCCGCGGCAGGTCGACTTCGATCACTTTCACTTTCACCACCTCGCCGGTCTTGACGACGTTGCGCGGGTCCTTGACGAACTGGTCGGCAAGCGCCGAGATATGCACCAGTCCGTCCTGATGCACGCCGATGTCGACGAAAGCACCGAAATTGGCCACATTGGTGACGACACCTTCGAGAATCATTCCCGGCTGCAGATCACCAATACGTTCGACGCCTTCACGGAAACTAGCGGCTTTGAATTCCGGCCGCGGGTCGCGCCCCGGTTTTTCCAGCTCCTTGAGAATGTCGCGCACGGTCGGCACGCCGAACTGCGCGTTGGCGTATTTTTCCGGCGACAGGTTTTTCAACAGCCGCGGGTCACCGATCACTTCGCCGACGCCTTTGCGAATGTCGGCCAGAATGCGCTCGACCAGGGGATAGGCTTCCGGATGGACCGCCGAATGGTCGAGCGGGTTGTCGCCATCGCGGATGCGCAGGAAACCGGCGGCCAGTTCGAAGGTTTTTTCGCCGAGCCGCGGCACTTTTTTCAGTGCCTGGCGGTTGCGGAAGGCGCCATGTTCGTCGCGATAGGCGACGATGTTCGCCGCCAGCGTCGCACTGAGCCCGGAGACGCGCTGCAGCAGCGGCACCGAGGCGGTGTTGACGTCGACACCGACGGCATTGACGCAATCCTCGACCACCGCGTCGAGCGTTCTCGCCAGTTTGCTTTGGCTGACGTCGTGCTGGTACTGGCCGACGCCGATCGATTTCGGCTCGATCTTCACCAGTTCGGCGAGCGGGTCCTGCAGCCGGCGGGCGATCGACACCGCGCCGCGCAGGCTGACGTCGAGGTCGGGAAACTCTTTCGCCGCGTATTCCGAGGCGGAATAGACCGACGCGCCGGCTTCGGAGACGACGATTTTGTGCAGGCGCAACGCCGGCTCGCGCTGTATCAATTCGCTGACCAGACGGTCGGTTTCGCGCGACGCCGTACCGTTGCCGATGCTGATCAGGTCCACCTGATGCCGGCGTACCAGTTGCGCCAGGGTGTGCAAAGCGCCGTCCCAATCGCGACGCGGCTCGTGCGGATAGATGGTCGCCGTATCGAGCAGCTTGCCGGTGACATCGACCACCGCCACCTTGACGCCGGTACGCAGACCGGGGTCGAGACCCATCGTCGCGCGCGGACCGGCTGGCGCGGCGAGCAGCAGGTCGTGCAGGTTGGCGCCGAAAACGCGGATCGCTTCGCTCTCGGCGCGTTCGCGCAAGGCGTTCATCAGTTCGAGTTCGAGATGCAGCGAGATTTTGATCCGCCACGCCCAGCGCACGCTTTCGAGCAGCCATTTGTCGGCGGCGCGGCCACGGTCGGCGATGGCGAAACGGGCGGCAATGCGCATTTCGCAGGGATTCGGCGCCGCGGCGGGCGGCCCATCCGGCGCGTCGATCTCATTGTCGAGCCGCAAGTCGAGCTGCAACAACCCTTCGTTGCGTCCGCGGAACAGCGCCAGCGCGCGATGCGAGGGAATCGCCGACCACGCTTCGCCATACGCGAAATAATCGCGGAATTTGCCGGCCTCGTTTTCTTTGCCGGCAACGACCGCAGCCTGTACGTGGCCGTGTTCGGCAAGATAGTCGCGCAACGCGCCGACCAGCGTCGCGTCTTCGGCGAATTGTTCCATCAGAATCTGGCGTGCGCCGTCGAGGACGCTTTTCACGTCGGCAAAGCCGGCCTCGGCATCGAGATATTTTTCCGCTTCCCCGGTGGGAGACAGCGTCGGGTTGGCGAGCAGCGCTTCGGCCAGCGGCGCCAGCCCGGCTTCGCGGGCGATCTGTGCCTTGCTGCGCCGCTTCGGTTTATAGGGCAGATAGAGGTCTTCGAGACGCTGCTTGCTTTCGGCCGCCGCGATTTCAGCCGCCAGTTCCGGCGTCAGCTTGCCCTGTTCGTCGATCGATTGCCGGATCGCCCGCCGCCGATCTTCGAGTTCACGCCAATAAATCAGTCGCTCATCGAGCAGACGCAACTGGTTGTCGTCGAGTCCGCCGGTGGCTTCCTTGCGGTAACGGGCGATGAACGGGACGGTGGCGCCATCGTCGAGCAAGGCGGCGGTAGCTTTCACCTGCGCCGGATGGCAGCCGATTTCCTCGGCGAGTCGCTTGGCAATTCGCTCGGCGACCTGAGTTTCTGTTTCGTAAGGCATGGTCAGAGACTACTATGATCTAGTAGCAAAAAAGCGCGCACTATGCAGAATCGGCCGGCAAAACTCAAGGAAAGCCGTTCTCTTGGGGCAGCAAGAAGCATTTTGCGCAATAAATAGCTGTTGCGCTGGATCGCGGCGCCAGTCCTCTTCGCCACGGCTCATCCATCCGAGGATCAGATGAAAATCGACATTGAAAAATTCGGCCTGCGCGACGTGCCGGTCGACCCGGACACCGTGTTCACCTTTCCTGAAGGTCTGGCCGGTTTCACCGATTGTCAGCGTTTCAAGATCTTCCACGAGGAAGACAAGCCGACCGTCTTCTGGTTGCAGTCACTCGACGACGCGACGGTGATGTTCCCGATCGTCGCGCCGGAAATGCTCGATCTCGAATACGAGATCGAGCTCTCGGACGACGATGGCGCTTTGCTCACCCTGGCGCAGCCCGAAGACGCCGTCGTGCTGATCATCATCTACCGTGTCGCCGCGGAGGACGGCAATATCGCCGCCAACACCCGTTCGCCGATCATCCTCAATCTGAACGGCCGGCGGGGAATGCAGAAAATCCTGCGCGAGGTGCATCCGACGTTGCTCTATCGCGCGCGTTGACCGCCGTCAGCGGCGACTCACCCGAGCGTTTGCAGACGCCAGGCCGGAAATTCGGCCTGGAAGGTGCTGCCCGTGCCGACCTGCGATTCGATGACCAGCGCCGCCTGGTGGCGGAGCAGGATGTGTTTGACGATCGCCAGTCCGAGACCGGTGCCGCCGGTATCGCGCGAGCGGCCGCGATCGACGCGGTAGAAGCGTTCGGTCAGTCGCGGCAGATGCTCGGCGGCAATGCCCATCCCCGAATCGTGTACTGCAAAGATGCCCAACCCGGCGCGCAGTCGCCAGTCGATGCGGATCGTTCCGCCGGCCGGCGTGTAGCGGATGGCATTCGAGACCAGATTGCCGAAAGCGCTGTGCAGTTCCTTGCGGTTGCCACGCAAGGCCGGCCCGTCGCAATTCACTTCCAATCGATGCGCCTGTTCGCTGAGGCTCTGCGCCTCCGAGTGCAGTTGCTGCAGCAATGCGGCCATATCCACCGTCTCCTCGCTGGCCGGCGCGTCTTCGGCTTCCAGGCGCGAGAGGGTCAATAAATCATCGACCAGACTGAGCATGCGTGCCGCCTGATCGCTCATCAGACGAGAGAAGTATTGCTGCTGTTCGCTGCTCATCGCGTCGCCTTCGGCAAAATGCTCGAGGAAGCCGCTGACGACGGTCAGCGGCGTGCGCAACTCGTGCGAGACGTTGGCGACGAATTCGCTGCGCATGGCTTCGACCCGGCGTGCGTCGGTGACATCGATGCTGATCAGCAGCTTGTTGAGATCGCTGAGCGGCACGACACGCAGCGCATACAGCCGCGCCCGCGCGGCGGAAGTCTGCAGAATGAACGGCAATTGCGCGTCCGGATGACGCAAATAGTCGACAAAGCCCGGATTGCGCACCAATTGTTCGACGAAGGCGCCGCCATCGCGCGTCAGATCAATGCCGAGATGCGTTTCAGCCGCCTGATTGCCCCACTGGATACGCCCGCCGGCGTCGAGAATCAGCAGCCCGTCGGGAACGGCATTCATCGCGACGGTGAACGAACGCAGATGAGCTTCTACCGCAGCCAGCGTCGTGGACGTTTGCCGGTGCTGTTCGGTCGCCTCGCGCAGCGTCCTTTCCCACGCCGCGGGCAGCCCTGGCGATCCGGGTGCCGGCGCAACCTGCAGCCTGTCGGCGAGGATGATCAACTGGCGCGTCTGCCAGAGGGCAACGAGAATCAGAGCGATGGATAGAGCCGACCAGCCGGCCAAGGCGTCAGCGACCACCGCAATCAGCAAGGCTAGGACAAGCGCAGCCAGTACGC
>CAYRXO010000001.1:0-51850 GCA_964428215.1 uncultured Candidatus Accumulibacter sp. | reverse complement strand
GAAATCCAGCCACGCGCCCTGGCCGATTCTCGGTGCCTGGTCGGGCAGCATGCCGACCGCTTCGCCGCGTTTGAGCGCTTTCAGCAAGATACGCACACCGGATAGATCGGCCGGTGCGATATGCATCTTTTCGCGTACCCGGCCGATTTCGATCAGCTTTTGCAGCCAGGCCTGTTTGGGCGGACGATAGAGCACGGTCACCGGGGCGTGCGTCGAGAGGTATTGGGCAGTGATCTCGAAGCAGCCGAGATGCGCGGTCAGGAAAATGATGCCTTGCTGGCGCTGTTGGGCAGCGAGAAAGATTTCCCAGCCGGATATGCGTACCACGCGGCCGGCGGTTTCCGACAAGGGGCACAGCCAGATGATCGGCAATTCGAGCATGCTTTTGCCGGCTTCAGCAATCGCTTGGCGGCGAATCTGCGCGGCTTGCCGGATGCCAAGTGCCTGCTGCATGTTCTGTCGCAGATGACGGCGGTAGGTCGGCGACAGCCACCACGTCAGCCAGCCGAGCAGCGTGCCGGCACGATGCAGCCAGACCAGCGGCAAGTAACTGAGAATACGGAAAAGTGAAAACAAGCGCTGGCCGGTCGTCAGACGGTGGTGACGGATACTGTCGGTGCAATGTGCGTTTGACCCACTAGCGGGGCATATCTATAATTATGACTCCGCCGAGTTAATTCAGACAACTTGCAGGGCGGGCATGCCGAGAAACGGCAATTAAATACTGCTAAAGCGTCGTCTGCTCGAGACCCCGGAGCTGGCCACGCCGCCATCCCGGGGTTTTTTCTTGGAGCAGATAGCTACATGAGCAAGGATTATCTCTTTTCTTCCGAATCGGTTTCGGAAGGTCATCCGGACAAGGTTGCCGATCAGGTATCGGATGCCATTCTCGACGCCATTCTGGCCGAAGATCCCCCCGCCCGGGTTGCTTGCGAAACGTTGGTGTCGACGGGTTTGGTGGTCATTTCGGGCGAAATCACCACGCAGGCGCACATCAATTATCGGGAAATTGCCCAAAATGTCGTCCGCCGGATCGGTTATGACAACTCGGATATCGGTTTCGACTACAAGAGCTGTGCGATTCTCACCGCCATCAATCGTCAGTCGCCGGACATCGCGCAAGGGGTCAATGAAGGGCAGGGGCTCGATCTCGATCAGGGTGCCGGTGACCAGGGACTGATGTTCGGTTACGCCTGTAACGAAACCGCCTCGCTGATGCCGCTGCCGATTCACTATGCGCACCGCATCATGCAGCGCCAGGCCGAGGCACGCCGGGACGGTCGTCTGCCGTGGTTGCGTCCGGACGCGAAAAGCCAGTTGACCGTTCGCTACGTCGATGGCAAACCACAGTCGATCGACACCATCGTCGTGTCGACGCAGCACAATCCGGAAGTATCGCACGCGCAAATTTCCGAAGCGGTGATCGAAGAAATCATCAAGCCGGTGGTGCCGAAGGAATTGATGAGCGGCAACACGCGCTATCTGGTCAATCCGACCGGCCGTTTTGTCGTCGGCGGACCGCACGGCGACTGCGGTCTGACCGGCCGCAAGATCATCGTCGATACCTATGGCGGCGCCGCGCGGCATGGCGGTGGCGCTTTTTCGGGCAAGGACCCGTCGAAAGTCGACCGCTCGGCCGCCTATGCCGCGCGTTATGTGGCCAAGAACGTCGTCGCCGCTGGTCTCGCCGAACGCTGCGAAGTGCAGGTGGCCTACGCCATCGGGGTCGCCAGGCCGGTTTCGCTGATGGTCAACACGTTCGGCACCGGAAAAGTCGCCGATGAACTGATCGTCTCGTTGATCGGCAAGCATTTCGACCTGCGGCCGAAAGGAATCATCCAGTCGCTCAATCTGCTGCGGCCGATCTACGGCAAGACCGCCGCCTACGGTCACTTCGGGCGCGACGAAGTCAATTTCACCTGGGAATCCACCGATAAAGCGGCGGCGTTACGCGCCGAAGCCGGTCTATGAGCAGCTGGCGCGACGGCTACTCAGTACCAGCCGGCAAATAGGCGTCGTCCGCCGCGTCCTCTCCCCTTGTCCTCCTTTGGGCAAGGGGTTGAGGGATAGATGAGAACGGACAGGGAATCGATTTAACGGCGAGGCGGCAATTCTCCCATTACCGTTCTCGCCCCAATTGCAGAAGCTGACGGAGGAAGCGTGACTCGGCGATTTTCCTCGTCTGCCCTGCATCGTCAGCTCACAAGCTCACCGGTCTTGCCCTCGCCCCTATAATAGAGACTCTATCGCCCTCGCTCTGGACGCCGTTTTGCCTACCTTCCTGCGCATCATCCTTTATCCGATTGTTTTTATTCTCGGATTACTGGCCATCGTCGCGGCGGTGTTGATTGCTGTCCTCAGTCTCACCTATCCCAACCTGCCGTCCCTGGAAATTCTGACCGACTATCGGCCGAAAATTCCATTACAGATTTTTACGGCTGACGGCTATCTGCTCGGCGAATTCGGTGAGGAACGCCGCGCGCTGGTCAACATCCAGGATGTTCCGCCAGTGATGAAGCAGGCCATTCTGGCGGCTGAGGACGAACGTTTCTATCAACATCACGGCGTCGACTCGCAGGGCATCCTGCGCGCACTGTTCGCCAATGTAACCGGTGGTGGCAAGCGGCAGGGCGCGTCGACGATTACCCAGCAGGTGGCGAAGAATTTTTTTCTGTCTTCCGAGAAAACCTATACCCGCAAGCTGTACGAGGCCTTGCTGTCGTTCAAGATCGAGAACAACCTCAGTAAGGATCAGATTCTCGAGCTGTATATCAACCAGATTTACCTCGGTCAGCATGCCTACGGCTTTGCTGCCGCGTCGCACACCTATTTCGGCAAACCGCTCGCCGAATTGTCCCTTGCCGAAATCGCCATGCTGGCCGGACTGCCGAAAGCGCCGTCGGCAAACAATCCAGTGGTCAATCCCAAACGCGCCCGCGCCCGGCAGCAGTACGTCCTCAACCGGATGCTGGAATTGGGGTTCATCACTCAAAAGGAACACTCACAGGCCGTCGAACAACCCTTGGTGATCAAACGTGATATCGATCAGGCTCCCGTACATGCCGAGTATGTAACCGAAATGGCCCGACAGCTGGCCGCGGAAAGTTTTCCCGACGGTGTCTACACGCGCGGCCTGCGCGTCTATACAACGATACGTCTAGCCGACCAGCAGGCGGCGTACGCCAGCGTCCGCAGCGGCCTGCTCGAGTACGACCGTCGGCATGGCTACCGCGGGGCCGAGGGCAATGTCGATCTGAAGGATATCAAGTCGGAGCAGGACGAGGCGATCGATGACCTGTTCCAGGATTATCCCGACCTCGACGATCTGCATCCGGCGATCGTCTTTCAGGCCGACAGCAAAAAAGTGCGTGCCGTGCGACGCGGCGGAGAGACTATCACCATCAGCGGCGAAGGTTTGCGCTTTGCCGCGCGCATGCTCGACGACAAAGCGCCGCCCGGTAAGCGCATCCAGCGCGGCGCCGTGATCCGCGTGCAAGGCGACGACCGGAACAACTGGCGCATCGTCCAGTTGCCGGACGCGGAAGCGGCCTTTTTGGCCGCCGATCCACATGACGGCGCCATTCGCGCCCTGGTTGGCGGCTTCGATTTCAATCGCAACCAGTTCAACCATGTCACGCAAGCCTGGCGGCAACCGGGATCGAGTTTCAAGCCATTCATCTATTCGGCCGCGCTCGAAAAAGGGTTTACGCCGGCATCGATCATCAAGGACGAGCCGATCAGCTTCCCTTCGTCAGTGACCGGCAGTCAGACATGGGAACCGAAAAATTACGATGACCGCTATGAAGGGCCGATGCGCATGCGCACGGCGCTTGCCAAGTCGAAAAACATGGTTTCGATCCGTCTGCTCCAGTCGAGCGGCGTAAACTTCGTGCAGGATTACATCACCCGCTTCGGTTTTGAGGCCAGCAGGCACCCGCCTTACCTGACGATGGCGCTCGGTGCCGGTTCGGTCACTCCCTGGCAAATGGTCAGCGCTTACGCGATCTTCGCCAATGGCGGTTACCGCATCCGACCGTATATCGTCAGTGAAATTCAGGACGACAAAAAAGTGGTGCTGGCGCGCATGGAGCCGACGCCAGCCGGCGACGAGAGCATGCGCGCCATCGACGCCCGCAATGCCTATTTGATGGACAGCATGATGCGCGACGTGACGATTTACGGGACGGCAGCGAAAGCGTCGAGCATTCTCAAACGCAAGGATCTGGCCGGCAAGACCGGTACGACCAATGAACACGTTGATGCCTGGTTCTGCGGTTACCAACAAACGATCGTCGGCTGTTCATGGATCGGTTTCGACCAGCCGAAAAATCTCGGCAAAGGGGAAACAGGCGGCACGGCGGCGTTGCCGACCTGGATCGCTTTCATGTCCAAGGCGTTGAAAAATGTGCCCGAAGCGTTTTTGCCGGCTCCCGAAGGTTTGGTGGTGCGCAATACTCGACGCAACAAGGCGCAGTCGCAGGAATTGTTCTATGAAGAAAACGCACCCGGTGAAGGCGATGGCGATGCGGATATGCCTGCGGGAGATGCGACCGATACCCCTCCGGATGATTGACGCCAAACGGCAGGCCGGGCACATACTGCCGACAGGCTTGGTCAAAGCGGGCAGCTGCTCTGCAGTGTCACCTCCCGGTCGATCATCCGGTTTCCGCTGCAAGCGTCGGGGTGTGCAACAAACCATTTATGCATCGCTTGCGCGGGCGTCTGACTGGCCCAAGCCGATTGTTGTACTGGAAGACGTGGCGCTGCAAGGTTTCCGCCAAATCCTTTCCGGAGAGGAAGTGATGTGTCTTCAGGATGTCGCTGGCACCGGATTGGATTAGGGGGGCGGGCGGTGCGCGCTGAGAAACGTTATGGATCGGCTGCACGAGCGTCTAGGCCGCCTGAAAGCCGCCCGTCGTGGCGCCGGGACAGCATGACACGGTGTCGTTTGTGACCGATGCTGTAGCGGCGGCAGAAAATTGGCTTGACGAAGTAATCGGCCTGCGGCCGCGAGACGTCGAGAAGGAAGCCGTTTCCCTGTATGATTATTAATCAATCATCTGGACTGACTTGCTTGAGAGATGATCAGATCTCGAGAGCATCCGGAGCCGCTTCTTGTATCACTACGATGGCGGGATCGGCTAGTCGGCTGCAATTGCGCGCGCAATCTGGCGGGCGAGCAGGCTGCATGAGCAGCGCGAGTGTGCAACTCGCTAATCCCTGTTTTCTTTGAGTATAATCAGCCTTTATTTTGCAAGACCATATCCAGATAGGAGACAAACCGTGGAAAGACGTTCATTTTTGAAGTCGGCCGGTGTTGGTTTGGCCGCCGGAACCGCCGCCATGCCGGCGATCGCCCAGAATGCGCCAACCATCAAATGGCGTCTGGCATCGAGTTTTCCGAAGAGCCTCGATACCATCTATGGCGGTGCCGAGCACATGGCCAAGCGCGTTGCTGAAGCTACCGGCGGAAAATTTCAGATTCAGGTTTTTGCCGGCGGCGAAATCGTTCCCGGGGCAGCGGTGTTCGACGCCGTCAAGGACCTGACGGTCGAAATGGCGCACACCGTCTCCTATTACTTCTTCGGCAAGGACCCGACCTACGCCATCGACACGGCCATCCCGTTTGGCATGAACAACCGTCAGATCGACGCCTGGTATCGTTATGGCAACGGCGCCAAGCTGATGGGCGAAGTCTTCGCCAAGTCGAACATCCTCACCATTCCCTGTGGCAATACCGGCGCGCAGATGGGCGGCTGGTATCGCAAGGAAATCAAGACGGTTGCCGATTTCAAAGGTTTGAAAATCCGTATCGGCGGTTTTGCCGGTGCGGTGTTGACCAAACTCGGCGCCGTGCCACAACAGATCCCCGGCAGTGACATTTACCCGGCTCTCGAAAAAGGCACGATCGACGCCGCCGAATGGATCGGCCCCTATGACGACCAGAAACTCGGTTTCAACAAAGTGGCCAAGTTCTACTACTATCCCGGCTGGTGGGAAGGCGGCCCGCAGGTCTCGGCGTACATCAACAGCAAGAAATGGGCGGAACTGCCCAAGGAATACCAGACGATTCTGCAGATTGCCTGTGCCGATGCGCACGTGGACATGATGTCCAAATACGATGCCAAAAATCCGACAGCACTCAAGCAACTGGTCGCTTCGGGAACACAATTGCGCCAGTTCTCGAAAGAAGTGATGGATGGCTGCTACGCGGCAGCCATGCAACTGTACAAGGAAACCTCGGCAGCCAATCCGGGCTTCAAGAAAGTTTATGACGATTACAAGAAATTCATGGATGATCAGAATCTGTGGTTCCGGATTGCCGAGGGCGGTTTCGCCAACTACATGTTCACCAAGAAATAGGACGACCGCGTTTCACGGCGTGGCAGCCGCGCTGTCACGGATTACGGAGGCCGCCCGGCCTCCGTTTCTATTTGCGCCATTTGCCGGCGGCGTCAGCACAACCCGACGATATGCTTTCGAGATGATTCGATGCGCATATTGCTGATCAAGACGACATCACTTGGCGATGTCATTCACAATCTGCCGGTGGTCAGCGACTTGCGTCTCAGCCTGCCGACGGCGCGCATCGACTGGTGCGTCGAAGAAGCATTTGCCGATCTGCCGGGCCTGCATCCGGGCGTCGAACAGGTGATCCCGGTAGCGATCCGCCGTTGGCGGCGACATCTTGGCGCCTGGGCCACCTGGAAGGAGATTGCCGCGTTCCGTCGACGCATCGCCGCCGCCTACGATTACGTCCTGGATACGCAGGGCCTGCTGAAAAGCGGGCTGATCGCCCGGCTGGCGCACGGCGTGCGCTGTGGCTACGCCGCCGAAGCGGCGCGCGAACCGTGGGCGGCGAGATTCTACGACGCGACTTTCGTCATTCCGCGCAATGTGCATGCCGTGCAACGCAACCGTTGGCTGGCGGCGGCGGCGTTCGATTACCCAGTTGATCTGCCGCTCGACTATGGTTTGTCGTCGGTCGTTCCCGCTCCGACTGAGCAGCCAGGAGAACACCTGGCCATACTGCTGACCGCGACCAGTCGCGACGACAAACTGTGGCAGGAAAGCCGCTGGTCTGCGCTGGCCGCAGCGCTGGTCGCGCGTGGCTTGACCCCGATCCTGCCCGCTGGCAATGCGGTCGAACGGCAACGTGCCGGGCGGATCGTCGGCACGGTCGCCGGCAGCCGGGTCGCACCGCCCATGACCTTGTCAGCGCTGGCACACTTGTTGGCCGGCGCCCGTCTGGCCGTTGGCGTCGATACCGGACTGGTGCACCTTGCCGCCGCTTTACGTGTGCCGGTCATCGCTTTGTACACCGCCACCGATCCGGCGCTGACCGGGGTTCTCGGTACCGGTTTCTGCCGCAATCTGGGCGGCAAAGAGCAGTCGCCTTCCGTCGCCGACGTGCTGCGCATCATCGATCTGGCATTACGTTGATGGCCCGCTGGCTTTACACGCTGCTGTTTTACCTGGCAATGCCGCTGATCTGGCTGCGCCTGTTCTGGCGCTCGCGCGGGCAGCCCGAGTATCGGCAGCATCTGTGCGAAAGGCTTGGCTACGGCCCTTCTGCCGCCGAAGAACCATGCATCTGGCTGCATGCCGTTTCAGTCGGTGAAACGCGCGCGGCGGCGCCCTTGGTCGAAGCGCTGCTCGCCGCCCACCCCGGACAGCGTCTGTTGCTGACGCACATGACGCCGACCGGACGCGCCGCCGCCAGCGAGTTGCTGCAACGGCATCCGCAGCGATTGCTGCAGGCGTATCTACCTTACGACCTGCCGGGTGCCTGCGAACGTTTTCTCGATCGTTTTCAGCCGTCGCTCGGTTTGTTGATGGAAACCGAGATCTGGCCAAACCTGATCGCCGCCGCCAAGCGCCGCCATTTGCCGCTCCTGCTGGTCAACGCACGCCTGTCGGCACGTTCTCAACGCGGCTACAGGCGCTTGCGGGCGTTGATTGAACCGGCACTCTCATCGCTGATCGCGGTGGCGGCACAGAGCGCGGCGGACGCGGCACGCTTGCAGTCGCTCGCTGCGCATCCGGTAGCCGTCGTCGGCAATCTCAAATTCGACGTCACGCCCGCTGCCGACAAACTGGCTTTGGGCAGGCAATGGCGGCAAGCGATCGGCAAACGACCCGTGCTGCTCGCCGCCAGTACCCGCGACGGCGAAGAGGCCTTGCTGCTCACTGCGCTAGCCAGCCTGCGCATCGACGATTTATTGCTGCTGTTGGTGCCGCGTCATCCGCAACGCTTCGACGAAGTCGCCCAGTTGCTGAGCAGCCGACGGCTGCATTATTGCCGGCGTAGCGCGCAGACACTCCCCGACGAGCACACGCAGGTTTGGCTTGGCGACAGCATGGGAGAAATGGCGGCGTATTACAGCCTGGCTGATCTGGCGCTGATCGGCGGCAGCTGGTTGCCTTTCGGCGGACAAAATCTGATCGAAGCGGCCGCTTGCGCTTGTCCGGTATTGATCGGCCCGCACATGTTCAATTTTGCTCAAGCCAGTGCCGATGCCCTGGCGGCGGGCGCTGCGTGTCGCGTAGCGGACGTCAACAACGCGGCACGGCTGGCGGGCGAATTGCTGAACGACGAAGGACGTCTGTCAGCCATGCGCCAGGCAGCACAAGAGTTTAGCCGGACACACCAGGGAGCGACGGCGCGCACCCTCGCCTTGATCGACGAAATGACATCCTCGACGCCTGCGGCGGTCCCGGCTTTTCGGACAGTCGGATAAGCCAAGACCGACCGAACCGAAAGGGCATGCAAGATGGGCGTGAAACGCAAGCAACATCAGCGCAATTCAAAAAGCAGGTTGCGATAGCAGCGTTGTCAGGGGAGAAGGCCCCAATCCTCACCAGTTAGCTTATGGCCATAAACACTGGTAAACATGTGACAGCTGCGGCTTCGGCCGCGGTTTTCGCGGTCGGGCGCGATCAGGGTCGAACTTCTGCTCGTTCAAAGCGATTTCCTCAGGAATGGGGTTGAGGCGGAGGATGCTGACGGAGGCCTCGATCAGCCAACATTGATCTGCCGCTTGATCTTGTCGATGACCAGGCTGGGGTTGCTCTTGAGGGGCGGACCCGGATCGAGAAGCGGGGTCATCAATAACGGGCACGTCGGGAACAGTCCGCACGGGTGCATTGCCGTTGTCCTTGGCGATGACCAGATGTGCGTGCGGACGCAATAGCATCCATGCGAAGTTCGGCAAGGGAGTCATCCGCGTTGCTTCGGCAGGCGTCGGCGAGAAAAAGCGCGAATGGCAGATGCGGCAGGAATTGCCAACGCCGCGCGATACCTCCTGCCTGGCCGACATCACGGTAACGCGCGCCTGACCCCGATTCGCTGTCGAACGGTTGACACTGAACCGGCGAGTGACCTTGGCTGCCGGTGACGGTCGGGCCGATGCCGCCATTTCGCTTGCCCGTTTGTGGCTGTCGTCGTTACAGTCTGCTTTTTGATCAGTTGACGAGACTTGCCGCCGCAAGCCGTCGCTGGCCAGCCATCAGGAGACAACGGTGAATAAGCGCAAACTGGGAAACAGTGGTCTGGAAGTGTCGGCGATCGGCTTGGGCTGCATGGGCATGAGCTTCGCTTACGGGACGGCACCGGAGAAACGGCAGATGATCGACTTCCTGCACACGGCGGTCGAGCGTGGAGTGACCTTTTTCGACACGGCCGAGGTGTACGGGCCGTTTGCCAATGAAGAGCTGCTTGGCGAGGCGTTGGCGCCCTATCGCGGACAAGTGATCATCGCTACCAAGTTCGGTTTCAAGCTCGACCCGCAGGGCGGGCCGAAATGGACCGGGCTGGACAGCCGCCCGGAACATATCAAAACCGTGGCCGATGCCTCGCTGAAACGTCTCGGGGTCGAGGCCATCGACCTGTTTTACCAACATCGAGTCGATCCGGACATACCGATCGAGGAGGTGGCCGGTGCGGTCCAGGACTTGATCCGGGCAGGCAAGGTCAGGCATTTCGGCTTGTCCGAAGCGGGTGTGCAGACCATTCGCCGGGCGCACGCCGTACAGCCGGTGACGGCCGTGCAAAGCGAATATTCGCTGTGGTGGCGGGAGCCGGAAAGCGAGCTGCTGCCGACGCTGGCCGAACTGGGCATCGGTTTCGTTCCCTACAGTCCGCTTGGACGGGGGTTTCTCACCGGCGCGATCGACGCGCAAACGAGCTTCGACGCCAGCGACTTCCGTCAAGGCTTGCCGCGTTTCACCCCCGAAGCGCGGCGCGCCAATCAGGCGCTGGTCGACGTGCTTTCTCGTCTGGCCACCAGGCGGGGTGCCACGGTAGCGCAAATGGCTCTGGCCTGGCTGCTGGCACAAAAGGACTGGCTGGTACCGATTCCCGGCACCCGCCGACTCGAACGGCTCGACGAGAATCTGGCGGCGGCGGCGATCGTGTTCACCGCTGCCGACCTGGACGAAATCGACCGGGCGGTTTCCCCGATCAGCGTGCAGGGCAATCGTTATTCGGAAGCGCTCGAAAAAATGACCGGCCGATAAGGCGGGCGGCCGGTGCCGAATCGACCCCGGCGCTCAGCAGGGCAGGACTAGGCCAGGCCGTGCCCAATCTGGAAACGACGTCCTGCTCCGTCAGACGGCAAGATCGAGTTGTTGCAGGCTGCCGACGCTGCCATTCTCGTGCAGGAACAGGCCTGCGGCGCGAATCTGCGCCAGGGTGCGGTTGGCCGGATCGGTGATCGTGAAGGGCGTGTCCACCGACCCGAGATACAGCGCGCCGATGCCTTGTTCAGTGAGCGTGTGCAGTGTCGTTTCCCTTTCGCCGCCGGACCAGAGCCGCAGCTTGGCGAAAGCGGCGTCGGCTTCGTCGATCCAGTGGTTGCCATCGTCGTCAAGTTTGGCCAGATCGGCAAAAGCGTTGCCCGACGTGCTGCCGAACAATTCGCCGCCGTCGTTGATGCGTCCGTTGCTGTCGCGGTCAATGGCCAGATAAGCACTGCCACGGCCCAAAGCGTACAGTGCCTCGTCGCGACCGTCCTGATCGAGATCGAAAGCAAAACGTTTGCCGGCCAACTGCAGTGCGTTGCCGGCAAAATTGACCACCAGCGGATCGCGCAACTGCAAGGCGCCGCTCACCGTCTGTTGATTGACGCGCTGATAATCACGGCACATCGACAAATCGAGCGCAAAATCGAGTACCCGGCCATCGGCGGTGAGGACCAGTCCGTGCGCCGTGAAGTCGCTGCTTTCGTGTTCGCGGATGATTTCTTCCCTTTGCGCCTGCCAGGCAAGGGTCCATCGATCCGCGGACTGATCGACGTTGCTTCGTCCCAACGTCGTTCCGTCGTCGCGCAGCGCCATTTGCAGGCCGCTACGGCTCGTTTCCTGCCGTCCGGCAAGCAAGGCGAGCATGCGCGTCAGCAGCGCAGCGATCAGCGTCAGCAGCCGCCCCCGCTCATGTTCTGCCGCGCCGGACGCCGCCGGAGTGGCCGGCTCGGAGGTGGCCCGGCTTTGCAGAAGCTGTCGAAAGGGCGGCATGGCGTGGTAAGCGAGTTCACGCTCCCTGCTGTAATCATGGGTGGCACTCAAGGCAAGCACGGCTTGATCGATGCGCATCGTCGGCTCCCAACAATATTGACGGTCTTACCCGATGCAAGGGCCGTGCCATAGGACAGGTTGGGCGTTGGTCGCCGCTCGCCGCCGTCAAGGCCGACCTGCGACCGTCTCAGTACAACCTCGCGCTGCGATGGCGCGCAGGCAGGGGGAAACGAGGAACGGGCTTTCAACCTGCCGAATGGTGAAAATGAGGCCTGCGCCTTCCGTGAAAACGCTGATCAATGGATTGCGCGGGCGAATCGCGACGGTACGCACCGTACGTCCGGCACTTCCTCAGCGGCAAGCCCTGCCGGCTGGCGGCAAAAAAACCCGGCCAGGTCCATCCCCGCGCATAACCAAAGACCGTGCGCAAAGTGCCCAAAACCCGCCATTGCTCAAGTTCACGACCAAACGGCCGTAGATAAGCGGTGAACTTCTGATTTATCGATTGCCGGCCTGTGTTCGGCAATCGAACGCCCGGGACACGATTTGCATGCACAGCGCCTTTGACGGCAGAGCCTTTTGTTTAGTGAGCCGCTGGCGGCTGGCCATTCCGCCAATCACTCCTCTCCTCGCCAGTTGGGAGTCCTGCGGGACTTCCGAGCGCACCCGGGCCATGCGTAATCGTTGCCAAACCCGTTCTGCGGGCATCTTCCGCCACCTGCCCGCTGTCTGGCTGGCAGTGGTACAAACGCTCGTCTTCCCGGCCAACGCCACTGCGCAACAAGGGATGGCGCAGGAAGGGGTGATCAAGGCGGCATTTGTTTACAACTTCGCCAAGTTTACCGACTGGCCTGAAGAACTCTGGGGCAAGTCACCCAGCCTGCGCTTGTGCACGGCGGGGGGGAAAAATGCTTTCTCGCAGGCGGTGGCGGCGCTGCATAGGCAGCAGTCGATTCGTGGCAAGGATATCGAGGTATCGACGATCATCCGCCCGCACGAGTCTGCGCGCTGTCATCTGCTGGTCATCACCGGCACCGAATCGGTCGGCGAATGGTTGCGTAGCACCCGTTATCTGCCGGTACTCACTGTCGGCGACAACAAAGGTTTTGCGTCGACCGGCGGCACCATCGGCCTGTTCGTGGAGGGAAACAAAGTCAAATTCGCAATCAATCCGGATGCCGCCCACCGCGCCGGCATCAAAATCAGTGCGAAATTGCTGCAATTGGCGCGCTTGGTCAAGGATGAACCGGGAGGCCTCCGATGAAACAATTGTTCAGCAGCCTGCACGCTCTGCCGGCGATCAAGGACAAACTGCTGCGCATCAATCTGATCAGCACCGGCACCGCTTTCCTGATCGCAATCGTCCTGCTTATCGGTTTCGACTATCTTAACCTCGGCAACGAACTGATTAACGACGGGAAAGTAAAAGTTCAGCTGATCGCACGCAACACCATCGCCGCTCTGCTTTTCGACGATCAGCAGACGGCCGATGATCTGCTCAGTTCACTCGACACCGACTCGCAAGTCGTCCAGGCCGCGCTGTGGAATAACGATGGTCATCTGGTCGCCAGTTATCACGCCAGCAATCAGCCGAAAGTTTTCCTGACTTACCCGGACCATACAGGTCACGTCATGGGTTTGACCCTGCTCGACATCTCGCAACCGTTAATCAGCGAAGGGCAGACCGTCGGTACCATTACCTTGCGCCTGAGCTTGCAAACGCTATATCGTCGCCTGATGGAACATGCGCTGGCGTTCTTCGGGGTAATCCTGGTCGTCCTGGTGATTTCACAGATCTTCCTTTCGCGGATGAACCGTTTCATCACCGCCCCGATCGACCGGCTGGTGAAACTGATGGGCCAAGTCTCGCAGGAAGGCGATTACAGCATGCGGGCCCGAATCGAGTCGAACGACGAAGTCGGCAGACTGGCCAGTGTGTTCAACGAAATGCTCGAACAGATCGCCGAACGCGACCGTCATCTGGCTGCCCGCTCCAATGAGCTGCAGTTGGCCAAAGAGCAGGCCGAAGAGGCCAATCAGGCCAAAAGCCGCTTTCTGGCGGCGATGAGTCACGAAATCCGTACGCCGATGAACGGCATCCTCGGCATGACCGAGCTGTTGCGCGAGACACCGCTCAGCGTGCAACAGGCACGCTTCGCCGACGCCGTATACCAGTCCGGCGAACATCTGTTGAAGATCATCAACGACATTCTCGATTTTTCGAAGATCGAAGCCGGCAAGCTGGAAATCGAGCAGATTCACTTCAATCTGCGGCAGCTGGTCGAAGACGTCGCCAATCTCTTTGCCCGTCCGGCCGAACTCAAACGTGTCGAAATTCTCTGCAGCGTGCCGCACGATCTGCCAGTGGCGATCAAGGGCGATCCGATGCGACTGCGTCAGGTAATGACCAATCTGGTCAGCAACGCCGTGAAATTCACCGCCGAGGGCGAAGTCGTCATTCGCGTCAAACTGATCGAGGAAAACCAGCAACAGGCGCGTTTCCGCTTCGAAATCCAGGATACCGGCATCGGCATCAGCGCAGCAGCGCAACGCCGCCTGTTCGGTCCATTCGTCCAGGTCGACAACTCGACCACGCGCCGTTTTGGCGGAACCGGGCTCGGTCTGGCCATTTCCCGGCGACTGGTGGAAATCATGGGGGGAGAGCTCGGCCTGAACAGTCAGGAAGACGCCGGCACCTTGTTCTGGTTCGAGCTTTCCCTGCCCAAGCAGGATGCCGATGCGCGTATCGTCATCGACCTTTCTGAACGTCTGAACGGTCTGTCGGTGCTCGTCGTCGACGACAACGCCACCAACCGCGAAATCCTGGCGCATCAGTTGCAGGGCTGGTCGATGCGTTTTACCGGCGCGGCCAGCGGCCAGGACGCTTTGCGCCTTCTCGACCGAGCTGGCGAAGACGTTTTCGATTTGGTCATCCTCGATCTGCACATGCCGGGAATGGACGGTTTCGAAGTCGCCCGCGCGATCCATTCCGACCCACGTCATGCCCGACTGCCGCAGATCATGCTCTCCTCGGTTAGTGTCGATGCCAACAGCCCGGACCGACTGTCGACGTCGATCGACTGTTACCTGACCAAGCCGGTACGGCAGTCCGATCTGTACGACGCCATCGCCACCGTTTTTTCGACGACCGCCGAGCGCACCTCGCCGCGTGTTCCAGCCAGTCATGCGTTGCCGAAACGCTCGCCACTTCCCACCGGCAAACGGGTATTGATCGCCGAAGACAACCCGGTGAACCAGAGCGTCGCCCAAGCCATGCTTGATTCGCTGAACGTGGCGAACGCGCTGGCCGACAATGGTCTGATCGTCATTGAACGCCTGTCCCGCGAACCTTTCGACCTGGTGCTGATGGATTGCCAGATGCCGGAAATGGATGGTTTCGAGGCCAGCCGGCAAATCCGCTTGCTGCAGCAACGCGGCGAACTGCCCGCTCCGTTACCGATCGTCGCGTTGACCGCCAACGCCGTCGAAGGCGATCGGGAACGCTGTCTGGCCGCCGGTATGGACGACTACTTGAGCAAGCCCTTCACGCGCGGTGGTCTGCAGGCGGTCCTGTCGCGCTGGTTGCTGCCCGCGACACTGCCTGCCACGGTGACTGAGCGTGCGCGACCTTTGCAGGTCATCGACCAGGAAACGCCGTCCAAGAGCGAAAGCGTGGCGACCCTGAATCCGCGTGCATTGGAAACGATCCGCCTCTTGCCCGGTGCCAACGGTGCGTCGCTGGTCACGCGCGTCATCGCCGCCTATGTCGACGACGCCCCGAAACGCCTGACGCAGATACAAAGTGCGGTGCAGGAAGGCGACGCCGACGGTTTGCGCAAGGCCGCGCATGGCATGAAGTCGAGCAGTGCCAACGTCGGCGCGGAAGCGCTGGCGGCGCTATGCAAGGAACTCGAATTGATCGGCCGGGCCGGAACGGTTGATGGCGCCGACGAGCTGCTGGTGCAAGCGGAACAGGAACTGCGCCAGGTGCTCGCCGCGCTCGACCGGCAACCTGAACCAGGCTATGCCAGCGGCTGAAGCTCGCTAGTCGGCGAACTCCCTTCGCCTGGCACAGAGAGGGAAATTGTTGAAAACACTCGAATGAGAAAGCCCTTGATCACGCTTGCGTCATTCTTTCCGTCCCACGGCACTCCACGCTGACATGCGGCGACGGGCAAATCCGCATTGGCGACAGCGGAGCCGCGTTGGTCAGCGTGTTTCAGCCATTGAACCTGGAAACCATCGTTCATACGTGCCAAGAACGCAGAATATTTATTTTTGTCAATAGCTTGCGGCGGGTTTGATTAAATGCTGAGCGTGGGGCCGCAGTGACGAAAGAGCCTTTAGGCGTCGCTGACTTGGGTCGGATAACGGGCCGCAACGGCGGTTTTATCGGATCAACTCCCTCATTCCCGATCACCCTTCCACAGTGGAGATGGGGATATTGCCGAGCCGCTTGCTGACTTTCGTACTGACGAGCATCCTTGGCCGAATATCCAAGGATATTCCTGACGCTTGCACTGAAATCGAATGGAGTGAGTATGACAAGGTCGGATGCGCGCGAACAATGAACTACCGACAGAAAACTTGTCGGGAATTTGTCATCGGCCGAACGAAAGCTCAGTCACAAGCTGGATTGCGCAGTCGATTTTTACCCTTGGCAAAGTTGAAGAGTGCATTCATGCGTAACGCATCAGCCGAGCCATGGCATGGATATATTCTTTCTTTCGATTGTGCAAGCATTCCGATAGGCCATCCTGGTCACATTGAATAGAGATAGAATCGGAGATTACCTTTTCATCAATTATGACGTTGGGGCAACTTCGGTGATCGATCCGTACGTATGGATTCCGCTTGCTCAAACGAAGAGGCGAAGCATGCCAGAGTGTACCCCGCAACGCCTTCTGCACGAGTGACGACAATGACCCAAACAGACACGGAGTGGAGTCAACAACGTCTGGCAGCGCAAATGCTGCGTTTTGCCTATGCGCGCCTGTTGTTGTCGATCGTGCTGTCCATCGCAGTGACACTGCTGTTCATCAACGTATTGTTTCCCTATTTCAGACACGATTTGCTCTGGCGTGTCGTCTGGGTCATCGTGGCGGCCAATCTCTGTCGTCTTGGACTGTGGTTCTGCTACCGTCAGGCCAAACCGGCGGACGAGAACACAGCGAGCTGGGCAACGTGGTTTTTCATCAGTTCCACCGCCGCCGCCGCGGCCTGGTCGTTCGCTGTCGTCTTGCTGCTCGATGGTGCCGGCGGCAGCGAAATGGCTTTTCTGGTCGTCTGGATTATCGCGGTGACATCGGTGGCCAGTATCTCCTTGTCCGCGCACCTGCCTTCGGTGATTTCCTTCGTGGTTACCGCGCTGCTACCGATCGGCACCTTTTTACTCATTGACGGCAACGGCATGGTGAAAATTGTCGGGTTGGCCGTTTATGGCTCGCTGATCACGCTGGGCCTGACGGCGTACTCCAATTATTCGAGCACGCGCAAAATTTTACTCGGCGACATCGAACGTTCGGCCGCACTGGCCGAGGCCGCTGCCGCGCGTCAGGCGGCGGAAGCTGGCAGCCAGGCAAAAAGCGATTTCCTGGCGACCATGAGCCACGAGATCCGCACCCCGATCAATGGCATCATCGGCATGACCGAAATGTTGCGTGCGAGCGGCCTCAACAGCCAGCAACAACGATTCGCCGACACCGCGCATCAGTCCGGCCAGCATTTGCTGGCCATCATCAGCGACATCCTCGATTTTTCCAAAGTTGAAGCCGGCAAGCTGGAACTCGAGCACATTCCTTTCAATCTGCACGAACTGATCGACAGCATCAACGCCCTGTTCATGCCGATCGCCAACAGCAAAGGTTTGCAGTTGCTGTGTCAAGTTTCTTCCGACCTGCCCGATCGAGTCGTCGGTGATCCCGTGCGATTGCGGCAAATACTCAGCAATCTGATCAACAATGCCATCAAATTCACCCCACGTGGCAAGGTGAGCATTCGTGCCCACTTCGTACGCCGCCATTCCGAGATGGCTGTCTGCCGTTTTGAAGTGGAAGACAACGGCGTCGGAATCAGCGAACAGGCGCAAGGTTATCTTTTCAAGGCATTCGTGCAAGCCGACAGCTCGACCACGCGACGCTTCGGCGGCAGCGGACTGGGTCTGGTCATCGCCAAGCGACTGCTCGATCTGATGGGTGGTCAGATCGGTTTGAAAAGCCAGCTGGGGTTGGGAACCCTGTTCTGGTTCGAGCTGCCGCTAGGCAAGCCAGCGACTAACCTCCAGCCGCGGACTAAGATGGCAACGCTCCATGAAAATCGTCCCAACCCGGCAAAGTTCCGCGGGCGGGTACTGGTGGCCGAGGACAATCCAGTCAATCAGGCCGTCGTATCGGCTATGCTGGAATCTCTCGGGGTGACTTATGAACTGGCAGACAATGGCCGGATCGCCATCGAACGCTTGCGGCATGCTTCTTTTGATCTGCTGCTGATGGATTGCCAAATGCCCGAAATGGACGGTTTTTCCGCGACGGCCGCGATTCGCGACCGGGAGCGTGCCAGCCGCGCGTCGCGACGGTTGCCCATCATGGCCCTGACCGCCAACGCGGTCGCCGGCGACCGCGAACGTTGCTTGGCGGCCGGGATGGATGACTATTTGAGCAAACCGTTTACACGTGAGCAACTGGCCAGCGCCTTGGCGCGCTGGTTGAAAATCGATTCCTCGTCTTCCGTTGCCTGTGGATCGAAGCCGATCACCCCCCCTGCCACTTTGCCGGTACTCAATCCGACACCGCTCAACAAGCTGCGTCAATTGCCGCCGAAGAATGGCGTCAGTCCGATCGTTCCGGTCATCGAAGCCTATCTGGCTGACGCTCCTCAGCAATGGCAACGTCTGCGCACGGCAACGGACGTCGGTGACCAGGAAACACTTCGGCATGCCGCGCACAACCTGACTTCGAGCAGCGCCAACGTCGGCGCCGACCGCTTGTCGGCGCTCGCCCGGGAACTGGAAATCATCGCCCACTCGCGTCCGGTTGAAGAAGCCAAGCCCTTGCTGAGCACTTTTGAAAGAGAATTGACGCACGTCCTCGCTGCTTTGGCCACTCTCAAATGAAGGGATTCCGGAAATGCCCTTGAGTGAATACCATGCTCTGCCCCTGGCTCTGGTCGTCGATGACGATTATGTGATGCGCATGCTGGAGCGGGAAACTCTGGCGCAGTTCGGCTTCGAAGTCATTGAAGCGGAAGACGGCGAACAGGCCCTGGCGATGTTCGATCAGCCGCCGCCGAATCTGGTGCTGCTCGACGTCGAAATGCCGGGAATCGACGGTTTCGAGGTTTGCAGGCGCTTGCGTCAGATCTGGGACATGACCAATGTGCCAGTGATCATGGTTACCGGCATGGACGACCTGGCATCGATCAACCGGGCTTACGAATCGGGAGCCAACGATTTTGTCGCCAAACCGATCAACTGGCCGATCCTGGGGCATCGCGCGCGTTATGTCTGGCGGTCGGCGCAAGCGGCACGACAGTTGAACGATCTCAAGGAAAAGCAGGCCGCGATCATGGAAGCGATCCCTGACATGATCTTCGTCGTGGATCGGCAAGGCGTCTATCTCGACTACAAGGAGGGTTTTGCCACCACCGCCATCGTCCCCCCTAGCCAGTTTCTCGGCCGGAACATGGCCGACATTCTGCCCAGCGATACGGCAACCCTGATTCAACACCACATCGATCAGGCATTGCAGCAGGGCAATCTGCAGTCGGTCGTCTATAAACTGCCGATGGAAGACGGTTTTCATCACTACGAAGCGCGAATCGCCCCGATCGGTGCCGACAAGGTGGTGATCGTCGTTCGCGACATCTCCGCCCAGAAACTGAACGAAGATCGCATCCGCCGCCTGGCCTACTTCGACACCCTGACCGGCATGCCCAACCGGCAGAGCTTTCTCGAACGCCTCGATAGCGAATTGTTGCGCGCGCATCGCAACAAACGCCGCGTCGCGCTGCTGTTTCTCGATCTCGACGGATTCAAACGCATCAACGACACCCTCGGGCACAGTGTCGGTGACTATCTGCTGCAGGCAGTCGCCGAACGGATGAAGGAAAAGCTGCGCACCAGCGACTTCGTATCGCGACCCGCACTCGATGAAAGCAGCCTGCACTTCGCCCGGCTGGGCGGCGACGAATTCACTGTCGTGCTGCCCGATGTTGATGACATTCAGACGGTCAGCCGCGTGGCCGCCCGTCTGCTGGCGCTGCTGGCGCAGCCGTTCATCATCGGCAGTCAGGAAATCGCCGTCACGTCGAGCATCGGCATCGCCGTTTATCCGGCGGACGGCGAGGACGGCGCCACGCTGCTCAAGCATGCCGATACCGCCATGTACCACGCCAAGGATCAAGGTCGCAACAATTGGCAAATGTACGATCAGTCGCTGACCACCCGCACCAGGGCCCGACTGGCCCTCGAGAGTGATATTCGCAAAGGACTCGAGCGCGACGAATTCTATTTGTTGTATCAACCGCAGGTCGATGCTCAAAGTGGGCGCATCGTCGGCGTCGAAGCCCTGATCCGCTGGCGGCATCCCGAGCATGGCATCGTTTCGCCGGCAAATTTCATCCCGGTAGCCGAAGAAAGCGGCCTGATCGTTCCAATGGGCGAATGGGTGCTCAAAGAAGCATGTTCGCAAGTGCGCCGCTGGCAACAACGTGGCGTGCATCCTCCCCGGGTGGCGGTGAACATCTCGGCCAGACAACTGCGCAGTACCAATTTCCTCGACAACGTTGCGGCGACCATCGCCATGACCGGCATCGTGCCGGACTTGCTCGAACTGGAATTGACCGAAAGCATCCTGATGGATCCGGAAGCGCGGCAGGTCCAGGGGCTGTATCGATTACAGCAGCTCGGCGTACATTTTTCGATCGACGATTTCGGCACCGGCTATTCGTCGCTGTCGTACATCAAGCGCTTTCCGATCGGCATGCTCAAGATCGACCAGAGTTTCGTTCGCGGGCTGCCAGACAGCGTCAATGACGCAGGAATCGCCACGGCAGTGATCGCCATGGCGCACAACATGCAACTGGAGGTCATCGCCGAAGGCGTTGAGACCTTGGCACAACTCGAATTCCTTCGCCAGGCCAAATGCCCGAAAGTCCAGGGCTACCTCTTCAGCCGCCCGGTAACGGCCGGCGACGTTGAAATTCTGCTGCGCGCCGGTCAGATCGATTTGCCTGCCACGACGGCCATTGACTGAAAACGGGCCAGCTCACTGACGAGCGAGAACTCAGGGCTGCGTACCGCTGTTTCGACACGACCGGCAATTCGCCGCTCCACTCGGCTTGCAAGACAGCCGGATGCGGTGCCCGGTGCGATTCGAGACGCCCGAAGCTGCTGTTGGGCAACAGTCGACATGGCGACCAGATCAGGCGCGGAAAATCATGCGGACAAGCGGTAGGAAATGTTGTGATATGAAATAAGCGCCAGCACGCGAAAGGAACGTTTCCGCCTACACTCCCTGTTTCTCTTTCGGATTTTCCACCCATGCGTCACGACGACTTCCATCTGCCGGCCGCCTTATTGGCGGCGATTCGACAGAACTGCGCCGAGAAGACGGCGCCATGGGCAGACATCACGCGCATTCATTGCCTCGGTGGCGGTTCGATTTCACGCGCTTTCGTGCTTGAAAGCGGGCACGACAAAATTTTTGTCAAAGTAAATGCGGCCGAACGCGTCGAAATGTTCGCTGCCGAAGCCGACGGCCTCGTCGCGCTCGCCGGGTGTCCGGCGCTTTGCGTACCGCGGGTGATCGGCTATGGCAGCCAGGACGAGCATGCTTACCTGATTCTCGAACATCTCGATTTGCTGCCTTTGCGACATAACGCCGACAGCGTTGCCGCCGGGCGCGCGCTGGCTGCTCTGCACGGCATTAGCGGCTCATCGTTCGGCTGGCAACGTGACAATTTCATCGGATCGACGCCGCAGTACAACAATCAGCACGCCACATGGGCGGCTTTCTTCAACAGCCAACGCTTGCAGACGCAACTGACGCTGGCCAAACAGCGTGGGGCGACTAGCCGCATGATCGAGCGTGGCTTGCAACTCGCTGAAAGATTGGACGAACTGTTCACTGATCATCGACCGGCTGCGAGCCTGCTGCATGGCGATCTTTGGTATGGTAACGCTGCGGTCGACAGCAAGCGCCGGCTGGTCCTCTTCGATCCGGCGGTATATTTCGGCGATCGCGAAGCCGATCTGGCAATGTGCGAACTGTTCGGCGGCTTTAGCGACGAATTTTTCGCCGCTTACCGGCAAGCGCTGCCCTTGCCGGTCGGCTATACCCGACGCAAGACCTTGTACCAGTTGTACCACGTTCTCAATCATTTCAATCTTTTCGCTGGTGGCTACCACGGCCGGGCAGAAAGAATGATCGACAAACTGCTGGCCGATGTCGTTGCCTGACGATCGGCGACAGCAAGCATCTATTGGAGGTGTGCATGGAAACGCTGCACGGCACGTCTGACCAGCGGGTCGGACATTTTCGGCAAATCCTGCTCTGGCCCTTGCAACTGATGCCGCTGCCGGCCGAAGCGCCTTTCGCGAGCCATTATCAGTTGCTCGAACAAACCTCGGACGACAATCCGTGGCGAGATCTGCAAGATGAATTCTGTGGCGACCCGGGGGAATTTCAGGAACGGCACTACAGCGAATTCGTCACCTTCTTGCCGTACGTGCAACGCTTCCTATATGGCGAAGGTGGCGGACGGGGCACCTCGGGCCACAGCGGCGAGTCACCGATCCGCATCTTCCGCCGCCACGATCTGGCGCAGGTGCGGATGACCTTCAAGGATGACCCGCAGCCGCTGCTCTTCGACATCGTCCATCTCGATCTGTATTTTTTCTACGATATCGACGTGGTGATTCTGGCGGTCGAAATCGCCGCCGACGATCTGACGCTGCGGCAGGTCCAGGACACGCTCTATCGCTTCGGCCGTGCCTATCCACCGTATTGGGACGACGACGGCAGCGGTGGGCACTGTCTCAAGAAGGCCGAATGGCTGGCCCCGGACGGCCGGGTGTTGTCGGTATCCGACTACGAAAAGCGCAGCAAATATCTGTCCTTCGTTTCCCGCTTTCGCGCACCGTGCATCGCTTCGCACTGGGAATTCCTCTTGCAGCCGCTGGTCCTGCACCATTCCGACGCCGGAGGTGTCGTGCGCTATCGGCAGGTCGAATATCACCGCATGCCCTTGGTGGCCTATCTGGCGATGGACGATGCCAGTGCGATGAGCCGCGCTGATTTTGCCCGGCTGGTGCTGGTCACCGGACCCGGCAAGCTTGGTTCGGCGCCCGTCGCTGAACAACAACTGGACAACTTCGAAAGCCGCTATTGCCTGGACCGTTACTGGCATCCGCAGTCCAAACAGCCGGGAGCCCGCTTGCTGACCTGCGGGCATGCTTTCGTGATGGTCGGCAATGCGGATGACGATTATTACCGCGGCCTTGAAAACGGCCTGCTCGGCCAGTTCCGTCACCAGTTCTTCCTGCTTTTCCTGATCCCGCATTTTCACAAAGCGGCTTTGCTGATGCTCTCCGACCGCCTGATCACCACGCTCAACCAGCTGGAAATCGGCAAGGCGGACTCGGTGAAACGCTTCAAGCGCGGTATCCGCGAAATCCTCGAAGTCTTTCTGCGTTTCAGTCACCGCTACTGGTTCCACGAAATTTCCGACCAGGTGCAGGCACGCGCTCTGTTCAAGCTGACGCAGGAACATCTGGGCACCGAAAAGCTGTACGCCGAATTACGTGAGGAGATTCAGGACATGAATCAGTACCTCGATAGCGATAGTCTGCGCCGGCAGAGCAATACCGTCGTGCGCCTGACCGTGGTGACTACCGCCGGGCTGGTGGCGACGATCACCACCGGTTTCCTCGGGATGAATCTGATCGACGCCGCGCAGCAACCCCTGCCCGACAAGCTGTGGCTGTTTACCGCGGTTGCCATTCCTTCGCTGCTGGCGACAGGTTTTGCCGTTGCCAAGTCGAAACCGCTGTCCGATTTTCTCGAAGCCTTGTCTGACGAACAGTTGTCGCTGCGCGCAAAAATATCCCCGTTGCGCGGCATCTGGCGCAGAAAGCGAGCGCAGCCGCCCGTCTGACCCGCGCAGGTCGGCCGCTATGAGCAGGAGTCGCTGGATTTTGCCCGACTTTCTGTTGACATGGCCCATACTGTGCGCATGCAAACCGTGTAACGCCGCGACTCACCCGTGCAGTCTTTCAGTCAGCGTTTCCTGACGCATGCCCAGTCCGTCCTTGCCACCACTGATCGTCGCGCTGCTCGATGCGCGACGTTATCCCGACCCGACGTCAGCGGTCGAGTTGATCGAAACGCACGCTTCGTGGCTGCTCCTGGCCGACCGCTTCGTTTACAAAATCAAAAAATCGATCGCCTTGCCTTTCCTCGATTACTCGACGCTGGACAAGCGCCGGCAATGCTGCGCGGCGGAATTGCGGCTCAACCGGCGTTTCGCGCCGGCGATCTATCTGTCGGTCGTGGCGATCAGCGGCACGGCGGAAAACCCTTGTCTTGGTGGCGCGGGAAAACCCATTGAATACGCGGTGAAAATGCGCCGCTTCGACGAAGCGGGTCGGCTCGATCATCTCTGTCGGCGTGGACAACTGAACGCCCGTCTGATTTCTGGCCTTGCCGAGACGCTGGCCAGGTGGCAAGCGCGCGCTGCCGTCGCATCGCCGGGCAGCCCGTTTGGCGAAGCGGAACAACTGCTGCCCCCAGCGCTGGAAAACTTCGTCGAACTCGACGAAATCCTGCCGGCGCATCGCCAACACTGGCTTCGACTGGCAGAGTGGACGCGCGCCGAATTTGCCCGCTGCGCTGCCGACATGCGCGCCCGCAAGGCCGCCGGCAAGGTACGCGAAGGGCACGGCGACCTGCATCTCGGCAATCTGGTGCTGATCGAGCGGACGGTGACCTTGTTCGACTGCATCGAGTTCGCTGACTACCTGCGCTGGATCGACGTGGCCAACGACATCGCCTTCACCTACGTCGATCTGCTGGCGCAGCAGCAAGCCGGGCTTGCCGGTTGGTTGCTCAACGAATGGCTGTCGGCCAACGGCGATTACCAGGCGATGCGCGTTTTCCGCTTCTATGCCGTTTATCGTGCGCTGGTGCTGGCCAAGGTGAAAGCGATTCACGCCCGACAAGCGCAGCGCGATTGCTCGGAAGCAGACAGTTACCGCTTGCTCGCCGAACGGCTGATCGCTCCACCGCCGCCGCGCCTGATCATCACGCATGGCGTCGCCGGTTGCGGCAAAAGTCGTGCGACGCGCAACTTGTTGTTGAACGATTCGCCGCCGATGTGCATTCGCTTGCGTTCCGATGTCGAACGCAAGCGCTTGTTCGGTCTGTCGGCCGGGGCGACGACCCGTTCGGCGATTGACGGCGGCATCTACGCCGGCGAGGCCAGCGAGCGAACTTACGAGGAGCTTTATCAGATTGCCGGTGACCTGCTGCGCGCCGGCTGGTCGGTGATTGTCGACGCCGCTTTTCTCGAACGGCGGCGACGTGACGCGTTTCGTGCGCTGGCAGGCGCTGCTGCTGCCGAATTCGCCATCGTCGCGCCGCAAGCGACCGCCGGACAATTGCGCACGCGCATCCAGCGTCGTCTGGCCAGGGGACGCGATGCCTCGGAAGCGACGCTGGCCGTTCTCGAGCGGCAGTTCGAGCGCATCGAACACCTGTCTGACGAAGAACGGGCACTGCGGCTGCCGGTCGACCGCCGCTTACTGTCTTTTCCCAACGTGCAGAACGATTGAATTGCGCGGGGCATGTCTTCACCACTTTGGCGCAATTTGTCCGCAACGTGTCCGTATCTCGTCTCGTCGCAGGCAGCGGCTGGACCTACGATGACGACGACCATTTCATAGGAGGTCGTCAAATGTCCGCTCTTCCGCTGTCGTCGACAAACGCTGCCTTGCTGGTGATCGATGTACAGGAATCTTTTCGTCAGATGCCGTACTGGTCCGCGGCCGATCTACCGACGTTTCAGGACGCTTTGCAGCGCCTGATCAGCGGCTGCCGCCAACGCGGCGTGCCGGTGTTGAATATTTTCCACGTCGCGCCGGAAGGACCGTTCAGCGTTGAATCGGGATTGCTGCGCCCGCTCGACGGTTTTTCCTGGGTCGCCGACGCGACTGTTCACAAACACACGCACAACGCCTTCACCGACAGCGGTCTCGATCTCTTCCTGCGACGCCGGGGAATCGGACGCGTCGTGATCGCCGGTATCCGTTGCGAACAATGCTGCGAAACGACGGCGCGGGTTGCCGCCGACATCGGCTATGCTGTCGATTTCGTCAGTGAAGCGACGCTGACCTTCGCCATGCGTCACCCGAGCAATGGCCGTTGCTATTCGCCGGCGGCGATCCGCGAGCACACGGAACTGGTCCTCGCCGACCGTTTCGCGCGTATCGTCGACGTCGATGGCTGTCTGGCGTCTCTGGGAGAATCCGATGCTTGAGTTACGGCCGAACTGCGAACTTTGTGACGTCGATCTGCCGGCCGATTCACCCATCGCGCGCATCTGCTCCTTCGAATGCACTTTCTGCGCCGCCTGCGCAGAACAGCGATTGGCGGGTTGTTGCCCCAACTGCGGCGGCGATCTGCAACGACGGCCGATTCGCCCGGCCGACGAGTTGTTACGCCATCCCGCATCGACACGGCGCGTGCGGCGCTCGCCGGCCGCGGGAAGCTGAGCATGGCGTCGCGTGATCTGGCGCTGACCTTGCTGGTCGTCATCGTCTGGGGAATGAACTTCGCGGCGATCCGGATCGGCGTCGGCAGCGCCCCGCCGTTGCTGCTCGGCGCGTTGCGCTTTCTGCTGGCGGCGACGCCGGCGATTTTTCTGCTGCCCCGGCCGCCAGTTCCCTGGCGACTGTATCTGGCTTACGGCATGACCATTTCGGTCGGTCAATTCTCTTTCCTCTTTTCAGCCATCCATTTCGGCATGCCATCCGGGCTGGCGTCGCTGGTCCTGCAGTCGCAGGCGCTCTTCACGCTGCTCTTCGCGGCCTGTTGGCTGCGCGAAGGCTGGCGCGGCAGTCAGCTTGCCGGCCTGTTGCTGGCGGCTGGCGGTCTGGCCGTGATCGCCTCGGCACACGATCGATCGATGCCTTTGCTCGGTTTCCTGCTGACGCTGGCCGCCGCTGCGATGTGGGCAGCCGGCAATATCGTCACCCGTGCCGTCGCCCGGTACGGACCGATCAACCAGCTGGCTTTCGTCGTCTGGGCGAGTCTGGTACCGCCGCTGCCGTTCCAGATCTTGTCCTGGTTCATCGAAGGCTGGCCGGCGATCAGCAGCGCGCTGCGCCATTTCGACGGCACGGCTTTCGCCGCACTGGCGTATCTGGCCTGGGCGGCGACCTTGCTCGGCTACGGCCTATGGACGCGGCTGTTGTCGCGCTATCCGGTGAATCAGGTCGCTCCGTTCAGTCTGCTGATCCCGCTGGTTGGGCTGAGCACCGGTTGGCTGCTGTTCGACGAAACTTTGCAGGCGGCACATTTCATCGGCGGCACGCTGCTGATGGGCGGTCTGGCGGTCAATCTGTTCGGCAGACAATGGGTGCTCTGGCTACGGAAGCGCGCATGACGCTGTCGGTCTATTTCATTCTCACCCCGAACGTGCTGTTGCTCGATTACGCCGGCCCGGCCGAAGCCTTGCGCATGGCGGCCGAAATGGGAGCCGATCTGACGGTGCACAGTTGTGCGCCGGTAACGCGCCTGCGCACTTCTCTCGGTATCGATCTCGACGGCCTGCTCGCCTTGCCGCCGGTATTACCCGCCAACAGTCTGCTCATCGTCACTGGCAACGCCCGTGACGCCGAGGATTACGCCACCCCAGAAGCGCTGACGGTCGTCGACTGGTTGCGACGCGCGCCGCGCGCCGATACGCGCATCGCCAGCATCTGTTCGGGCGCGCTGCTGCTCGCTGCCGCCGGCCTGCTCGACGGTCGTTACTGCACCACGCACCACAGCCTGATCGACCTGTTGCGCGCCTGGGCGCCGACGGCGAAAGTCGAGGAAAACCGGGTCTTCGTCGAAGATGGCCCGCTGCTGAGCAGCGCCGGCGTCACCACCGGCATCGATCTGGCCTTATATCTGATCGAACGTTATGCCGGCGCGCCGCTGGCCGCGCGCGTTGCGCGTCGGCAAGTGGTTTTCCAGCGCCGCAGCGGCCAGGACCCGCAACTCTCGCCGTGGTTGATGCATCGCAATCACCTGCATCCGGCAGTGCACCGCGTCCAGGACCTGATCGCCGCCGATCCGGCGCAAGCCTGGACCCTGGCGCAACTGGCCAGCGCCGCGCATGTCAGCGCCCGCCATCTGTCGCGCCTGTTCGTCCGACATACCGGTATCGGCATCGTCGCTTTTCAGCAACGCCTGCGTATTGCGCGTGCGCGGCAACTGCTTGCCGATCCGCGGTTGAGCGTCGAACGGGTCGCCGAACTGGCCGGTTTCGCTTCGGCCCGTGATTTCCGGCGCGTCTGGCGGCAACACGAAAGCGAAGCGCCGAGCACAGGACGCGGCCAGAGTGACAGATCTCATGGATAGGCAGGGCAATTGTTCGGAGAGTTTCCGTGTAAACGATGTTCTCTGCTAGATTATGTGCCATGCACCCGAGTAAAGTGAGTCGTCGTCAGCTGGAAAAACTTGCCGATTTGCCGAACATCGGGCCGGCTTGTGCTGCCGATCTGCGGCGGCTGGGCATCGACACGCCGGACGATCTTGTCGGTCGCTGTCCGCTCGAAATGTACCGACAGCTTTGCACCCTCACCGGCAAAGTGCAGGATCCCTGTGTGCTCGACGTTTTCCTGTCGATCAGCGATTTCATGGCCGGTGGACAGGCCAAACGCTGGTGGGCTTATACAGCGGAGCGCAAACGTTTGATGAATCAACGCTGAGCCCCGAAAATGTCGCGCCTTGCGCCGGTCGATCCGGCGATCTGCCGCAGCAAGCCGCTACGGCCGTAAAGTGCACACGTCGATAAACATCAAGACCGTCAAAAAATCGAAAAAAACGCTTCTTTGGCGAATGTAGCGACTCGCTGACATGCTGCAATTGGCAGTTGGTTTTTTTACCGCTCTTGGGTGGACACCCGCGTAAGGGCGCAGCGAATGTGCGTTGGTTTATTTGCCGGACGGCGAGAAAGCCGTGCAGGTATTGACCGAGCATGGCTGATTGATTCCGCTGCCTGGTCGGCTAACTCGCCGTGCATGACGCGGACAGCGTGTCACAAACCATGGAGGAAAACTCGACATGAAACTGCAGGCAGAACAACTGTTGATCGACGGACCGGTCGGCAAGATCGAGGTGATCGTCGAAAATCCCGGTGCACCGCGAGGCATTGCGCTGATTGCTCACCCGCATCCGCTCTTCGGCGGCGGCAACACCAACAAGGTGGTGCAAACGCTGGCGCGTACCTTCAATCATCTCGATTACGTCAGCTTGCGTCCGAATTTCCGTGGCGTTGGTCTGACTGAAGGCATGCATGACGAAGGGGCCGGCGAATGTGACGATTTGCTGGCCGTGCTGGCGGAAGCCAAATGCCGTTTCGGCAACCTGCCCGTCGCCTTGGTCGGGTTTTCGTTCGGCGCGTACGTCCAGACGCGCGTTGCGGAAAAACTGCTCGCCGAGCAACACCCGGCGCAACGCCTGGTGCTGGTCGGCACCGCCTCCGGCTTTGTCGAAGGTGCGCGTCGCTATCACACCAAGGCCGTGCCACGCGACACCATCGTCATTCATGGTTCGGAGGACCAGACCGTACCGCTGGCCAACGTCATCGAATGGGCCAAACCGCTGGAGTTGCCGGTGATCGTCGTCCCGGGAGCCGACCATTTTTTTCATCGCCGTCTGCACACCATCCGCGAAATCGTCAGCCACGCCTGGCGCCATTGAGCGCAGCGATCGGCAATTTTGCCATGGCATGCGCTGACTGCTCAGCGTAGAATCGCCCGCATGTCCGTCTTGCTCGTCTTGACCAATCTGCCGGATCAGGCGTCGGCCGAAGCGCTGGCCGAAGCCATCCTCAGCGAACGACTGGCGGCGTGCGTCAATATCCTGGCGCCCTGCCGTTCGGTTTATCGCTGGCAAGGTGCAGTCGAAGTGGCTGCGGAAGTGCCGTTGCTGATCAAGACCAGCGATGCCTGCTACCCGGCCCTGGCCGCAGCCATCGTCGCTCGACACCCGTACGCGCTGCCGGAAATCGTCGCTTTGCCGGTGACTGGCGGATTGCCGGCCTATCTCGACTGGGTGCAGCAGGAAACGCATCTGCCGAGCGACTGACGCGTACCGACACGTTTTGCGGCACTCCTTATTGTCTTTTGTTCTTTCCTCACGCATGCGTCCCGGCTCATTGTCGTTATCTCATCGTTTCATCAACTGGTTGCGGGCCGGGCTGTCGCTGGCCCTGCTCACCCTGCTGACGCTCACCCTGGCCCAAGCGCAAGAATTTCTCGACCCGAAAATCGCTTTCAAGGCCAGCGGGCTTGCGCTCGACAGCCGTACGCTCGAAATCCATTTCGCGATTGCCAAGGATTACTATCTCTATCGTGACAAGTTTCGCTTTGCCGTCGAGCCGGCGACAATAGTCCTCGGCAGCGCCGAGCTGCCGCCCGGCAAGCAAAAGCAGGACGAAACCTTTGGGGCAGTCGAAGTTTATTACCAGCAGGCGATTATCCGCCTGCCGATCGTCGACCGCGGCAGTTCGGGCGCCTTGACGCTGACCTTGACAGCCACCTCGCAAGGTTGCGCCGAAGCCGGCATCTGTTACCCACCCCAGCAGCAGCAACTGACGCTGACTTTGCCTGATCCGGCAAACACGCCAGTTATGGCAACGAACAACGCATCGTCGTCAACCTCTGTCGATGCTACGAGCCGAGTAGCCGCTTTGTTCAAGCAAGGCAATTTCTGGTTCTTGCTTGTCAGTTTTTTCGGATTCGGACTGCTGTTGTCGCTAACGCCTTGTGTTTTTCCGATGCTTCCGATCCTCTCGGGAATCATCGTCGGTGCCGGGCGGGCTGGGCAGGGGATTTCGCATGCCCGCGGTTTCATCCTCTCGCTCGCTTATGTCCTGGGTATGGCGCTCACTTATGCGCTGGTCGGCGTTGCCGCCGGGTTGAGCGGCACCCTGCTCACCACGCAGTTGCAGAATCCCTGGGCGCTCGGCGGCTTTGCGGCGATTTTCGTGCTGTTGGCGCTGTCGATGTTTGGCTTTTACGAGTTGCAGTTGCCTACCTGGCTGCAAAGCAGACTTTCCGAGAAATCGGCCCATTTACCCGGTGGTTCGCTGCCCGGCGTGACCGCCATGGGCGCCTTGTCGGCCTTGATCGTCGGTCCCTGCGTCGCCGCGCCGCTCGCTGGTGCGCTGCTGTACATCGGGCAAAGCGGCGATGCATTCCAGGGCGGAGCGGCGCTGTTCGCCATGGCCGTCGGTATGGGTGCGCCGCTGCTGGTGGTGGGCGCTTCGGCCGGCAGCCTGTTGCCGAAATCGGGTCCGTGGATGGAGGCAGTGAAAAAATTGTTCGGCGTGATACTGCTGGCGACCGCCCTCTGGCTGATCGGACCGGTGATTCCGATAGCGCTGCAGATGTTCGCCTGGGCCATGTTGTTGATCATCCCGGCCATCTATTTGCATGCCCTCGACCCGCTGCCGCCGCAAGCGCGCGCCTGGCAGCGTTTCTGGAAGGGGATCGGCATGATCCTGTTGTTGCTTGGCGCGGCCATGCTGGCCGGCCTGTTGGCTGGTTCGCGCGATCCGCTGCAGCCGCTGGCCGTATTGCGTGCCGCCAGCGACCAGGTCGCGTCGCCGACGCTGTCATTTGCCCGCGTCAAATCGCTCGCCGAACTCGAGCAGCGGCTGGCGAAGACGAAGCAGCCGTTGATGCTCGATTTCTATGCTGACTGGTGCGTCACCTGCAAGGAAATGGAAAAATTCACTTTCGCCGATACCCGAGTCCGGCAACGTCTGGCTGGCTGGACCTTGCTGCAGGCCGATGTGACAGCCAACTCGGAAGAAGATCAACGTCTGCTGCAACGTTTTCAGTTATACGGTCCGCCAGCGATCGTCTTCTTCGCTCGCGACGGACGGGAAATCGCCGGGGTGCGCAGCGTCGGTTTTCAGAATGCCGAAGAGTTTTTGTCCTTGCTGGCCAGTCTGCCTTGAGGACGCACAAGTCGCTCGGTGCGTAGTGCGTAGCCAGCGCGTCATGGCAAATCGATCGCGGGAAGTCAGCGTTTCCTCTGGCGCTTGCTCATTGCCGTGCGCCGGGCGACAAGGGTTTGCCCGCGACCAGCGGCCGGGTGCCGACGGGCTCACGGTATTCGGCAACCGGCAACAGTGAACGCTGCTCAAGCCAGCCGGGTGTATTGGCCGTGCCACGTAGCGGTGAATTGCTCGGCAAGGAATACGCGGGACTGTCGCTGCCAGCGAATGCCGCCTGACGATCGGCGAAACGGTTACCGTCGAAACGGCCTGCCGCAGGCGGCTCGAAGTGACCGTAACCGAGCAACAAGTTGTTGATCGCCCACACGCTGGCCTGACCGCCCAGACGATCGCTCCACACATGCAGAAAACGACCGCCGACGGCGTCATTGATCAGAGTGTTGTGCACGAGGACCAGCTTGTTTTCCGGCCAGACGGCGCCTTCGGCACCAAACGACAGCATGTCGCCATTCTCGCTGTTCCGGCTTTGCCCGATCAGGTTGCCGATTACCCAGGCGACGCCGCCGTTGGGAAACTCCAGTTCGTACGCTGCTTTGCCGTTGGCGCCATCGACCAGCCAGTTGTAGGCGATTTCGTTGTGCCGGGCGCGCGATTTGAGCAGATGGCCGCGAAAACCGTTTTCGAAGCGGCTACCGGTGACGCGCAGACTGGCGATGCGTCCGACGTAGAGCAGATGATGCAGTGAACCTTCGTGCCTCGGTGCGGTGCCGAATTCGCTGTCCTCGACGATCAGTTCGGCGTCATTGGCATTGCTGGTGAGAATGCCGGTTTCGTTGTCGAAAAAGGCGCATCGCCGGACGGTCAGCCGGCCATTCTCGAAACGGATAGCGGCGCCATTACCGTCGGGAACACGCGCACCGCGAAATTCGAGGTTTTCGATGCGGATGTCACCATTGCGGATTACCCATAGCGCTTTTCCTTCCGCATGCGCGCCCGCGGCAAGCAGGACCGGCCGCGCGCCCTTGCCACGAATGGTCAGTCGCGACTGCTTCCAGACGATGGCTTGTTGCGCATATTCGCCAAGCAGGATGTCGATGGTGTCGCCATCCCGGGCCAGCGCAGCGGCGTCAACGATGCGGCGAATTGTCTCCTGCGGTCCGACGACGATCGTCTTGCCGCCGCCGGCGCTGGCGGTCAGATTGACTTCGCTGGTTGGTCCGGTGGCCGGAGCCGGCTCGACGACTTCCAGTTTGCCCTGCGCGTTGCGGCGCAAATGTCCGATTTCAGGGCTGGCCGGCGGCAGCTCGGCTGCCCGGGCAGGCGCGGCCAGCGTGCACAACAGAAACAGGAAGGGCAGTGATCTGCAGATTGTCATGGCGTTGTCCGGAAAAGCTTGCGAGGAAAAGGAAGTGTTGTCCAGGACACTTCCGAGATTCACCGAACTTCTTGGCGTTTCCGGACAGACGTGCTACGCATTACATTTCGACCTGCGCACCCAGTTCGATGACCCGGTTCGGCGGAATCTTGAAGAAGGCTGTCGCGGTGTCGGCGTTACGGAACATCCAGGTAAACAAGACCTGACGCCACTGGGCCATGCGCACACGGTTGGTGAGTTGCAGTGGCATACGGACGACTGTCTCGCGACCCAGGAAGAATGAGGTTTCCATCATGTCGAAAGTCACCCCGTTTTCGGCGCACAGTTCCATGGCCCGCGGGATGTCCGGAGTGTCCTTGAAGCCGTAACGGACAAAAATTCGATGAAAGCCGCTGTCGAGGTTTTCGACGCGCACACGTTTGTCGTCGTCAATATGCGGCACATCTTCCATCTTGACGTGCAGGAGTACGACTCTTTCGTGCAACACCTTGTTATGGTAGAGGTTGTGCAGCAATGCGCGCGGTACGCTGTCTGGATCGGCGGTCAGAAAAATGCTCGTTCCATCGACGCGTTGCGGACCGCCGGTGCCAACCCCGGCGATGAAAGCGTCAAGCGGAATCGAATCCAGTTTGAGCCTCTCATAGAGCAGTTTGCGACCCAGTTTCCAGGTGGACAACAAGGCGAAGACCGAAAAACCGAGCAGCAGCGGGAACCAGCCGCCATCGAGCACCTTGACCACATTGGCCGAGAAAAAGGCGAAATCGACCAAAACGAAGAAAACCAGAAACAGAACCGCTCGCAGCCAGCTCCACTGCCAGAGCGCGCGAACGACGACGAAAGCAAGAATGGTGTCGATCATCATCGTCAGCGTGACGGCGATGCCATAGGCCGACGCCAGATTGGTCGATGAACGGAAGCCGAGAACGACGATGATCACCGTCAACAGCAGCAGCCAGTTGATGTTCGGGACGTAAATCTGGCCTTTTTCGCTTTCGGAAGTGAATTTGATCTGAATGCGCGGGCAATAGCCGAGTTGCATCGCCTGGCTGGTCAGGGAAAAAGCGCCGGAAATCACCGCTTGTGAGGCGATCACCGTCGCGACGGTGGCCAGTGCGACCATCGGAATCAACAGCATTTCGTTGGGAACCAGCAGGAAGAAAGGATTTTCAATGGCTTTCGGATCGTTGAGGATCAGCGCCCCCTGACCGAGATAATTGAGATAAAGCAAGGGGAATACCAGCGAGAACCAGGCCCATTTGATGGCCCGCCGACCGAAATGGCCCATATCGGCGTACAGCGCTTCGCCGCCGGTGATGGCCAGCACGACGGCGCCGAGGGCCAGAAACGCCAAGCCCTTATGTTCCGCGATGAAAGCCAGCGCGTACCAGGGGTTGATCGACCACAGCACCGCCGGCTGCTTGATGACGTTCCAGATGCCGAGCGCGCCAAGTGTGACGAACCAGAAGAACATGATCGGACCGAAAAGCGCACCGACGGCCGCCGTGCCGTGTCGTTGGAAGAAAAACAGCACCAGCAGAATGGCGATCGTCGTAGGCAAGATATATGGCTTGAGATGCGGCGTCACCACTTCCAGCCCTTCGACCGCCGAAAGCACCGACATAGCCGGCGTGATCACCGCATCGCCGTAGAACAGCGCCGCACCGAAAATTCCCAATACCGACATCGCCCACAACAAACGTGGTGAAGCGTTGGCCGTGCGCAAGGCCAAAGCGGTCAACGCCATGATGCCGCCTTCCCCCTTGTTGTCGGCCCGGGTGATGAACAGCACGTATTTCAGCGAGACGGTAATTGTCATGGCCCAGAAAATCAGCGACAGGATGCCGAGAACGTTGTCAGGGGTCACCGGAACGGCGTGCGGACCGCCGAAAACTTCCTTGACGGTATACAAGGGGCTAGTGCCGATATCACCGAAGACGACACCCATCGCCGCCAGGGCAGTCGCCGCCAGACCAGAGTGCTCACCGTGTGCCGCGCTTTCTGATGACATGATTTCTCCCGATCGAATTATGCGAAATCAATATTTGTCATGTCGATGCACATCGGTCACGCAGCCGAAGCTGGTAAGCCATTCGCGTGACAAATTGTGTGCCTTCGATGACGCTGTGCAACATTATATGCTTACGTCGATTGATGGTGTTCGATTCATGCGACCAAGGAAAGCCAACTCATATGTAACCTGGATGTTACTTTGTGTGCTCGTTTGGCTGATTTGCTCTCATTCTGTCAGGCTGATTAATGAAGGACTCAATCTAACGTTAAAATTTAATTGAAAATTAATTGTTTCCGTTGTCTGGCGCTTCAGCGCTGCTTCGCGCGGCCATAAACAAAATCGATGTTTTTCGGTCTGTCATCGCCTACAACGAAAAACTTACAAAATAATGACATTTTTTTGAAAATGCCCAAAATCTGCAAAAATGCTCTATTTGCCTGTTTTTTCGGTGTTACAATTCCTCTCTTCAGTTTATGACGATTTTCTTGAGGATCAATATCATGGGTGATGAAAAAAAGACGCCCAATCAGGGTGCGGCGCAAAACAGGGGGATTGCCGACGTTCATCTCACAGAAGTCCGCTCGCTGCTGTCCTTGCAGAAGCTGGTCGAGGAACTGGTGCCTGATGCTGATTCCGACAGCGCAAACGACGTCGATTCTGAAACCCAGCAGCAGTATCGCAACGAACTGCGCAAAAAACTCAAGCAGATGCCGGCGAAAGAAGTCGCTTACATTCTCGAATCGCTTGAGCCGAACGAACGTCTGGTGGTATGGAATGAGGTCAAAGAAGGCGCCGATCCGATCCTGGCACTGCTGCCTGACGATGTGCTCGAAGAGCTGATCGATGACAGTCACTATCGCAATGAAAAAACGGTGACGACTGCTTTCGAGTTGCGCGATGGCCGCCTGCGTCAGATTTCGGTCTCCAGTCCGGAAGATCTGAAAGGGGTACAGCCAATCTGGGTCGATATGGTGGCGCCGACGAAAAAGATCCGGACCTGGATCGGTGCCATGTACGATGTCGAAGTGCCTGACCCGGCAACGCTCACCGATCTCGAAGCCAGCGCCCGGTTCTACGTCGAGGACGACGGAGAAGTGCATCTGCACTCCGAATTCCTGCTGGACACCAAGGAGGAATCGCGCAATGTCCCGGTGGCATTGATCCTGCACAACGAAATTCTGATCACCGTACGTACCGAGGAACTGCCGGTTTTCCGTCTACAACGCGCGCGCGCGCGAACCCGCCCCGGCTATGTCACTGAAGGCAAGGACGTTTTGATCGATCTCTATGCCGCTGACGTCGAATATTCAGCCAACGCATTGGAAGACGTTTACCGTGACCTCGAAAGAGCGGGTATGCAGGTCTTGCGTTCACACGTTACCGACGTTGAAGCGTCGCGCATTCTTACCGCCACTTCTGAGGCCGAGGATTTGAATGGCCGTACGCGACGCAACATGCTTGACACCCGGCGAGCCTTGTCGTTCCTTCTGCGCGGAAAATTGCTGACCGAAGATCAGGTGGCAGATGTGCGCGAGACTTTGCGCGACATCGAGTCGCTCGATGGTCACACAGCGTTTCTGTTCAACAAGATCAACTTCCTGCTCGATGCAACCGATAGCGCGATCAATATCAACCAGAACAAGAAAATCGAACGCTTGACGGTTCTCAGCGTCGTTTTCATGCCGATCAACGTGCTGGCCGGCGCGGGTGGGATGTCTGAGTTTTCGGCGATGGCGCAAGCGCTGGGCTGGGACATGGCGATGGCTTATGTCGGCTTTTTTGTTGGCATGATAGCTGTCGGTCTGGTGATGTTTGCTGGTCTGCGCTTTTTTGAACGTCATCAGCCGAAGCGCCCGCGCGCAGAAAACCGCGTTCGTCCGAGTTGAATCCGAAGTCGTCGCGGCGCCTCGTTTGCTGAACAGATGTCTTAAGAAAAATCCTGACCCACTCAGGAAGCTATCGATGATCGTCTAAATCGGTTTCAATCGTCGGCCGAGGTGACCAGCTTGAGGCCAACGATGCCGGCGACGATCATCGCGATGCACAGCAGGCGTGCCGTGCTGCGTACTTCACCGAACAGCAGTATGCCGCAGACCGCGGTGCCGACGGCACCGATGCCGGTCCACACGGCGTAGGCCGTGCCCAGCGGCAAGGATTTCAACGACAGTCCGAGCAGCACGACGGACAAGATCATGGCCAGCAAGGTGCCGGTACTGGGCCACAGGCGGGAAAAGCCATCGCTGTATTTCAGTCCGACGGCCCAGATGATTTCGCAGGCTCCGGCAACGATCAGGATTGCCCAGGCGAAGCCGTTGTTCATTGCCAGGTTTTGAACAGCCGTTCGGCGGCGGCAACCGTGCTGGCGACGTCGTCTACGGAATGCGCCGCCGAGACGAAACCGGCTTCGAATGCCGAAGGCGCAAAATAATGGCCGGCGTCGAGCATGGCATGAAAAAAGCGGTTGAAAGCCGGTTGGTCGCTGTCCATCACTTCGGCAAAGCTGCCAGGACATGGCGAACGAAAATACAAACCGAACATGCCGCCGATTGATTGCGCTGAAAAAGGTATTCCATTGGTTTTCGCTGCCGTGCTCAATCCATTGACCAGTTGCTCGGTTCGCTGGCGCAAGGTGTCGTAGAAGCCGGGTTGGCGCAGGCGCTTCAGCGTTGCCAGACCCGCGGCAACGGCGACCGGGTTGCCGGAGAGTGTTCCCGCCTGGTATACCGGTCCGAGCGGTGCTACCGTGTTCATGATCTCGCGTCGTCCGCCAAAAGCGCCGATCGGCATGCCGCCGCCGATCACCTTGCCAAGAGTCGTCAGGTCCGGGGTGATTCCATAAAGACCTTGCGCCCCGCCCGGACCAACGCGGAATCCGGTCATCACCTCGTCGAAAATCAGCACCGCGCCGTACGTGCTGCACAAGTGGCGCATGCTTTGCAGAAATGCCGGCTTCGGGGCGATCAGATTCATGTTGCCGGCGACGGGTTCGACGATCACCGCGGCGATTTTCGGGCCATGCTCGGCAAACGCCGCAGCAAGCCCCTCGGGATCATTGTAGTCGAGCACCAGAGTATGGCGGGCCAGATCGGCCGGGATGCCCGCGGAGCTCGGATTGCCGAAGGTCAACAAACCGGAGCCGGCCTTGACCAGCAGGCTGTCTGAGTGACCGTGATAGCAGCCCTCGAACTTGATCAACAGATCGCGCCCGGTCCAGCCGCGCGCCAGACGGATGACGCTCATCGTCGCCTCGGTGCCGGAACTGACCAGACGGACCAAGTCCAACGATGGCAGCATGTCGCAAAGCAGCTCGGCCAGTTCGACTTCGGCTTCGGTCGGAGCACCGAACGACAGCCCCTTGCTGGCCGTTTCCTGAACGGCGCGGACGACTTGCGCATCGGCGTGACCGAGAATCAGCGGTCCCCACGAGCCGACATAATCGACGTAGATCCGGCCATCGGCATCCTCGACCCGGCTGCCGTGTCCAGAGACGAAAAAGCGTGGCGTTCCGCCGACCGAGCGGAAAGCACGAACCGGAGAATTGACGCCGCCCGGGATATGTCGTTGCGCACGCTCGAACAGCTGTTGGTTACGGGAGGTCATGCGGGAATTCCTCAAACAGGGGTTGGTAAGCAGCCGCGCGAACGGCGGCGTCAGGGGCATCGAACAGATCGCTGATCACTGCCAGCAAGTCGGCGCCGGCCTGCAGCACAGGCGCAGCGTTATCGACAGTCAGTCCGCCGATGGCACAACTGGCGATGCGCAGTTCCTGTCGACAACGGCTGAATAAGGACAGCGACGCACGAATGGCATCCGGCTTGGTCGTCGAAGGGTAGACAGCGCCGAAGGCCAGATAATCGACGCCAGCGGAAGCAGCGGCGTGCGCGCGCGGGAAATCGGCGTAACAAGAGGCGCCGAGCAGGGCGCCGGTAGGCAATGCTTGCCGGGCGGCGCGCAGATCGCCATCTTCGGCACCGAGATGGAGACCGTCAGCGCCGACCGCCAGTGCCAGGGACAAATCGTCGTTGATGATCAGCGGGACGACGTGCTGACGACAGATGACGAGCAATGCCCGGGCGAGTGCCGCACGTTGCTGGTCATCGGAGCGTTTGTCGCGATACTGGACCAGTCTGGCACCGCCTGCGATAACCGCGCTCACTTTTTCGAGCAGCAAATCAGCCGGCAAGCTGTCCGGCGTGATCGCATAGAGGCCGCGCAGTGTGCGCGTGGCGTTCCGATCAGTCATGGGGCTTGCCGTCTCCCTGTCGCACATTGAAAAAGCGATTCGGGATGTATTGTCCCCGGCCCGGTCGGAAAGCGGCTGCCAGCGTTTGCCAGGTATATTGCTGTGCCGCCTGTACGGCAGATTCGATCGGCAGCGCTTGCGCCAAATAGCTGGCAAGCGCCGAAGCCAGCGTACAACCCGAACCATGATAACTGCCGGGCAGGCGCTGCCATTGATCAGTGCGAACCAGGCCATGCCCACGGCGATAGAGTTCGTTGCACACCTGTGGCGTATCGTTGTGAGTACCCGTCAACAGCACATACTCACTCCCCAGCTCGAGCAAATGCAGGCTGCAGTCGGCCAGGGTTGGCGTAGTCGCTGTCGATATCCGATCTGCAGCCAGCCGCCGGACTTCGAGAGTATTCGGGGTCAACACCGTGGTCAGCGGCAGCAGATAGTGCCGGATCGCCGCAATGATCGATGCATCCGCCAGGACATCCCCTCGTCCCGAGGTCAACACCGGATCGAGGACGACCTGAATCCGCGGATGTGCCGATAACACTTCGGCAACGCTTATCACATTGGCAACACTGCCGAGCAGTCCGATTTTGCAGACTGAAACCGGCGTGTCTTGCAACAGCAGGCGCGCCTGTTCGGCGACCAATTGCGCGTCGACGGCAACCACCCTGGCAACACCAACGGTATCTTGTGCCGTCACGGCGGTAATCACCGTCAGTGGGTGACAGCCGATGGCAGCGCAGGTCAACAGATCGGCCTGAATTCCGGCGCCGCCGGAGGGATCGCTGGCCGCGATAACGAGAACCCCGGGTGGGGATACAGGGGCGCTGTGAAAGTTCATCCGTACTGCGCGTTTACAGAGGCAGTTGCCAGGGGTCAGTTGTCCGGCGACCGCGCTGCCACTTGACTAAAATCTTGTTTAACCATTCAATTTTAACCAAAAATCGTCGGCTGACAGGGCTATGCCAGCGTACCTCACGCTGCGGCTGGCCGTGTCCGAACGATGGTTGCTTCAATGGCAAAGTGACACGATGACGCAAAAAAGACGCACCACCCGGAACCTGCATGCACGCATTGCCGCCAAATTGGACTGTTCCGGGATGCGGAGCATGACAGTAAGGCATCGAAATGGCCTAAATTTAAATGCAATGCGTTATAGTGATAGTCACAAATGATTGCAAGCTTTATCGTTAAGCGCGCATTAATGGGGCTCGAGAAATACCCGGAGGAGAGAATTGGCTGAAGTCGCAAGCCTGCAGGGCGTCAAGGTGATGATCATTGATGACAGCAACACCATTCGGCGCAGTGCGGAAATTTTTCTGGTGCAGGCCGGCTGCCAGGTGTTGCTTGCCGAAGACGGTTTCGATGCACTGGCGATGATCGCCGACCATCAGCCGGATGTGATTTTTTGCGACATCGTCATGCCGCGGCTCGACGGCTATCAAACTTGCGCGCTGATCAAGAAAAATCAACGTTTTTGTACTACCCCGGTGATCATGTTGTCATCAAAGGATGGACTGTTCGACCGTGCGCGCGGTCGCATGGTCGGCTCGGACCACTATCTGACCAAGCCTTTTACCAAGGACAGTCTGTTGCAAACTGCTGCCTCTTTTGTCCCCCGGTCCGCCCGATGAATCCGACCGTTCCGATTGGCTGACAGAAGGCTTGAGACTATGACGATCAAGAAAATTCTCGTTGTTGATGATTCGCCCACTGAACGGCATGTGATGAAAGCGTTGTTGGTCAGTAACGGCTACGAAGTGATCACCGCCGAGAGCGGCGAAGAGGGTATTGCCAAGGCGAAAAGAGAGTTGCCCGATCTGGTGCTGATGGACGTGGTCATGCCCGGACTGAACGGGTTTCAAGCGACGCGAACCTTGACGCGCGATCAAGCCACTCGCAACATTCCCGTTTTCGTGTGTACGACCAAAGGTCAGGAAACTGACAAGATATGGGGTTTGCGACAAGGGGCGCAGGATTATCTGGTCAAGCCGGTAGATGGCCAGGAGTTGTTGGCCAAGATTGCCGCCCTCTGACGTGCGCCAGTGCAATCCCGGTACAGATTTGGCTTCGTGATGCCATTTGCCAGCGGGGAAGAGAGCTTTCCAGCCCGGCGGTTGCAGATGTCAATGGCTTGTGGGTGATAGGCAGGCATGACCAAGAAAATCAAGCTGCATGAATTCCAGAGCTATCTCGCTTCCCGACTGGCTGACGCCGGTCAACGCAGCGCTTCCGGGTTGCTCGGGATTCAGGCTGGCTCGGAATACTGGTTGCTGGATCTGGCTGATTCCGGCGAAATTGTCCCCTTGTCCGCTTTGACCGATGTTCCCCTGACCAAGCCCTGGTTCCTGGGAATTGCCAACATTCGCGGCAACCTGTTCTCGGTCGTCGATTGGTCGGCATTTCTCGGAAAAGAGATGACGGTGCACAATGCCAACGCACGTCTTTTACTGATTGGAACCCGTCACGGCAGTAATGCCGCGCTGTTGGTAACGCGAATGATCGGTCTGCGCAATGTCAATGCGTTGACATTGGAAAATCCCGATCCCGCCGCGCCGGCCTGGGCGAACGAAACCTACTCGGATAACGAGGGCCGCCGCTGGAAAAAGTTGCGCGTGCGCGAGCTGCTTGCCGACCAGGAGTTCATGGAAATTGGTGCATAAGTTCTTCTTTTATTGAAATCACACAAATGCTCGAAGCTACTCCCGCCGAACAAACATTCACTGCGTCAGCCTGCTCAGACCGCGTTTCGCTCATCGCTCATGTTGTTCAGCGTTCGGCTGACCTGACAGGAGGCGTACGATGAATCTCAAAGCCAAGTTGCCACCGTTTCTCTCCCGTATGGCTGACCCGAGCGGTAAAACCCTGTTGATTACACCGGGTTCAGGCGCTTCGGCATGGAGCGAAAAATTTCGCCTGCCGATGGAACTGCTCAGCAAATACCCGATTGGCAAGCAGCTGCAAATCATCGGCATCGCATTGATCGTCGTCATGTTCCTGATTGCGATCATGGTCTTCCGCGACAGTCGGCAATCAACCTATGGTACAGCCTATATCGCCGCGGTAGGCGACATGCGCATGCTTTCGCAACGTCTGGCCAAAGCCTCAAACGTGGCCTTGCTCGGTGATCCCACCGGTTTCAAGCAGCTTCGTGATTCACGAGACGGTTTCGCCAGCAACCTGGATAAACTGACCAATGGAGGTGAACTGGCAAATACGACCGTTCCTTCCTCCCCGTCAAGCGTTCAGGGCCAGTTGCAAGCCTTGACCCAGGTCTGGGAAAAAACGGACAAAAACGCTGCTCAGTTGCTCGAAGTGGAAAAAAACCTGGTTGCTTTGGGTAAGGATGTGGCGCTGATCAACACCAAGAATCCGCAGTTGCTGGAGTTGGCGACACAAGTGTCGACGCTCAAGGCTGGAGGAACTTCTCGCGAAAGCAGCCTGGCCAATCAATTGGTGATGTTGACCCAGCGGATTGCAAAAAATGTTAACTCGCTGCTGGTGGGCCAGGCCATTGACGCCGAGAATGCTTTTCTTCTCGGCAAGGACACCACCACTTTTCGTGACGCGCTGAAGACGCTGGCCAAAGGAAGTGATGCGCAACGTGTGCCGCCAACCACTGATCCGGAGACACGCACCAAACTTGGCGAGCTTGAAGAAAAATTTACCGAGACGCAGGTAGCGATCAAGACCATTCTCGACAACATGCAGCGCCTCACGGTGGCCAAACAGGCGGGCGCACAAATTTTCAGCGACAGCGAAGAACTGCTTGAAGCAACCAACCAGCTGCTGCAATCGTATCAAGGCAGCGTTTTGTCGCGTACCGGCTACATCATCGTCCTGCTCGTCCTCAGTCTGCTGGCTCTCGGACTGCTCGGCATATTGGTCTTCACCTATCTCGCCGAAAGCCAGCGGCATGCACAACAAGCAGCGAAGAGCCAGCAGGAAACGGAGCAGGTCAACAAACAGAACCAGGGTGCGATCTTGCGCCTGATGAACGAATTGGGTGATCTGGCCGATGGCGATCTGACAGTCACCGCGACGGTTTCCGAAGACATCACCGGCGCCATCGCCGATTCCATCAACTACACCATTGAGGAGCTGCGCGTACTGGTCGGGCGAATCAACGACGCAGCCGGGCAGGTGACAGTCGCCACCGAAGTCGCACAACAGACTTCCACCGAACTGTTGGCCGCTGCCGAGCGCCAGGCGACCGAAATCAAAGCCGCAGGCCACTCGGTGCTGTCGATGGCCACCTCGATGAACAATGTCTCCGGTGAGGCCAAACAGTCGGCGACCGTTGCCCGCCAGTCGCTGGCCGCAGCGGACAAAGGCGCGCTGGCCGTGGAAGACTCGATCAAAGGCATGAACAAGATCCGCGATCAGATTCAGGAAACATCGAAACGCATCAAGCGTCTGGGCGAGTCGTCCCAGGAAATCGGCGAGATCGTCGAACTGATTTCGGACATTACCGAGCAGACCAACGTTCTGGCGCTCAACGCGGCGATCCAGGCCGCCTCGGCCGGCGAGGCCGGTCGCGGCTTCACGGTGGTTGCCGAGGAAGTGCAGCGGCTCGCGGAGCGTTCCGGTGAGGCAACCAAGCAGATCGGCGCCATCGTCCGTGCGATCCAGACCGACACGCAGGATACGGTTTCCGCGATGGAAGAATCCACTCGCGGGGTTGTCGAAGGCGCCAAACTTTCCGACGCGGCCGGCAAGGCGCTGGCTGAAATCGGCGAAGTGAGCAAATCGCTGACCGGTCTGATCGAAAACATCTCACGTGCTACCCGTCAGCAAGCGGATATCGCAACCAACGTCGCTCGCAAGATGCAGGACATTCTGCAGGTGACGGGTCAAACGACAGCCGGTACCGAGAAGACGGCCATTGCTATTGGCGATTTGGCCAACCTGGCCACTGAATTGAAAGGATCGGTCGCTGGTTTCAAGGTCTCTTGAACGACGGCCTTGATGAGACAACGTGCAAAGTCGCCGACGCAAATCCTGGCGACTGGGCCATAGGTTGCCGATCTGTGGACAAATGCGCAGTCCACCGGCGACACATACTGTGTGAATGCGTCACCCTCGGCGCATGCGCCGTGTGCATGGAGTGGAGAACCTGTCTTAGATGACTGCCACGACGGAATTCGATATCGGACCGCTGACCTGGGTCAAAAGTGAAATAGATCTTGCTCTGGAACGCGCTTCCAAGGCATTGCAGGAGTACACACGCGGCGCCGACACTGCGCCGGATGACTTTACGCAGATCCGCTTTTGCCGTACTCACCTGCATCAGGTCCAGGGCGCGTTGACCATCGTCAGCCTGGATGGTGTCACGCAATTCGCCGAAGCGGTTGAAGCGCTGCTCGTAGCCGTTGAACAACGACAATGCAACGCTGGTAGTGCGGTGATCCCGCTGGCGCAACGCGCGATCGTCGCTTTAGGCAACTATCTGGACGACCTGCTGAGCGGCCAGCCGAATCAGGCCTTACGTCTGCTGCCGTTGTACCAGGAACTCCAAGTGGCGCGTGGTTTTGAGCGGGCGCAACCCGGCGACCTGTTCTTTCCTGACCTGCGTATCCGTCCGCCACGCCGTTCGTCGCCGTTGCCCAAAGTCAGTCGCCAGGAAGCGCAGCACCTGTTGCGCAACGCCAGATCACAATTCCAGCGCGGTCTGTTGGCCTGGTTGCGCAGCCCGCAAAGCGGGACCGGCAGCGACGACATGCTCAATGCGGTGCAACGCATCGAAAGCCTGCAGGAACAGCCGGCAACGCGCGCCTTCTGGTGGGTGGCCACCGCCTTTTTGACTTCGCTTGCCGAGCGGACACTGCCACCGGATGCCGACGCCAGACAACTCTGCACGCGGATCGATCTGCAGATTCGCCGCCTGCTTGAGGGCTCCAGCAATGTGGCTGAACGCCTGTTGCGTGACGCGCTGTATCTGGTTGCCAAATCGCGGAGCACCGACCGGCTGGTCAAGCGGGTCAAGGATACCTACCATCTGGCGTCACTGTTGCCTGACGGCGCGCCACCCGTCCCAGTAGCCAAAGAGTCGGTGCGGCGCCGCTTGCGCGAGACGGTTGCGGCCACCGAGGAAGCCTGGAATAAATTCTGTGCCGGAACAAGCGCGGCTCTGCCGGTCTTCCGGACCAATACCGTCAATCTGTCCAGCATTGTTCAGCGGACAGGAAATGCCGACTACATTGCCTTGTCGCAGGCGTTGTCCACCGTAGCCGGTCAGCTCGTCAAAAATCCGGCGATCCATAGTGAAGCGATGGCTATGGAGACGGCGACAGCGATCCTGCTGGCACAGCATGCCCAGGACAATCTCGCCTATCTCGGCGAAAGTTTTTCGCGTCAGGTGGCAGTGATGGTGGCTCGCCTGGCCGACTGTCTGGCAGGCAAGGAGCCGTTGCCTGATTCCGAAGTGCCTTCACTCGATGAAATGTCGCGTCTGGCGCACGAACGACTGCTCAATGGACAGGTCGCTCGCGAGATTCAGAGCAATCTGGGACAAATCGAACAGGTTCTCGACGGTTTTTTCCGCGATGTGAGCAAACGGTCGGATCTGACCGGCTTGGAAACGATGATCCGCCAGATCGTCGGCGCATTGACCATCATGCGACATGAAGGTGCGGTCGTCGTGTTGAAGCAATGCGCGGCGGAAATCCGCACCTTCGCCACTTTCGAGTACGTTCCGCAGGAGAGTGATTTCATCCGTGTAGCCGAAGAACTGGCGCTGGTTGGCTTTTTCATCGATGCTTTGCAGCACGGTCCGGTCGATTTTGACAATTTTGCCGCCGAGTTGAAAAAAGACGGCGGACGCTCCACAAGCATCAGCGAAGAGCAGCCAGCCGCTTCTGTCGAGCAGGAAATCGAACAAGGCAAACGTGAAACGCGCGCCTTGTTGGCCGCGCTCAAAGAACAGCCCAGCGATGCCTCCTTGCGTCGGGAAGTCGAACAAAACCTGGCATCGCTGCAGAAAGATGCCGGTCTGATCGCTGACAAACAGCTCGAAAAAGACACCAAGGACATGCTGACTGCACTGGCTGCCGGCAGTCATGCCGAACAGATCGATCAGGCCATGGCCACGCTGCAGCCAGTCGCGGCGCCACAACCCTCGGCGGCAACGCTGCAGTTGGCGCAGGCATCGACCGAGGAAGTCGACGCCGAACTGCTGGGAATTTTCCTCGAAGAAGCAGAAGAAGTTCTTGCGAGCATCGCCAGCAATTTCAGCAGCCTGAAACAGGAGCCGGACAACCTCGAACTGATGCGGGCTCTGCGCCGTTCGGTGCATACCTTGAAAGGCAGCGGCCGGATGGTCGGTCTGAAAGATCTTGGTGAAGCCGCCTGGGCTGTGGAGCAGGTTCTCAATCTCTGGTTGCGACAGGAACAGCCGCTCAACGCATCGCTGCAGGCCTTGATCGATCAGTCCTACTCGGTTTTCAACATCTGGGTCAAACAGCTGCGTCTTGGCGAAGGCCAGTTGCCGGACGCCACTCCGTTGATTGCTGCCGCCGATGCTTTACGTCAGGCTAGCGAGTCGCCAGTCGAAAAATTACTGGCTATTCCACCGGCAGCGCCCGCCACGGTTACCCCGATGGCTGAAGCGCAGGCAGCGACAATCGACAGCGAACCGGTCACGACCGACGCCGAGCTGGTTGGATTGCTCGACATATCCTCAGCCGAAATTATCGAGCTGCCGGCAACAACGCCCGAAGAAACACCGGCAGAGTTTCATCTTGATTTGCCCGATCTGACGTTGGCAGAGACCATCACCGTCGTCGCCGACACGATCGCACCGATTGCTCATGAAGAAGCTGCCGTACCGCTCGACGACGCGTCAGGCGACGTGCTGGCGGACGAATCTCTTCCGCTTGAAGATGAACCGGCGAGCCTATCCCCACGTCCGCGACTTTCGATTGCTGCTGGACTGGCCGACATTTTCAACGACGAAGCACATACGCACCTCGAAACGCTGACGCGAGAATTTTCATTACTCGAACTCTGTCCGGCAGATCCGACGAAACACGAGATGTATCGGGCGGCACACACTCTGGCCGGCATCGCCGGTACGGTCGGCATCGGATCGGTCAATCGCCTGAGCCGGGCACTGGAGCATGCGCTGATGCGCCGTAATCACTGCGCGCATCCCGACGATCTCGACGCTCTGGCCACGGTACAGAAAACCATCGACATGCTGAGCGGCCAGCTTAATGATATCGTTGATGGCTTCGAGCCGGCGTTCGACGAAACGTTGCTCGCTGCCTTGGCCGCTCTTTATCCGGCCGAGCAGTGGCCGGAAACTCCTGCCGTTGAAGGTGGCGATGTAGCGGCCATGCAGGAGACGCCGGTAGCCGAAACGGCGCCGGTTCAGCCAGTTTCTCCGGTCGTCCTGCCCGGAACCGTCCTCGTTAACGAGCCTCAGCCCGGAAGCGTCGCTCTCCCGGCGACGACTCTGCCGGTGCTGGTCGACGAACTCGACGAACAGCTGTTGCCGTTGTTCCTCGAAGAAGCGCTCGATATCAACCAGAACATCGCTGCGCAATTGCAGGCTTGGCGCAACAATCCCGTTGATGGTGATCCGCCGCGCCGTCTCGCCCGCCTGTTCCATACGCTCAAAGGCAGTGCCCGCATGTCCGGGGCGATGATTCTTGGCGAAATAGTGCATGCCGTCGAAACCCGGATGCAACAGCCCCGACCAGAGGATAGACCGCCGCTCGAACTGATTGAGGATGTCGAAAGCACTTTCGATCTGATCGTGCAGAGCGTTGAAGCCTTGCAAAGTGGCGACATGGCGCCCGCGCAAGCCGTATCGGCGGTGCACGCCGCACCCGGAGTCACGGGCAAGGCCGCCAGCGCAGTGGCCATCACCCCAACCACGGAAGACGCCGCGCGCGCCGAAACACCGGAAAGCGAAGCGGATGCCGGAGTTCAGCGGGCGACCTTGCGCGTCCGTGCCGAGTTGATCGACCGGCTGGTCAATCAGGCGGGGGAATTGTCGATTGCTCGCTCGCGCATCGAAGGCGAAATGCGTGCCATCAAGCTGTCGCTGCTCGACCTGACAGAAAACGTGATCCGGTTGCGCCGGCAACTGCGTGAAGTCGAGATTCAGGCCGAATCGCAAATGCAGTCACGCACGGCGCCGAGTGGCGAATTGCTTTCCGACTTTGATCCGCTCGAATTCGACCGTTTCACGCGCTTCCAGGAACTGACGCGAATGATGGCCGAGTCGGTCAACGACGTTGCCACCGTCCAACAGCATCTACTCAAGAACCTGGACGACGCCAACGCGGCAATCCTTGCACAATCGCGACTGAACCGTGACGTGCAGCAGGAACTGATGTCGATCCGCATGGTGCCTTTCGGCAGTATCGCCGAACGGCTGTATCGCATCGTACGTCAGGCAGCGAAGGAAGTTGGCAAACGCGCCAACCTCGAGATCAGGGGCAGCCAGCTTGAAGTGGACCGCAGCGTTCTCGACAAGATGCTCGCACCACTCGAACACATGTTACGCAATGCCATTGCGCATGGTCTCGAAGAAACCGAGGTGCGCCTCGCCAAAGGCAAACCAGCAATCGGCGAAATCTCGCTCAGCATGGTACAAGAAGGGAATGAAATCATCGTCAGCTTTGCCGACGACGGCGCCGGTCTCGATATCGATCGCCTGCGTCAACGCGGTCTGGCCGCCGGATTGCTTTCCGCAGCCGACGCCAACGACGTCGAGCGGGTCGTCGACCTGATTTTTGCCCCCGGTCTGTCCACTGCCAGTGAAGTCTCTCGGCTTTCCGGTCGCGGTATCGGCATGGATGTGTTGAAGAGCGAAGTCGCCAGTCTTGGCGGACGCATCGAAGTCTTCAGTACGCCGGGTCAGGGAACCACCTTCCGTCTGTACCTGCCGCTGACCCTGGCGGTAACCAAGGCCTTGCTGGTCCGTTCCGGCGGCAGTCAGTATGCCATTCCGGCGGCGATGATCGAACAGGTTCTCGATCTCAAGGAAAAAGGTCTCGAGCGGATGCGACGGACCAATTCGACACTCTGGAACGGGAACACCTATCCTTTCCATTATTTGCCGCATCTGCTCGGCGAACACCCGCTGCAGAGCAGTCGCCAACGTCAGTACTGGGTGTTGTTGCTGCGCAGTGGCAGCCGGCGCATTGCCCTGCAAATCGATGAACTGATCGGCAATCAGGAAATCGTCGTCAAGAATATCGGCCAGCAACTGGCGCGGGTAATCGGCGTCGATGGAGCGACGGTACTCGGCAACGGGCAGGTGGTGCTGATTCTCAACCCGGTTGGTTTGGCCAGTCGAGAGCGCAGCTCATCCACCAATGCCGCCTCGCCGAGCAAGAGCAGCCTCCCGGCGGAGTCGGCCAGCACGCACGTGCCAAGCGTCATGATCGTCGACGATTCCTTGACGGTGCGCAAGATTACCAGCCGCTTGTTGGCACGGGTCGGTTATCAGGTACGACTTGCCAAAGACGGCGTCGATGCGCTCGAACAACTGGCAGGCGACATTCCGGACGTCTTGTTGCTCGACATCGAAATGCCTCGGATGGATGGCTTCGAAGTCGCTCGCAACCTGCGCAACGATTCGCGGCTCAAACATTTGCCGATCATCATGATCACTTCGCGCACTGCCGACAAACATCGACGCTATGCTGAAGAACTCGGCGTAAACCATTACCTTGGTAAACCTTATCAGGAAGACCAGTTGCTCACACTGATCGCCGGTTACGTCAGCAGCCGCCAGCCCGCTTGACGAGCGCAAAGCGCTACAGGATCGCAGGATAAGGAAGCGCTGATTTAATCGGCAAGTGGTGTTTCTGCAGCAATGAAATCAATTAGTTGCGTGGCAGATCGACGTGAAAGAGCGATTAAATCAGCGCTTCCATAATTTGGTGCAACGTAGCGTGGTTTTCCAGCTGTGCCGAAGTTTTCTGAACAACACGGCGTCGAAGAGCAAAGGCAAGGGCCGAAGCGATAGGCGCTACTTTCTCCTCGGTGCCGACGTGCAGAAGGTTGCCCAGGGATTGCTTCGAGTGCTCTCACTGAGGGGTGGAGAGCGCAATGCACTGGGTCTTTAAGGAAACGCAGATTTATTGGTTTTTCAAAATCGTAGGTACCATAGAATCAATTGGTTAGTTTTGCTCCTGGGCAGCAAACCCGAATAAATCTGCGTTTCCTTAACGTCGTCTCAAGACGATCACTGAGTCTTCGCACGGACCACGCGGTGCGCAATCTCTTCGCTTTGCGAAAATTCGTCCTATCTGCCTTGCGTACGAAAGCGCTTCTGCACGGAAAGCAGCATTGGTCGTCGACAGAAGCTCGTCGAACGCCGAGCTGACCATCGTGCCAAAATCCTCGACATTACCTTCATAGGTGGGGCCAGGTCTTGTTTTAACGCAGTGCGCACAGCAGAAGATTAGCCCAAGTTTGCACTCGTTCAGCATAAATCTCCATTTTCTGGCTCATTGCTGATCGTAACTCATTGTTTATAAAATGCCCGCGTTTTTCTGGTGAAATTTGGTGCCATAATAGTTATTCACAGGCGGTTTCTGGCCCGGTTTTTGCCATACTCTGCCGCCCTGTTTATCCGCACTACCCGAACCAACAACCCCGCCTCGGGTGAGAGTTATCTCACCCACTGCCTGGTCGAGTCCCGTCGTGTCGGTCGCTCGGTACGGCAGGTGACGCGGCTCAATCTCGGACGCCATTTTGCGCTGCCGCGCGAGCGCTGGCCGGCGTTGTGCGCGCGCATCGAGCAGTTGCTGTGCGCGCAGGATTCCCTGGTCGATGAGCCGGTGCCGGAGGCTGTCGAGCGGGCCGCACAGCATTACGTCACACGGTTGATTGCCGAGGGGGTGATGCAGGCACCGGGGGCTGCCGGTGCGTCCGGAGGTCATGCAGGTGCGAACACCGGGGCTTGTGTCGATGCGTTTGTGGCGGCTGCTGGGGCTTCTGGGCAACTCGCCGCGGATTCTGGCACGGGCGCGGACTCGGAGGCGACTGTCGAAGCCAAGCCAGAGGTTGCGCCCGATGTTACTGCTTCGGTTACGGCACCGGTGTTCGTCGAGATTCTGCCGGGCAGCCTGGATCTGATGCAGCCCCGTTCCATCGGCGTTGAGCATGTCGCGCTTGCCGCGATGCGCGAACTGGGCTTCGAGCATCTGCTCGTCGATCTGGGCGTCAGTGGGGTCATGCGCACGGCGATCATCGGCCCGATGGTTGCCCGTATGGCCGCGCCAGGGTGGAATCTGGCCAGCCACCGCTGGCTTACCGGTACAAGCGGTCTGGGGGATCTGTGGCATGTGGATTTGCCCTCGATGCTACTGGAGCGACTCTATCGGGCCTCTGATGATAAGCGTTCAACCTAAAAAGCTCAGTTACCCCACGCTGTTTGCATGATCGGTTAGCAAACGGAGGGGGGGCATAAGCGCTAACATAATAATGAGTGTTTTTTGCTACACTGCGCTCGATT